>JBMOKS010000204.1:0-25588 GCA_049324355.1 Bacteroidota bacterium
CGACCATCAAAGCTTATCTGAATTATCTGAAAGATCAAAAGAAGAATATCAACAGGATACAAAATCTTCAGTTTGACGAGTCCGGTAAGATCACAGAAGTTGAATTGAGAAAAAATTAAAAACAATACTAAACATACAATTATGGTAGTTACCAGATATAAAGGTGTATTTCAGTTGCTTTTAGGTTTGTTCATGGTGGGCAATCTTTTCGCGCAGTCCGACGACGTGAGTCCGGAGCGAAAACAAGCCATTGATTCTCTGGCGCTGGAAAAGGTGAGGGATCTGAGCAAGTACATCAGCATCATTGGCAATAAAAAAACGGCTTTCTCGGAGGCCACCCGCGTGATGGATCGCGCCGAAGAACTTTTTGCACCGGGAAGCGAGATGGGCGTTTCTTCCCTCAATCGTAAGGAAGTCAACTATTATAAAGTGCGCCAGTACTTCGAACGCCTGATGGCCCTTAACTACGATCGTGTTAAAATTCAATGGTACGATATTCATTACATCAGCGACCTCGAAAGACAACCCGATGGCCGTTATGTTGGCGTTGTGACGATCTACCAGCGCTTCGAAGGAGAATCCGACGATGGATTGAAGTATAAGGACACCACAAAAAAAGATATCACCATTTATGTAGAGCGTAAAAAGACCCAGATTGCCGGCAGAACTATCGAGTTCTGGGATGTGTTACTGGGTGATATCCGCGTGACGGAGACGAGTGCATGAAAACAAGCATGTGTTTTGTAACGACCGGTCGGCGCAAGCTGATGGGCCTCTTTATTATTGGTAGCCTTTTATCTTTTACACTCAGGGCACAACTTGTAGGGGAGATGGGAGACGAAAGTAAGCTCTATGCTGAATCCAAACAGGTCAATCAGTTTTTCCGAAGATTTAATGGTGAAGAGGATGAGAAAGGTAAACGTTATTACCCGCGCGACCGTCAGTATAGAAGTACAAAATTGAGAAAAAAATACCTGGGCGTATTGTTCGATGAAAGCAATGCCGGAATAAGCAATTCACTAAAGACCGAGTTTGCTAAACACATTCTGGATAAAGAAGACTCGACCATTCTTAATTTTCACGGCGGTAACTGGTTTTCTGAAGTTCATGCCGTGTTTACAATGAATGGCAAGGAACAGCCTGTGGTTCTATTTATGGAGTTGGAGAAAGACCACTTGGGAAGCAAGTGGGTAATTCAAAAAGTTTATGCTGACATGTTTACGCCATACTTCGTCAGAGACACTTCAAAAGTGGGGCAGTTTCTTCATCCCTTGAGCCATGAGCTTGACTTCATGAACCTTCGCAAAGCTTTCGCTTACAAGGACAGTGTCAGTCAATTTGCTGTAAAACGTTTTGTGCCCGATCACCTGTCGGTTTTTTTATACGAGGTCAAGAAGGGAAACCTGAAATTCAAGGCTGTAGACGAAGTAAAGTTCCATTTCTTTCAACTGCGGGGATGGTATTTTGAGCTTTCTGAATTTAACAGGTCCGGATACAACACAGGTTGGTTGATCTCCAACCTGGTTAAAGTAAACAACGAAGCTGAAAAAAATATCTTAAAAAAGTACCTGTACTATGAAATGCCCATCAGCAAAGAGAAGACCCAACGTGATGATTAACCATGGGCATTCCATCGGTACTACCTTGTTGAACTTTAAATCGGATGTTTCTTAATTTCGGGGAGGATCAATTGGTTTGTAAAATTTAAATAGATGAAAGGAAGTAGACTGTGGCTGATCACAGCTATATTGATGTTGTTGGCTTTTGGCGTACCTGCACAAAAGTCTAAACCCCAGAAGGGGACCAAGAAACCTACGACCCAAAAAACATCGACGTCAAAGTCAAAATCGACAACACAAAAGACCAAGACCCCTCTTCAGAACTCTACGCCGAAAAAAAAAGCAGTCGAGGCGCCCAAGCCAGAATCAATCGTTGAAAAAGCGCAGTCTTCACCCGCCGACGATGAGAAGAAGGTAAAAGACATGGTGGCCTTTCTGCAATTCGTATTGAACACCCTCGGCAACAGCAGTACCTCCAGCCGCGATAAAGATGTTCTCATCACTGAAAGTTATTCGAAGATCTTTAGAGACGCCAAGGTTCAGGTAGAAGATGACTTAGACGAAGAAAGAAAAGTGATCACCAACAAAGATGTAGTGGCTTACCTGAAAGATGTGGATTTCTTTTTTAGCGACGCCAAGTTTGAGTTTGTGATAGAGAACATTCAGAAAAATACGCTGGCTACTGGTGAACTATTTTATAAGGTTTCACTGACAAGGAACCTAACGGGTACCACTTCGGAAGGGCAGCCGGTGAATAACACAACACCGCGTTATATTGAGATCAACTACAACCCGCGTGACCAGGATCTGAAGATCGTGAGCATGTATACCAATGAGTTTGATGAAAAGCGGGCGCTGGCCAATTGGTGGAATGAGTTGTCGTATGAATGGAAACAGATTTTCAGAAACAAGTACAATCTTCGAGATAGTGTCACCGTCAGCGACATCAGAAATTTTGCTACGCTCGATGACCTGGACCTGAGTAATAATGAGTATATCCAGAATATCGAGCCGCTGGCGTTGCTGCATGGTCTAAAGAGTTTAAATCTTGCTCACACGAAGATCACCGATCTCTCGCCGATCCGGAACCTCACCGAACTTGCAAACCTGGATCTTTCTTATACTGATATACAAGATCTGTCACCGTTGAAGTATTCAAACAAATTAGTGAGGCTGAACCTCGACCACACACGTGTGAGCGACATCTCGGTTTTGGAAAGGATGACGGAGCTGCAGGAGCTGAGGCTGCGGAACGCGCCGATTGCCGATTTTAATGTTCTGACCAACTTTGGCAAATTGCTCATCTTCGATGCCCATGCCACCAGGCTGAACAACCTTACGCCTGTTGCGGGGTTGGTACAAATTACGATACTTGATATTTCCGGCACTGCCGTACAGGATATTACGCCGTTGCAGACACTGAAAAATCTGACAGACCTTATTATGGATAGTATACGGGTGAGAGACATTAGCCCGTTAAAAAATTTGGAGAACCTGAAGGTATTGTATGCCAATCACACGTTGATCTCAGATCTGCAACCTCTGCAGAAATTACAAAGGTTAGAAAAGATATATTGCGATCGAACAGCGATAAAAAGAGATAAAGCCGACGCGTTCATGGCAGCGCACCGTGGGGCATTGGTGATTTTTGATTCAGAAGACCTTAAAGGGTGGTGGGCAACGTTGACGCCGGAGTGGCAAAAGATTCTGAGTACTACCGCAAAGGTGGTTTCAACATCGGCACAAGGCCCTTCGAAAGACGAACTTGCGAAAATAACTTACCTGGATTCCCTCAATGCGACTGGCAATGCCACCATTCGTGATCTGGAACCCATTCGCCGGCTGCGTAAGCTTCGTGCCGTTGTCATTCGCCAGACGAGCGTTACTGACCTTTCGCCGTTGCGCGATCTTAAAGAAATTCAATACCTCGACATCAGCGACACAGGTGTAAAAGATATTTCGGTACTGAATCAAATGACGATGTTAAAGGAGCTGCGTGCCGACCGGAGCAGGATAGAAACTATAGAACCTCTATTTGGTTTGGCTGCTCTGGAAAGGGTTTATGTCGACCACACATTTGCCCACGATATTAATGCAAGAGAATTCTTAGAAAAAAATCCAAAATGTTTGCTGGTTTACAAGACTGTTCACCTGAACCGCTGGTGGGGAAACCTTTCGCCGAACTGGAAGGAAATATTCCGCCAGCAAATGACAAAAGACACGAGCGCCACCCGCGAGAATTTGCACAGGCTGATCGAAAAAGAGTCGTTGCATTTTAAAGATGTTCCCGTCGGCGACTTGTCGGGATTGAGTGAATTTGCGCGCTTGAAAGAACTACATTTTTCGGGAACGGCGATCACCGAGATCCCGCCATTGGAAAATTTTATCGCGCTCAGGTCGCTGCACGCCACGCATAGTCCGATACAGAAAATTGAGTCGTTAAGTCAGTTTGCAGACTTGGTGGATCTGGATATATCCAACACGCCGGTCGATGATCTTAGAGCTCTGGGAAGTTTGCCGAATTTGAAGACCCTGAATTGCGCCGGAACGCAGATCAGAAGACTGGATGCACTCGAAAAATTGCCAACGCTCGAGTCTTTGGACTGTTCGAACACCAACGTGAGCAAGCTGGAGGCTATAAGTTATCTTTCACTTAAAATACTGAAGTGTTACAATACCAAGGTCTCCGCACGCGAAATTGAGCGGTTCAAAACAGGCAACCCCGATTGCACTGTTGTCTATTATCGTTGATAAGTCTCCGGAAAAATTTTTTCCACGATTATCTCCTGCATGAGCCTCGGCTGTGCGGAAGGTATGGAATGGCCGGTTTGCTCGAACCAATAGATTTGTTTCTTCGGCGCCTGCACTTTGTTGAAGTAGTCTTCGGCGATCTTGAAGTTTGTTTGGTAATCTTTTGTGCCTATGAAGAAATACACAGGGCAACGAATGGCAGGTAAACTTTCCATCAGGTTGATCGAGGCTGCTTCATTCCAGGCGTGCAGCCATGTTGCAGCCCAGTTAGAAGCAAAACTTTTTGAAAAGGAGCGCACGGTTTGTCCATTGAAAGCAAACAACCATTTTCTGTGATAGTAAAGGTCCTCCCATGTTTCAAAGGGAATTTTGATCTGGTCAAGTTCTTCGATCTCCTGTTGACTTTTGGCCTTTTCTTTCATTTTTGAAAGAATGATGCGTTCGCTTTCCAGTTGATTGATCACCGGGCTGATCGCTACGAAGGCATATAGTCTATCGGGAATTTTTTTTGCGATATCAAATCCCAGCACGGTGCCCCAGGAATGCCCTACGAGGTAAAGCTTTTGCCTGTGAAAACGTTTCAATAAACTGTCGATCATTTCATGTGTATCGTTCTCAAAGAGACTTAGCGATAACGGGAGCGGCGACGAATTCAGTTTTAGCGTTTCGCCCGCTTCGCGCTGGTCCCACTGCACCACGATAAAATTCTCCTGAAGCCGTGCCGTAAACTTGTGTGCATAACTCATCACCGATCCGCCGGGACCGCCGTGGAGAAATAGTAACAGCGGCTTTGTATCATCGTTTCCTCGAAAGGAAATATATTGTTTGATGCCGCCAATGGTGATCGTGCCTGTATTGCGGACCGGTTTTTGGCCAAAGACATGGGGGGTCGTCAGCAGTATGATCCACGCAAGCAGGGTTTTCATGGTGGTTTTAACGACGGGTTTCAGCATTATGATAATGTAAGGGATTTTGCTGCAATAATTCACAAAGGAGATCGAATAGCGTGGCATTGTATCGCTGGAATTCACCGGGACGTTCAAAAAAATTTTCGACCGCGACGGCAAAGAACTCGTGATCATTGGTTGTGGCGTAGGCTCTGAAAAACAAACCTTCGCCATGGGCCATCTTTTGCATTTCTCTCCTGCTGTGTTCAGTAAATTTATGAAGGGTCATTGTATCCCAAAAGTTATAGTCTTCGTTCTTTATGCTGTCGCTGAGTTTCAAGGCGTGTGCCATTTCGTGAAGACCCAAATTTCTGCCGTCATTCTCGTGGATGTATCCGTGCAGAAAATTTTTCCAGGAGAGCACAATGTATCCCCTCGTATTAACTTCACCACGGTGATAATGTTTGGTAATGTTAGAATAGTAATCGTCGGGATAGATCAATATTTTCCAAAAGTGGGCAAAATAGATGCTGGGCAATCCGAACGTGATCTGTATGGCGGTAGCGGCGATGGAAACCTTCATTTCGGGAGTTACCTGAGCGAGTTCGCCACGTGCGACGAACTCTTTCATACTAATAAATTTTTGCACCCGGCGTTCGAACAACAGCTTGTCATTGCCGGCCAGTTTTTTATAGTAGGTGAAGTTCTGCTCGAGAAAGTTTTTATAAACAGGCTTTAACCTTCTGAAGAACAAGTGACGATTAATATGGTCCTTAAAAAAATAATTGATGACGGCGCCGATTGCCTGGTAAGCTTCAATCGCGATCCTACCTACGATAGCCAAGGCAACTAT
Organism: Bacteroidota bacterium; assembly: GCA_049324355.1. Lineage (GTDB taxonomy): Bacteria > Bacteroidota > Bacteroidia > Cytophagales > Cyclobacteriaceae > Chryseosolibacter. Next base: position 6,051 of record JBMOKS010000204.1, read on the forward strand.
GGAGCCTAATACAATTGACAACAAATGCTTCACGTTTTCACCTGTGTTTTAGCTTTCGCCGCACAAATTTACCGTTTTGCACGCGCCGAATTTCCTGTTTTTTGAAGCACTCATCAAAAAAGTTATCATTTGATACTAAAAAGTAGAACAAATAACATACTGCGTCCGTATATTTGCTATACAATCTAGTAACAAATGAAAGAAACACGCCTGGGCGAATTTGAAGAGGTGATCCTGCTGCTGGTTGGTATATTGGGCGAAGAAGCCTACGCCTTTAATATTGCCGAAGAATTTGAAGTGCAAACCGAAAGAGCTGTATCCATTGGTGCGGTCCATTCTACTTTGAACCGCTTGGAGGAAAAAGGCTTCCTGACGTCTGAGATGGGCAAAGCTACAGCCGAACGCGGAGGCAGAAGGAAACGTATTTATGTGATCACCGCCTATGGCCGCCGTATCCTCAAAGCTTCGCGCGACTTCAAAGTTTCGCTTTGGAAACAGTATCCTGATTTTGCTACGGGCAAAGTGAATTACGGAATTTAAACGTCCATCATTTTGAAACCTAATGTTCACAAGCCGCCGCGACTGGCGCAGAAATTTCTTAATTGGTTTTTGAGGAGCGACCTCGCCGAGGAAGTGCAGGGAGACCTCGACGAGAAATTTTATAGTGTGCTTCACAAAAAGTCGTTATCGCGGGCAAGGTGGAATTATTGGTATCAGGTGTTTCACTATCTCCGTCCGTTTGCCCTTCGAAAGAGGTCGTTACGAAATATTAATCAATACGCTATGCTGGAAAATTATTTTAAGATTGGCTGGCGAAATATGTCGCGCCAAAAGATGTACTCGTCGATCAAAGTAGGGGGCTTTGCCTTGGGTATCGCAGCGTGCTTGCTCATCTCGTTATTTATACGCCATGAGCTTAGCTACGACAAGAATTATCGCAGGGGCAATAGAATTTATCGCGTGGTGGAGATCTACAATAACAAAGGAAAAATACAAAAAGGTATACACCTGCCTGCGCCGCTGGGCCCGGCCATCAAAGAAGACTATGCCGAGATCGAACAAGTTGCGCGTCTGAACCCGGTAGAACTTTTCGGAGCCGGAAGTAACGACATTCGCCGCGACGGTCAGCTTGAGAATACGCATGAGGCTGGGTTCGTCTATGCTGACCCCGAATTTCTTCAGATGCTCGATCTGCCCTTTATCTATGGCGATGCGGCGCATGCACTTGCCGAGCCCAACACCATAGTGATCACGAAAAGAAAAGCAGATAAATATTTTCCGAATGAAGATCCGCTGGGCAAAGTGATGATCGTAAACAACGACGAGAGCAGACCCTATAAGGTGGGAGGTGTGATGGCCGACCTGCCGGACAATCTCCATTTTCAATACGACTTTTTCATTACTTTATCGGGAAGAGAATTTTATCAGGGCGAACAAACAAACTGGCTTGCCAGCAATTACCCTACCTATATACTGGTTCAACCGGGTACCAATCCGGCCGAGCTCAGCGATAAGTTGAAGGCTGTCGGCGTGAAGTATTATTTACCCATAATGAAAGAGGCGGGAGTCGCCAACATCGAAGAAGAAGTGAAGAACCTGAGCTATAGGCTGCAGCCGATAGACGAGATCTATTTCAACGCCGAGCAGATCCGCGACGGTTTCAATCACGGAGATGCCAGGTTTACCTGGATGTCGGGTGCCATAGCGGTTTTTATACTCATTATTGCCTGTATCAATTTTATCAACCTATCTACTGCCAAATCGGCAAACCGCGCGAAAGAAGTGGGACTGAGAAAAGTGGTAGGATGTTTCCGCGGAAATCTCGTGAGCCAGTTTCTCATTGAATCTCTCTTATTCAGCTTCTTCTCGTTTGTGATCGGGCTTTTACTGGCTGCGTTGTTGTTTCCTTTTTTTAGCTCGGCGCTGGTGGGAAAGACCATGACATTTCCATGGAACGAATGGTGGCTGCTACCCTTGATGGGCGCGGGCGCCCTTCTTGTTGGCCTGGTGGCGGGAATTTATCCGTCATTCTACCTGTCATCCTTTAGACCTATCGAGGTGTTGAAGGGGCGCCTGGCGCTTGGCAGCAAGAGCGGCTACATGCGCAGTTTTCTGGTAGTCTTTCAATTCACAACATCTATCGTGTTGATCATCGGCACGTTTATCATCTACCGGCAAATGCAGCATGTCCTGACGACGAAGGTCGGATTTGAAAAAGATCAGGTCGTGTTGATTCAGGGTACCAACTTGCTGGGCGACAAGCTTGGTACATTTAAAGAAGAGTTGTTGCGTCAGCGCGATATCAAACATGTAACAGTAAGCGATTACCTGCCCATACGCGGCACCAAACGAAATGGCAATGGATTTTGGAATGAAGGCAGAAAGGAACTGGATCAGGGTGTGGGCACACAGTTCTGGAAGGTCGATCACGACTATATCAAGACCCTCGGCATCAAAATCGTGGACGGAAGAGATTTCTCCCGCGATATACCTTCAGACTCAGATGCTGTAGTGATCAACCAGGCTATGGCCAAAGAGCTTAACCTGAAAGATCCGGTAGGCAAGCGCGTTTACAACTATAAAAACTGGAATGTGATCGGCGTGATGGAGAACTTTAATTTTGAATCGCTAAAAGAAGACGTAAGACCCCTTTGTATGGTGCTGGGAAACAGTCCGTCGATCACAGCCGTAAAAGTAAATACTGCTGACATGCCTGCGGTGCTCGGCATCATTGACGGTGTATGGAGGAAATTCGCACCACAGCAAACCATTCGTTATACCTTTCTGGACGAAAGTTACGCGCGTATGTATGAAGATGTGCGGCGCATGGGCAAGGTTTTCACCAGCTTTTCCATTCTCGCTATTATTGTGGCTTCGCTGGGATTGTTCGGGTTATCGTCCTTTATGGTGGAGCAGCGCAGCAAGGAGATCAGCATCAGGCTTGTGCTTGGCGCGTCGGTGAACAATATATTCAGAATGCTCACTCAGAATTTTGTAAAACTTATCATGATCTCCTTTGTTCTGGCAGCGCCATTGGGATGGCTCATGATGCAAAAATGGCTGGAGAGCTACGTGAATAAAACACCGATAGGGCCGGATATCTTCCTCTATGCCGGGTTGATCGCCGTCATCATCGCCTTGTTGACGATCAGTTACCAGGCCATTCGCGCGGCGTTCTTAAAGCCTGTCGATGTTTTGAGATCGGAATAAATGAAGTAAGTGAAAGGTTGAAAAAATAAAAAACCCGGGCAGCGCTCGGGTTTTTTACAGTGTGTTCAAAGACGACAAGATTACTTCACGTGCTTGCTGACAACTTTCGCCAGTTCGAACATGGAGATCTGGCCTTTGCCACCGAATACCGCCTTTAGCTTGTCATCGGCGTTGATCATCCGTCTGTTAACCTTGTCTTGAAGGCCGTTCTTCTTGATATAATCCCAGATTTTCTTGATGATTTGAGTTCTGGGAAGTGGCTTGTTACCAATAACGGTAGCTAACTGTGCGCTGGGAGTAAGCGCAGCCATGAATGCTGCATTAGGTTTTCTCTTGGATTTTGCCTTCTTAGGAGCAGCTTTCTTAGCGGCTTTCTTCGCAGCTTTTTTCACGGCTTTCTTCGCAGCCTTCTTTGGTGCTGCTTTCTTCGCAGCCTTTTTCGCTTTTTTTGCCATAGCGTTTTAATTTAATTTAGTGGTTGAAAAAGTATTTTGAGTCTGAATATTCCATCTAAAATACAGGTGTAACTTAAATTATCCTAATGATCGCGTGACATTGAGAGGTAATGAGAGTTGTAAATCTCTTCTGATCCACCTGTTACCCGGCCTGCTCCGAGGTCCATTTTCCCTAGGGAAAATGCAGTAAGTTTCGAATGCTCTTCTTTGTTCATGAGTCAGTTCATTCAGCAATGATCAGCGAGGCGATCAAAAATACTGATTTAATATTCTCGCCCAAATGTAAAAAATAACATCACATTTTATAGGAGAGATACAAAAAAAGACGTCTTTTCCTTCGGTACTACTCTAAAACAATATGCTACGGTCATCGGCATTGATATGTATGGTCCTCGCTTGTATCACTGGCTACGGACAAACCGCTAAGGGTAAAAAGACCCGGTTTCAAAAGGGAATTACGGCGTCGCCGACAGCCATTTTCATAGGGAAAATCACCTCGGACACGCTGGCGGTAATCACTGGCAGCACCTTTAGATTCACAGTAGATACTCCCGCTGATCAGGGATTGGTTTCAACCCGGCCCAGCGTAAAAGAGCTCCTCGCACAGCTAGTTTCCCTCGATGGATCGATCCAACAATACGAAGTTGTCAACAAAGATGATGTTGTTAAGCGCGAAGGCCTCATTGAGGAAGGAGACCGTCTAGTCGTTATTTCTCAAGGGAAAACCAGAAGCACCTACACTATTACTTTAACTCCGATGGCCGTTGGAGGCAAGCTCAGCGTGTATCCGCGGCAGCTTACCGTGAACGCCGCGCGCGATCTTACTTTGAGGTTCACCGCCGGCCAGCGCAGTCCAGATGCTACCGTGGTCATCCATCTACCGCCGGGTATCGAGGCCACCCTCGAGAATACCACGGTGAATGTTATTGGCCGAGGCACTACATCCCTTAAAGATCTGAGTATCCAATCCATTGGCAGGGCCGGTAGCCGCTACCCGTATTCCAAGGTTGGTGAGGTATCCGTTTCCAAAACTTCCGAAGGCGGGTCCACCCTCACCTTCAGGCACCTCGATCTTCGTGCCGCCAATGGAGAAGACCTGGAGATCGTCATCAGGAGCGTGAAACTTCCCGTTGCAGGCGAGTATTCTTTCCGGGCTACCTACACTACCGCTCAGCCCGAAGTGCTCTCCAGCGCCGGGCTAGGCGCCGAAAAAACTACGCTCACCGCGGTGAACATGATCGCCGATTTTGAACGTGTATCCAACACCAGCCTTCTATACGAGGAAAAAGACGACACCTATTCGAGAGCGGCTTTCCGATGGACAAAAGGAAATGGGCATGCTGCTATTCAGTTAATGCAATCAACAGACCAGGGAAACGTGTGGAGACGTTCCAACGCCGTAGTAGATACTGAGCATGCTATAGCCACTGTTTCCGGATTATTGCCTGATAAACTTTATAGTTTCAGATTGGCGGTCGGCGAAGGAAAACACCAGGAGTTTTCGAACCTTGCCCATTTTTATAGCGGCAAGCTGGATGTTAAGAGTTTTGGCGCCGTAGCCGACGGCCACCAGGATGACACAGAAAAAATCAATGAAGCCATCGCTTACCTCGCGGGAATAGGCGGTGGTACGCTACTTTTTAGCGAGGGAACTTACAACGTCAGGACCGTGCACCTTAGAAGTCATGTGTATCTCTATGTGGATAAAGGGGCTGTCATTCGCGCTATCAAAGGAGCCGATGCACCGGAGACCACATGGTTTAGCGATAAAGAATACCGTTCGGGGTTGTCGCCAACGGATACCGGACCTTATGAGGATCCAGAGAATTACCTGACCAAACAGGACGTGGGACATCACTATTTCCGGAACACCATGTTCTTCGGCGAGCGACTGAACAACGTGAAGATCATTGGCAATGGCCTGATCACCGGCAACGGCAATCTTGTAACCGGCGACCGGGTGATGAACAATGCCCCAGATAACCGCGCCGACAAGATGTTTACCTTGAAGCTGTGTACCAACGTTGAGATCGGTGGCCTGTATAGGGCAAATGACCTTTGGTATGATCAGGACAAGGATGCACCGTATTACATCGACAACGATGGTGCAAAAAATTATGACACCGGCAACATGCTGAATATCGACAGGGCCGGGCATTTTGCATTGCTGGCCACCGGCTCGGACAACATTCATGTACACGATACTTACTTCGCTCAATACAATACCGGTAATGCCCGGGATATTTACGACTTCATGGAATGCAACAATGTTACCGCCGCGAATATTTATTCCAAGGTAAGTTCAGACGATATTGTCAAGTTGGGCTCGGATTGTGCACTGGGTTTTACCAGGCCAGCGCGGAATTATAAGGTGAGGAATATTATTGGCGATACGAACTGCAACCTGCTGCAGATCGGCTCCGAAACGGCTGATGATATCCAGGATGTTCATGTGGATAATATTTTTGTGACCGGCGCCAATAAGGCCGGATTCTCCATTTCTACCAATGATGGCGGCCACATCAAAGATATCCACCTTAACTGCGGACATACCGGCCCCATTCATTCGCGCTCCAAAATGTATCGCGCCACCACACCGTTTTTTATTTCCATCTCCAATCGCGGGCGGGTGCTGGGTGCTGATGCTGGCAAATATGTCTTTACCGAAAACGGGCAGCGTCACGAGGAGCTTTTGGTTAAAAATGTAAACATCGGCCAAGTGGAAAATATCATACTCAACCATATCGACGTAACTGAAGTTTACAGCGGAAGTTCGTATAGCGGAAACCGGTGGAAAGTTTACGACGGGTCGCAAAAGCGGGCAAGCCCCATCATCGCCGGATATAAACTTCCTGACACCCGGGAAGTGGAGGGTGGATTGGACTTTATACTGCCGAATGGAAAACATACCGGATACATTCAGAACATTGAGTTCAAAGACGTGCATGTCGTCGTCAAGGGCGGAAATCCCGTGGCGGACACGGCACAAGCGCCGCCGGAACTGGGTGTGGGGCAATACAATGTTTCGAATCTCAAGATCCAGCCTGCGTATGGCATCTGGGCACGACACGTGTCGGGACTGCTGGTCGAGGACTGCACTTTCAACTATGAAAAACGTGATAGCCGCTACGCCATTTTCCTCGACGACGTAAGAGGCGCGAAGTTCAATTCCGTAAAATTCGTTCGAGCACAAGACAATGCCCACGTGATAAAACTCAAAAAGGCCACAGGTATCACGCTAGAAAATATCATTTACTATCATGACGAATGGAACAATGCGCCGGTTGCATTGCCGAGGGTAAATCAGGTTTCCGGGAAGGATTTATCGTTTCCGGAAATGAAGTAGAGTAAAACGAAGCGTAAAAAGCACAAAGACTCACGACGCACTATGACTTTCTGCTTTAAGCTCCCTCCAATATTCTGATCATATCAACATCATCTGCATTTAAGAAACCGATGGGTTTTGTTCCTTCTATATTGGTGGTGGTCTTGTCGGCACCAGCTTCCAGTAGCAGACGAACACATTCGATCTGGTGAGATCGGTTCACTTCGCCACCAAATTTATATCCATGTACGGCCCATAGCAGGGGTGTGCCTTCGAAGTCGATACAATTTTTGTGAATGTCTGAACCTTCCCGAATGAGTCGTTTCACGAGTTTGTCCCTGCCGCACCAAGCCGCCCAATGCAAGGCGGTTCCGCCGTGACAACCGCGATGGTGGATATTAGCGCCATGGTCGATGTAAAGAAAAGCGACTTCGTCAGCATGAAGACTTGCAGCAGCCACCAAGGGTGAATCTCTCTTTTCAATCAGGCCCCAGCCGTCGACCTTTGCACCGAACGATAGAAATATTTTGGCAAGCTCTACGCCTTCTAAATCGGAATAAACTTTCATAAACACCCCGTCACAGATCCTGTGCAGCGGATGTTCTATTGCCGGATTCCGTTCGTCACAAGTAAATCCTTCGTTGGCCAGCTCTGGCTGTTTTGATAGGTGATCCTTCAATCCCTCGAAGTCGAGTGTTTCGATGAGTTTTTTGATCATGCCCAAATGTACACATAAGTCTTGTATCCCTGTGCTCGTCCCTGATCGCACGCTTGTTACAAGCTAGTCTTAACAATTTTCCCGAATGGAGCCTTCTTTCCATCTTTGTAAACTACGCCCACGGAGTACTCATAGGTGCTGCCTTTTCTTACATCAACATCTTTGAACGACGTGATATTTCCACTCAATGTATTGTAAGACGTAAACCCAGATCCATTCACTGCACGGTAAACGATGAAGCGATATTCGCCTTTTACCGGGTAAGTCCAGTTTACAAAAATATTTTTGTCCTTGACATTTGGCTGAACAAAAAGGTTGTTCACGGCCTGGCGCTTGCTGAAGTCGGCATATTTAAGTTTTATGGGTATCGATCGTTTTGATTGGAGGCCGTCTTCGTCTATGGAGATCAGACTGTAGGAATAAATTTTTCCAGCTTCGAGGTTGGTGGTATCGGTAAACGACATCTTTGAGCCATTGGCCGGGAAGGTGGCGATGGGTGTCCAGTCTTTTTTCTTGTCGTCGAGGCGATATAAAATGGTCTTGGCAAGATCTTCACTCGAGCTCGCTACCCACACGAGTTCAACACCTTGCTCGGTCACCTTATACGAATCCATTACCGCTGCACTGGGCGGCACAACATCGGGACGCCGCAGCTCAAGGATCTCTGAAAATTTTGAATAGTTGGAATTATAATCGATGGCTACCACACGGTAGTAAATTTTTTTTGTCAGGGTCTTGATAGCAATCGTGTCGCGGAATACGGTGTCTTGTAGCGGTCTGTGGGTAAGCTGCGAAAATTCATGATCAGGCTTGTTGGCAAAAAATACAAGATAACCTTTGATATCACGTTCAGATCCAAGCTTCCAGCGCAGGGTTACATGACCCAGCGAATCGATGGCACCTGCAAGTCCGTTTGGTGGAGAAGGAGGGATACTGTCGATGATCATCGCGTACTGTGCCAACGAGATCGAAGCATTGCCCGAAGTATCGACGGCAGCAACAATGTAATAGTTACTGCCCGACTCGTCGGCCTGCATATCAACATACTCACGCGTTTTGAAAGGCAGCGGTTGTGCGGTGAGAGGGGTAAATTGTTTGGACGGATTATTCCCTCGTCCAATAAGAAAGCCACGCATGGCTTTGGTTTGTTTGGGATAGTCCCAGGTGATCCTTACTTTTTTTCCACCCGCATGTTTGGCTTGAACGTTGACTGGCGGTGGAGGTGGTGTTCTATCGCGACCTAATGCTTTTACAGCTTCTGAAGGTTTAGCCAGTTCGCCAAAAGGTGTAATGCCGACCACACGATAGTAGTATTCTTTATAGTTGACAGGGATAGAATCGGAATAAACGATATTATCTACAGTACGCGGATTTTTTTCCGAGATCGGATGAATGAAGGGCATCTTGTTGAGGCGCTTATAATTTTTCCCATTATCATCTGATCGTTCGATGTAGTAAGCCGAAAAATGGGGTGCATGAAAGTTTCGGTTCCAGTGAATTTCAATCATCCGTTCACGCTCAACGGTGTTAGCAATAACTACGGGTGCGATCTGATCTTCTTCAAGTGTATTGACGATGGCAACGCCTGGTATGATTTTATATTTACTGGTATCAGTAGGGCAGGTGATCTTGTATACATAGGTTTTTCCCTTTTCTATTTTTTTGTCGGCATACCTCACACCGAGAGCCTGAGCTGCGTTCTTCGAAATATCTGCGGCGAGCATAGCAAAAGAAAAACGAGTTGCATACTCATCGGCTTGCGCAATAAAACCGGTGGCGGTGAAACTTTTTCCATATAAAGCCTGGGCGGCAACTTTGGCAAAATCGTCAGTGCTGTTTTGCCCCGCGATAGACGCCCAACGCTCGAGCGGCCACGGTTTTATGGGCGCCGGTGTGATAACCTGAAAAGTTGCCGGATCGAAGGAACCGCCTTCATCCAGCATGGTTCGGGCGATAATAAATCCAGTGGTTCGGGCTTGGGTCCATGCACTGGCTTTGGTGGGTGCCCAGCGAAGCACAATGCTGTCGCTGCGATAACGTGCTTGCGCAAAGAGTTCGGCTTCAAAGGCTTTCAGCGTATCACGTTTTTGTGCGCAGATCTCTGTTAAGGCTGCAGCCATTAAAATTATGGTCCAGAAAAATTTTCTACTCATCATACTGTTAGTAGCTAAACGTCTTTGTAACTTTTGTTCCTGTCTGATATCGGCCTCCTGTGGGGATCTGGTATTGCATGTCGATGCTATACCTGCCGCGAATGTACCGGTAGTCAATAGCATTCTGTCTGATCAACGTATTGGCTTTTGTAAACAGTCCTGGATATCTCGCCTGCAACGCCTGTCTTACCGGATAGGTGGCTCCGACCGTGTAAGCCAGTGTGCGGGCCACGTGTCGTTTCAATACCATCATATCGCCCCACACCTGCGCGCTCGTTCCATAGATCATCTGAACATTGGGAACAGATGTGGTGGCAATCATGGATGCAGATTGGAATATCATGCCACTGTTCAGTGTGCCCGATGCTGCCATCATGCTGCTGCCACCTAACGCTGAAGACACTGCCGAAGATGTTTCTTCTCCGTAGGCGGAATTTCGCCTCGCCTCATTGGCGATCTGATATTCGGTGATGCCACCGGTGATGATGGTACCCGTTGACGAAAAGTTAATAGTTTCTCTCGGCAATCGCTCGGATTCAATCAAAGGTATCGTGGGGAAGTTAAGGTGTGCGAAACGTTCGGATATCAACGCCACCAGATAATCGAAATGGAAATTGTAAATATTCGGTTTGACCAGTCTTGTATGATAACTGTCTACCCATGGATCAGTCAGGTTAACCAGGGGTTTCATCACTTGGATTCCATTTTTAGTCAGGCCGTTCACTTCAAATTCGTCGAACGGCTCATCGATCCTGGTTTTCACTTCAAAAGCTTCTGCGATAAGCAAGTTTTTGTAAGTGGCCGTCAAACTTGCGGAAGCTAGTTTGTCTTGTAACGAACTGAACCTGCTGGTGCGGAAGTAGAATTTGTACAACAACCTTTCGTCGCGCTCAACACTTTCGCCCGGCAACAATCGTTGGGCCTGGCTTTGGATCAGCGCTGTACCGGCATCACCCGCCAATCGGATATTTAAGCGTTCCATCGCCCGAGAACCCAAGGCTGTGGGATTGCCAGCCATCTCCATCATGCTACGACCTGCTCTTCTGGTAAGTTTTCGCACGATCTGAATAGCATACATGGTTTCATTCTCCAAAGTGGTTGGCAATGGTAACTGAATAGTTCGTCCCGTCGTGTAGGTCAGGTCGATCTCGGTAGTATCGCCACCGCTTACCGGAATGTAGCGCACAAAGTAGCGGTAAATATTTCCGTCGATATCGCGCCTGAAGATGCGGTCCACCGGATTCAGCAGTTGGATCAAACCCTTGTTCTCGCGTACCTCATTTTTCAGGAAGTAGTACTGATTGCGCACAGGGTAGGAGTAGGAGACTTGTTCTTCTGGGATCTTGTCGGGCTCCGGTCCGGTGGTGAAATTGATATACCGTTCTTCCATCCAGGTCGAGCCGTCGTTGTTGCGAACCAACCTGCGTGTGCCATCGCTGAATATTTCGTAAGATTTGATCACGATCCGCATCTGGTAGTTTGTGTTGCCCACAAGCATCTGATCGAGTCTGAAGCGCAGCTCTGTTTTGGTGCGATCGAGCGCATAGGTTCCGCGCACATCCTGGCGTGCTGACACCCTCCTGAAGGTGAAGGTTTCAATAAAGGGATAGAACACACGCGTGATCTCGGAACCATCAACAGCGGTGGAAGGGAATTCGATGTTCTTGTTCACTGGCAGGTTGAATGATACTGCGGGACTCGTAAAGCAACTTTCGTTGTGACCGCCATTCTGCGGCAACATGTCGGCAATAAAGTCCATGCCACTTAAAGGGTTAGGTGTAACGTATGTACAACGTTGGCCGATGTCGAACTGGAAGTTGCAGCGTCCTTCAACCATCCCTCCTAACACCGAGTAATAAAGTCCGGCGCGTCCGCGGAAGCCGGTGGGATCGGGGAAATTGCCTTGCAACACGGCCGCTGCCGCAAGTTGTATGAAGGGAAATCTTCCTTTGACGAAGAACAGGTCCACCTGCACGCCCATCTCGCCATAGAGTCCGGCGAATACCTGGCCCTGAATATACCATCCGTCGATCCCCCGGGGAGCGGCACCTGTTTCCGCGCAGATCGCTTGTGTAGTCTTGGAAAAATTCAGGTCGAAACCCAAGTCGAGTCCGAGGCTTGCGTAAAAAATAGCAAAGTCGAAATTGGCATCGAGTGCTAGCGCTGTACCGAATGCGAATCCCTGACCCGAGCGGTAGAGCGTTTCGTCACTTGGATTTCTTGTTCTGGAATTGGCTTGCGCTGAAGTTTCACCGCCTCCTTCGAGGTCATCGCCACCTAAAACCGATTGAATGCGTGCGGGAAGAGGAGGCAACGTGATAGGAATTCCATGACCCACCATCAGGTAAGTGGTGAGTTCTGCCCGAATCACGCGCACGTCGGCGATAAGTCCGGCACGGTCTTCAGGTGTGCCCATGTAAACGTGCCAGGTATTTCTGTCTGCGTATATCTCCAGGTCCACAAATTTATATCCTTCGCCCCGGCCGTAGAGGTAATCGCCCACTCTGACAAATACATCGAAGTTGCCCGAGAATTTTGGGCCTGAGTCTTCGCGGTTGTCAAACAACATATCCACGTGAGCCCAAACTTTGGCTTCACCACGGTCGGTGATGGAGGCCATGAAATAACCTTCGCCGCCAATATTGATAAAATTCAAACCAAATGAACTGTTGAACTCTGCTGCCAGGCGAACGTCCATGTTAAAAGCATCGCTTGATGGATGCGTTCCGAATACAGCCGTGAATTTTAATCCGAGCGCTGTGGTATAACTCGGCACATACACCACCGACGTTCTTCCTGATCCGGTTCTGGTATCTTGGGGGTTGGGAAGTTGGCTCTCGCGCATGGTCATATGATGGTATGCGCCACCACCGAAGCCGTAGATAGCGAAGCCTGAAAAAATGGGTAGTCCTGGGAAAGTGATCATGCCATCGACAAACCAATAGTTAAAATAATCTGCGGTGCCGTAGCGTCCCCGCTGCGGACTTCCCACGGTTCCAAAGTATGCTGTAAGTTCACCGGAAATATTCATCGGCAACTCCACCCGGATGTTTCCGCGTGTGCCATTGCCATAAGTGGGATCGTCGCGATAGAACTGTAACTCACCTTCGAGTTTCATGACGCTGATCTCTACATCGATGGCGATACGACCAACGTCCACTCCGCCAAAACCAACACGAAATTCGTCGCCTACTTTTTCGAAGGTTGCAAAAACACCAAATCGGGCTTCGGCACCAATGGCCGTGCTGCCTTCAGCGAAATTCAGTATCAGATCAAACTCCAGACCCGGACGTGTGATGGTGTTGATATTGAAGTTGATGTTCTCGATGTTCACCGGGAAACCCGACGCAGATTTCTGCGGACTGGCGTGAGCGATGTATAAGCTATCGGCTTTGAAGTAACGTCCTTGTTCATCCGGACTGGTGCTCAAATAGAGTCCTTCGAAGTTTATTCCTCTGAAGGCTACACCTGCTATGGCACCAAAATCACCCACAAGGTGTACGCCGCCATGCAACAGGGCCGTGGCGTGATCGCCTTTCTCGGGATCGTTAAATCCGATCTCGATCGATGAATTGGGTTTGAAGAACATTTGCGCCGCACCCCACATGGGTATGTTAAGCGTATCGCGGGTATATACGCGGAATTGATAGCTGAACTCGCCATGATCGTCGTCGAAGTTCAGCGCCATTCTGTATTTCAAATTGTCGCCGGCTTCGAAGATGGGCATACCGATGCGCCCTGCCATGCCGGCCTGTGTAAATGTGTTGGAAACAAAGTCGATGTTGAGCGTGTCGATGGCAAATGCCCAGCCTTCGAAGTTTCCTTCCGATACTTCGAGTATGTTGCGAGCCTGGATAGATACGCTCAGACCGGTGTTGTCGATGATCGTGTTATAAGCTCCGAACGTGATGCGGCCACCGCCAGCCGAGGAGGTGCTGGCAAATTCAGGAGGCAGTCGTACTTCGATTCGTTCCATATAAAATCCCTGCCACGTGTTGATCAGTCGAGAGTCGAGCAAGGTGGTATCGCCGTAGCCGGCCGGTAATCTGAAGTCGGGCGGATTTTCGAGATCGGAAAAGTCCAGATAAGCGTTGCTGGCATTCCAGCCCCAGCCCTCGAGTCCGTTCACCTGGAAGGGATCGAAATCGATCATCGCAATCCAGTTGCCACCGCGGCAAGCCTTCGCGCCGAAGCGACCTTTTACATGGCCGTCTCCGATGGTACCGTCTTCGTTGTCAGGCACGAACATGCTTCGGGGAAAAGTCACTTCGCCACGTACCTGCATACATTTAAATCCGTGACAATCCCAGCTCACATAGGTAGCGCGTGTGGTGTCTGCAGTTTCGGAGCCCTTAAATGCAAATTGAGTTTCTCCTTCCTGCACAACCACCCAGTCGCGGGCGAGATATAATCTTCCTTCATCTCCCAAACCACCCGGTGTGATACAGATATCTTTTGCCCCGAGAGCGAGCATGCGGTCTCCGAGGTTAGGGATATCCAGACTCATGAGCGCATCGACCGTGGCACGCTCAGTCGTAAATTCCATGGCAACGATGCCAATCACGTAACGATGACCATCTATCTCTCGGTCGATGCCGATGGGCATGCCAATCTCCCTTGATCCCGTAAAAGCACTCATCAATCGCTCGCCATCACTGATGAATCCATGAAGGTTGCGGGCTTCGGTTTCGCTCATCGATAGTACACTGCCAACAGTAGTGCGCATTTCTTCGGATACAAACTCGCGGTCGGCCTTAGCCGTAACTGTTCCGGCAAATATTTTCGATTCGGAATTGTATTGTATGCCATTGAAGTCAACCAGAATTTTTACACCGTTCAGGAACGGAATGGTCACCACACCTTCGCCGGTGAACCGCCCTCCGGCGCTACTCTCAATGGAGCGGACGGTCATCGTGAATTTTCCAATGATCAAATTGGTTCCAACAGTGAGTCCCGACACTGCCGTACGATTAGTAACAGGTTCTGCGATGCACACACTGACACAAGCTCCTGTGGCAACGGAGTCGCGTGAAGCAACCGGGGGTGTGGTACTGGCAGAATCGCTGATAACAAAACTCCAAACAGGACTCGTTGCATAAGATGAGTTGTCGCTGATATTCTCAGGCGAGTTCATCCAGCGCACGCGCCAGTAATATCTTCCATTTTCGGTGATGTTAAACGATTCTTCGAGGTCTTTGTATAGTTCATCTTTAACTACTTGCGGATCGCTCATGAGGTCAGCATTGTAACCCAGCCTTCCGCCCAAGGTGTTGACGATCGTTGTGAAGGTTTCGCTTTTGCTCACTTCGATCACCCAGCGTTCGTCTACAAGTCCGTTGAAGAAAGTCGTGGGACTTCCATGCCTCGCTTGAACGATGGCGTAGTCGGGCATGAGCTTTACAGGTTCCTGACCTGTTTGCCAGCGAAAATGAATGTCGCCCGGAGGTACGGTATCATTGTCGGCAGGCTCTTGTAAGATTGAAGCCGACATGCCGACCTTGAAATTCGTGTTTGGCACATGGGCAGTAATAGGTGCGCCACGCCTTTCGATTTCAATGTCGGCATTCCAGTTGTAATGGGCTCCACGTTCAAACCTGAATCCGCTCATGCCTCGATCGCTTTGATTTTTGTACAATGCAATTTGCTGCGCCTGATCTTGGGTCATTTCCCGGAAACCCGTCGCATCGCGCTGTGATTCCAACGGTCCGCTGCCCCAGTTCAAGTCATCAGTATTCGTGTCGCTGAATCCCTTGTTGTTTTGAATGCTGAAATCGTACGAGAAATTATTGTATTGGTCATCGTAAGGATCATACCGCACAATGATCGGGAAGAAGCTGAAGGGAATGACATCGTCGTCGAGCGGATAAACGGGTGTGACAACCAGACCGCCTGATCCTGCGAGTGCCGAGCCAAATTTAAAAACACAGATCTCGCTTTTTCCATCGTTTTTGAAAGCTACTTCGCCAGCATCGTTTTTAGCGGTGATTTGAATGGCGTACTTTCTTCCGGCTTCGAGAATTACGTCCTCCGGAATTTGAAGATTGTACACCGTGATGCCGGATACTTCGGTCTCGAACACGGGTGGAGAAGTTAACATGGCATCGAACGGATTTCGAGTAGGAGGCTCCACCTCAACGATCCTGATCGAATAATCTATGGTGGCGCCGGGATTGGTTGGGATCACTTGCGTCCAGGAGATGTTGATGAAAACTGACTCGGCAGGAAGGGTGATGTCGCAAACCGGTGAGATGATAACCGGAGGGTCAACATAACTCACATCGAAGCCAGAGCAGCCGAAAGGTTCAGTCGGAACCTCGGATAAAAATTTAGTGACGTCGTTACAATCGATAGCTCGTATACACAAAGTATAACGCCCTTCGGGTAAGGCTTCGTCGCCGCGTATCGCTTCGCGCGACAGGCCCCGGATGATCAGGTTATCGGGATTGAATAGATCCCGTAACTCCGTTCCCGACAACATGGTAGTGGTGCCCGGAAGAATGTCGATACACGAACCGCGCAAGCGACTGGCATCGGAGGTAATGCTCGCGCCGGTGTCTTCGTTTCGTAAAGTGCCAAACAAGGCAATGGAGTGACTTTCGGTTCCGGTGTTCTGCACATTCACCAGTACGTTGCTTTCGATGGCTGTGAAATCAGAAAGCCTGATAGGATAAGGCGGCGCCAGATTCACTTGCACGTCCAGCGGATATTGCGCCAGTGCCGGAATGCTCAACAAACACAAGACTATCCAACAGCCCAGTGACCTAAGTCGATAGCAGATTTTCTTCATGTATTTTTTCATGATCATTTTCTTCCGAAGTTGTAGGTGTATCCAAAGTTTCCTAGGACGTCGCGGAAATCGCCGTTCTCCACATTCAGCTGCTTACGATTTACCAGGCTCATGCTGAGATCCAATTGATGTTGCTCTTTTATTCTATAACCCACCCGACCGTTGAATGACACCGCGTTACTTTGTGCTGCACCGTCAACTTTAATATTGAAATAGGTTGCCGAGCCATTCAGCGTTAATTGATTGTCGAAAAAACTTTTATTGGCACCCAAAGTATAAGCCCACCGTAACGTTTTGTTGAGGTCGGTAGCAAATGCGTTCACGTTGATGCTGGCATGCGCGCCAAATTTCGAGGGCGTATTCTGGAAACGATAGGCCAGCATCGGGTTCACCGACGATGTTTCGTTGTTGGCCTCACTGATGTTGTTGTCGTCGCGGAACACTTGATAGTTAAACCCGCCGGTCACGGTATGGCGAATCTCTTTCGTGCCCATGGTCAAAATTGAATTGATGTTTAGGTTGTCGGAGAATTGTTCCAGCTTCAAGGTGTCGAGTGTGAGGCGGATGTTGCGCTCCTGGTTGATCCGATAGTTGGTATAAAACGCGTTCATGCTCCACTTGGGGTTCGGCATGACGGTGACGTTGATAGAATTGATCTGCCGGTTTGTAGTGTTGATCTTGTCGGAGAAAATATTGTTACGTTGAATACCCACGCTGCCGCTGATCCGCACCTTGTTCTTCAACATGTTCCACGATGGTGCTAGGGTGATATTTTCGTAGTCGTTGTTCAGAAAGTAAGAACCCATGGATTGATAGTCGGGTTCTACGCGGGTGTACTGAAGACGAAGAGAGAGAATGCTAATTCTCATAGAAAGACTTGCTTTTCCCGCCATCAGGAAGGTAGTAGAAGTTCGCGGAGCTATAAGAGCAGAAACGATCGCCGGTACTTTGTAGTCTTCGGTATTGATTTCGGCAGCTGTCATGTCACTGGTGTAAATGCTGAAGCCATAGTCGAGATCGAAATAAAACATCTTCAAGAACGCTTGCCGCGCTTTGACGCCGTATACAAGATTTTCGGCGGGCCTGATGCCGGTGACCTCCATAGGTGCATCAACCGAGGTTGAATCGTCTTTGCCTTTGAAAAAGATCAAGTCGACATAATTGTTGTAAGTGCCAATACCGATCTTCGCCGCTACGCCTTTGCGGGCAAAGGTGGGGGTGATGATGCCCGAGGTTAGCGTGTCAATAGGTTGATTGATGGCCTTGAGGAATCTTCCGTAAACAAAACCAAACCGAAAAATACCCGGCTCTGCTTCCACTCCAGCGCCTAAGAAAGTGTGATTCGATAGTGTAAAATCTGAGAACGAGATGTTTCGGTATCCGAGGTGAAGCCGCAACCATTTATAATAAGGGCTTAGTCCAAACTGGTTAAAAGGTTGACGGTAGTCTTGATTTTTCTGACTGAAAGAAAAATAGAATGGAAGCGTAACGCCATAAATAGAAAGGGTCGGGCTTCCAGTCACCGTCCAGAAAAAAGGATCGCGCACAGAATTTTCACGATTGGTAGAGTAGGCGTTTAGACGCAGGGAAAGTGCGCCTGAAAAATCTACCGCCTTGGCATTTTTCAAATTGCCGAGATCTTGTGCCGATCCGATTTCGCAGAGCGTGAGTACAAAAATGAATATCGGGTATACCTTATGCTTCATGTCCGGGGAGGTTGTTATTCAAACGAGATCAGTCGTATTCGCTGGTTTCCGAAATCGGCCACGTAAATATTTCCGTTCGGCGCTACGGTCACTGCTGTGGGCTGATTGAACCGTGCGGCAGATCCGATAGCATCCACGAATCCTGAGGTTCCATTCCCAGCCGTGGTTGTTGTTACGCCCGCCGATGTTACCTTTCTGATGCTGTGATTAGAGAAGTCTGCCACGTAAACATTTCCCGATGCGTCGCAGGCAACGCCATAAGGCACGTTAAAGCGCGCGGCAGTGCCGGTACCGTTGGCAAAGGCAGCAGTACCATTGCCGGCCAGCGTGCTCACAACGCCCTGTCCATTGATCTTCCGGATGCGATGATTGAATCCGTCGGCGACATAGATATTGTTGTTGCCATCTACAGCTACGCCGGCAATGCCATTGAACTGAGCTAACGGACCATTTCCGTCAGCAAATCCGGCCTGCCCATTTCCGGCTACTGTGGTCACAACACCGACCGACGTTACGCGGCGAATGCGATGATTACCGGTATCGCCAACATAAAGATTTCCGCTACCATCGATGCCAAGGCCGATAGGTGTGTTGAATTGTGCCTGCCCTCCTTGTGCGTCTACATAACCCGGCACCGTTGAACCTGCTATGGTCGAAACATTGGTGGAGGATATTCTGCGGATACAATTGTTTCCGTTATCAGCTACGTAGATATTTCCGTTTGCATCGACTGCAATTCCCGCCGGATGATCGAATTGCGCCAGCAACGGATTTTTGTCGTCGAAATACCCGGGTTGACCACTGCCGGCAATGATCGTAAGCGCACCAGCCGGAGTCAGTCTGCGTATGACGTTGCCGTTATAATCAGAAATGTAGATGTTGCCATTGGCGTCTGAAGCTGTGTAGATCGGTGCGTTGAATTGGGCGACCGTGGTGACCGTTGCCGAAAGATTGTATGTGAAAGATGGTCCGTTGGCGGTGATACCGTTGACAATGACCGACACCATGCCCGTGCCGGCACCCTTAGGAACTGTGACATCAAGACCAGTATAACTTGCCGAAATCACCGTAGCTGTGGTTCCGTTGAACAGTACCGTATTTTCGGAAGCCACCGGAGAAAAATTAGTTCCGGTGATTTTTACAGTGGTGCCGTGAGGACCGCTGGTGGGATTGATGCCCGCAAC
>JBMOKS010000205.1:0-2162 GCA_049324355.1 Bacteroidota bacterium
TGTTATTCTTCGGACGCCCCAATGCCTGATGAATCAACCCCAGAGGTCAGCGGAATGAGCACCTGTTGAAAATATCGTATCCTGAACAAGTCGGATATTTTTTTCTTGTGTGCAGGCAAAATATCATAACGTCAGGTTGGCCGGCAAATGATAAAACCGAAAGCAGTGGCACTCTTATTATGTGTCTTCGGTATTTTTTTCAAAACAAATGAAAGTGAGAAGGCGTAGTGTAGCCATGAGGGTATGTTGCGATGGGTCTTGCAGCGCAGGTACGGTGCTCATCAACAGCGTTGAAGGACAGTCGATGCATAATGTCGAATGACCTGTTGACTAGCTAGTTATTATGGTTGATCACCTTCTGCAATTTGTCAATTGAAATCGGTTTAGTTACGTAGTGATCAATTCCCATTTCACTTGCCTTTCGAATGTCAACCGGATCATCGGAAGAAGAGAGGATCACGATCCGAACTTTTGCCTGGCCGGGTATGCGAAGTTCTTTAAAGGCGCTTATAAATTCAAAGCCGCCCATAACGGGCATGTTGAGGTCAAGAAGAATGATATCGGGGAGCGGGTAGCGCTTGTAATCCATAAGGATATCCAGCGCCTGCCTGCCATTCAACGCAATGGAGCTCTCAAAGGAGCCATTCAGGCCCTCCAAAAATTTTGTGCAAAGAAAATTGCACATGGGATCGTCGTCTACCAATAGAATTCTTTTCATCCAGTGGTCAAATATGCCGCATAAGTAAGTTAAATTAATTCCGGCAAAATTGCAGGTTGTCAAATTGGTTTATTTTTTTCCGATAGAGGCAAATTTTGTCGATCCCAATACCTGGCAGAAGGCCTGAATTACCCCGTGATTCATGATTCAATAAGCTAAACGAAATTCAGGGTGCTGCTGGGTCAACTACTATGCACCAACACGCTTTTTTGTACAGCGAAGAATATGAACGCGCACGTACCCTATTTCAACGTATGCAAAGGTACAAGTGAGCCCGATACTGGCCGGCGCGGATATTGGAATGACGATTTGGGTTTAAACACCAGCATCTTGCCCGCAAACGGACGTTTTTTTCCGTCTGCGAACAAAACATTTCAAACGTGACCGTCACGGCCTTGATTTTCCCGCAATAGTTTGGAGCCAAACTTGTGAAAGCTCTGACAACCTAAACTCGAATCGTATGTTGAGAAATTACTTCTTAACCACTTTCCGTCAATTGTGGAAAAAGAAATTCTACTTCTTCATCAATGTATTCGGTCTGGCTAGCAGCACGGCTGTGTCGATCATGATCTTGATGTATGTGTACAATGTGCTTACCTACGACCGGTTCCACAGCAACATCGACAATATCTACTTCCTTTATCGCGACCGCCCATCTACCGCAGGGCCCATACCTATCTATGATACGTGGTACCCACTGCTGGATGAAACACGAAATGCTTTCGCCGAAATTGCCGGCGGAACGAAGATCATCGCTGGCAATAACACATGGATGGACGTTGGTGGCAAATCGTTTGACGAAGAGTTTATGTGGGCTGACTCGGGATTCTTCCACGTATTCGACTTTCAATTCGTTGCTGGAAATAAAGAAACCGCGCTGGCTACCAGAAACAGCATCGTATTGAGCCAGCCACTTGCCACGAAACTTTTTGGCAATGAAAATGCCATCGGCAAAACGGTACGATTGTTCTTTAATACTGACTACCTCGTTACAGGCGTAATAGGAGAGGTGCCGGCAAACTCATCACTTCAATTCAACGCCATTATTCCCATGCATACGGGCTTTGAGTATTTCCGCGATTCGGGTTGGGGTAGCTCGTATATATACACATTTGTGCTAACAAAACCGGGCACCGATCGCGCCACGCTGGAAAACAAGTTGCAGGTACTGATGACAAAATTTGTAGCGCCTTCAGAGCGTGGCAATTTCAAGTTGTTGTCCATGAAGCAGTATAACGACGAGTTCTCCGATCAGCGTAAATATGCCATGATGCTGCTAGGCATCGCGGTAGGCATCTTACTGCTCGCATCGATCAACTTTACCAACCTTGCATCGTCGCAGTCATTCGCGAGGATGAAAGAAGTAGGTATGCGCAAAGCCCTTGGCGCCACCCGTGGCAAGGTTATATTCCAGTTCCTGTCAGAGTCGCTGCTGCTTTCGTTT
>JBMOKS010000205.1:2172-2805 GCA_049324355.1 Bacteroidota bacterium
TTATGTCGCTACTTTTTGGCGTAGCGCTGGCCCAACTCTTACTGCCCCTTTTTTCTGACCTCGTCGGAATGCAGCTATCACTGGCGTTGTTCTTACAACCGGCGCCGATTGCCGCGCTGGTTTTACTCGGCGTCCTCGTCGGAATGATGTCTGGCTTTTATCCCGCATTTTTTGCCTCCGGATTTCAGCCTGTAAAAGTGTTGAAAGGAATGACGCTGGGTCACCAGAAAGGGGGAGGCATTCGGTCGGCATTACTAACGTTTCAGTTCGTTATTGCCATTTTCCTTATCAGCGGTGTAGCCATCGTACTGCAGCAAGTCAATCACATGAAAACAAAAGACCTTAATTTCGAGAAAGACAACGTGCTGGTGGTGCGTGCGTCACCTCGCGACTATGCCGATGTAAACGCGGCAAATCAAATGGTAACCACGTTTAAAAACCAGGTGCAGGAATTGGCGTCCGTAGTTTCAGCGTCGCGCTCTTCGGGAATTCCCGGACGCTACTCCGGCTCGTTTTATTTATTTGTTGCAGAAGGAAATGAAACTGCCGATCCGTTCGACTGGCGTGTGGCGCGCGTCGACGCGCAGTACTTCGACGTCTTTAAAATACCTTTCCTTGAAGGCCGAAACTTTA
>JBMOKS010000206.1:0-2800 GCA_049324355.1 Bacteroidota bacterium
GAGGGCAATAGAATTTTTTAGGGCTATCGGCTAACGCTGGAATGGAACAGGCGACCAGGAGCAGTGACAATAATAAAAAACGCTTCATCAGGGAATTTGAGGGACTTGGGTAAAATTAACGTAAGACATCAATAGTATCATCTTTTTTTAGTCCCATTAACGGTTGTTGGAACCGCCTTGCTTGTTTTAGGTCTACTTTCGAAAGCTTTTTTCCCTGATTTGACTAAAATTTTAATTTATGAGAACCCTATTTTTAATGTTTGTTTTGCTGTCGTCAGTAGCATGTGCCCAAGCTGACAAGACCGCCTCTGAAGGAGAAAAGTACTATTGCGAACCTTGCAACGGCAGTTGCGATACGGTGGCCCACGACAAGCCCGGTATCTGCAGCCATTGTAATATGAAACTTGTCAAGCGCAGTGCAGACGAGATAGCGCAACTGAAACTTGCCGTACAAAGCAGGCCCAACGTGGCCATATTTATTCACGATGGTGTTGAGCTACTCGACTTCGCGGGCCCAGGCGAAGTGTTTTCCTCGTCGGGATTCAACGTTTATACTGTGGCAGCCACTGAACAGCCGATTATCAGCCAGGGTTTTGTAAAGATCACCCCCCAGTATTCTATTGCAAATTGCCCCAAGCCCGACATTATCGTTCTACCAGGAGGCGCAACCGATGTACCCATGAGGAATGAAGATGTGCTCCGCTGGCTGAAAAAAGCGATCCCAGAGACTACAGTTACCTTATCAGTTTGCACGGGTGCCGGATTGCTTTCTAAAACGGGATTCCTCGACGGAAAGACTGCTACTACCTTCCACAATTATATCGACGAACTCCAGCGCATGACACCAAAAGCCAAAGTTGTTCGCAACACACGTTTCGTCGATAACGGGTCGATTATCACCACAGCGGGTGTGTCTGCCGGGATCGATGGCGCATTGCACGTGGTGGAAAAGTTGAAAGGAAAAGCAGCAGCCCGCAGCTCAGCAGAATACATGGAATACGATAAATGGAAACCTGAAGAGGGACTGATCGTGAAAGCGGGACAGTGACGGAACTCGATCCTGGATGCCTGGTACTCGATGCTACTTTGAAATTTACCTGGTATCCAGTATCTAGCATCCAGCATCTAGGATCGAGTCTATGGAATACGAAATTGGCGCCAGCGAAACCATTGAGTTAAAGAAATATTATTTCACATCACTTCCCGAACTGGCTCTGTATGCCGAAGATGATGAATTAAAACTGCAGTCATTTCCCTTTAGTCGTTATAAGATCCGCATGAGTGATCTGATCCTCACCGAGAGCGTGAAGGGCAAGCATTGGTTGGCTCACACTGTTTCTGATCAGAAAAAGTATGAACCAATCTTCATTGCTGCTCAGATCCAAGATTACAAACAATATAAAAGTATAGCTTACCAGTTTGGCAAGACTTTGCAACCGTTATATTTTGTAGATGGTGAGCACCTCCACCCGCTCGATGTGGTTGAACTGAAAGCCAAGAAAATTGCAACGTTGAAAAATGATAAACCCGATTATGATTACTCATGGTTTAAAGGTGACGGACTTTACTATGAGCATCAATCCATTTTCAAGATCGGGCTGTTCTTCGTAAAGTTCGACGTTCTCAATCTCAAATTGAATGGGTGATTAAAAAAATAAAAGGGCTACAACGTGGCAGCCCTTTTTTGTGAAGCATCTGAACGTAAATAATCTCTACTTCAATCCATACAGTTCAACATGCGCTCTATCATCGTTTCGATTTGCTGCAGTTTTGTATGTAAAGACTACTTTCTTTAATTCCTGGTTATAACCTTTCAGGTCATACGATTTAGTTTCTTCACCAGGTTGGAATACTCCCTTTAACCCAATTTCTTCCATTTCACCGTTTTCATAGAAAACTTTTACATCCTGAATGTCAATGGGAGAATCGGTAATTTTGAATTTCAATGCCTTGAACTTGTCATTTCCCAGCACAACGATAGACTCGTTGTCCATCTTAAAGCTGGCAGAAACTTCACCTACCTTATGCCATCCGGGTTTTGCACTGGTAACAACAGCCGGATCCTGGGCGAGAGCAGAGTTAATGTATGCTGCAAACAGCATAAAGAATAAAATTACAACAGCTTTTTTCATACGCTTATTTTGGTTAATAATTATTCTATCATCTAATAAAGGCATACCCGCCGGGCACAACCGAGATCACCGTTGGACAATATTCTGTTATCGGAGATTTATTTATAGAAACAGCAGTCAAACGGTTGATTTGTCAATTAGGGTAAGGCGAACCGATCTGTTTCAACGGCTGCTATATTGGAGTAATTACTTCCTCATTTTTAAAACAACTTCATAGGAACACCAACAAGACTAATGCTGTCGTAAAATGCAAAGCTGCTGGCGTACATTGATAAGTAACGTCCGCTGGTGACTTATACCTTTGGTTCATAAACAAAAGCAAAAGATTTATGAAAACAACATGTGTCGCAATGCTGTTGCTGGCGATCGTAAGCATGGCCGGCGCTCAAACTGAAAATACGGATACAAACTCACCTGCGACGTTTGAACATGCTGAGCTTAGCGCGCTGCAGGTTGTCACGGAATTTCTTAGGGCATTACAAGATCACGACGCCAAGAAAGCTAAAAGCCTGCTTCATCCCGAACTGGTTTGGGATCAACCTGGCAATAATCGCTTCTCAGGTATTTGGAAGGCTGTTCCCGAAGTATCAAGAATGTTTGGAGGCATGTTTGAATTGACAGCCAAGACCATAAAGCTGGCCAGCATCAGCGTGTTGGCTGTGAATGGC
>JBMOKS010000207.1:0-2795 GCA_049324355.1 Bacteroidota bacterium
TTCTCAAGAGCGGCATCGTAGGCGTCGGGTCCCAGGCGTACCATCAGGTCATCTTTAAGGATACCCAGACACATCTTCTTATTTACCATGAAGGTAAGCCCACCCATCATGTTTTTTTCCTCTACATTCTTTACATCGGCCAGGGCGGCGCGTATTCGGTCCGCTAGTGTTTCGTTATAATGCATATTGGTTATTCGTTTATCAATAGTCGTTAGGCATCAAGAAAATTAAGGAACCGAACCATTTCATTTCGCAGGGTGCATCACGCGCCAGCCCTGCTCGGTTTTGCATGTATATAACCTCTGCGTCGTGGTGCTGTTGTCGGGATATGAACAGACTTCGGTGATGATATAAATATCATCTCTGATCTTTTCGCGCTTCGGAAAGGCGCGATGGGCGTTTTTGAATTGGGGCATTTTATTTTCGATGGTGGTCAGGAACGACAGTTTCAACGCTTCGGCTGTGGAAGCGATGATCTCTCTTGTTGCCGGAACTTTCTTCAAACGTTCGATGAGGAACTTGGCTTCTCGGTAAAAATCCTTGCAGCGCATTACTTTTTCCAGGCTTCGTTCGTCGTAGGCGTCTTCGAGGCAAAGAATGGCGCCTTCCGGTGTTTCAAAGTTGTGGATGAAGTGATCGACACCATCGTCGATGTAAAGACCCACTTGCTGATCAAAAGCCTGCGCAGCCTGGCCGGTCAGCGTATCGCGAACAGCGCGGATGGTATAGCCGCCAATCAGCTTTCCGTTTTCAATGATCATCCAGTCGGAGATCAGTGACTGGTCGATGCCGATCTTTTGGTTTTCGGATATAGAGGTGATGTGCACTGGCTTGTTTCCGACTACGCCATATAAATTTCCGTCATCGTCAAAAGTTGGTTCGGTAAGCCAGATGTGCTCAATGAACTGGCCGTCTTCGATCTTTACTTTAATAGAAAAATATTGCTGATATGATGCGGGATTTTGCAGGCTTTTTTCGAAATAATGAAGTGTGAGGTTGGCTTTTTCTATCGCCCACCTCATTCGTTCATCATCGTTTTCTACATGCACCACGTCGGGCTGGGCATGCCTTCTCACGATCGTTTTGTCCTGGTCCAACTTGCGAAAAAGATTTGAAAGCAGACCCATAAATTTTTGGTGGGATAAGCACGAAGAAAGATAATGTTGTCATGATCAAAATAGAAATTCTGAAAACCAGAAGCAAATATTACCTTTTAAATCTGCCTTGAAATCAAAAGAAATAGTTAACCCGTACAAAAGCATATTTTTTCAACTGTTGCGGTTTGCCAAAATTTCATCATTCTGTAAAAAAATAAAGTCGTGTTTTCCGGCAGAGCTGCCTTCCGGCCCACAGGGCTGCGACACGGGGCCAAGCAGCTATGGATGAATTGAAAACAGGCACACTATTTTATCATCCATGAACATGTTGGATCTTTAATCATGATACCATGAGATGGATAGGAAGGGCAGGAAGCGGCCATGTTCAGGACAGAAGGGGAATGGCTGGACGCCTCGCGTTCGGTAGTGGCATTGGTGGGGTGATCGTTCTTATACTGAGTTTATTGTTGGGAAATAATCCCTTTGATGTCAACACGCAGACCGGCGTTCAGTCGTTCGATCCGGAAGCTACATCGATGAAAGATCAGGATGCTCAGTTTGTGTCTGTCGTGTTGAAAGACACTGAAGATGTCTGGAATATGCTCTTTTCCGTGGAATTTGAAAAAGATTACCGCGAGCCAACTTTGGTTTTGTTTACATCGGCCGATCAATCGGCCTGCGGTTTTGCCAGCGCCGCCACCGGTCCATTCTATTGTCCATCAGACGAAAGTGTATACATCGACCTGAGCTTTTATGATCAGTTAAGAAATCGCTTCGGCGCACCCGGCGACTTTGCTATCGCTTATGTGATTGCGCATGAGGTGGGGCACCATGTTCAGCATTTGTTGGGCACCTCTGATCAAGTGCATCGTGCAAGGCAGAGGTTAAGTGAGAAGGAGGCTAATGCGCTGTTGGTGAAGCTGGAACTACAAGCGGATTTTTTTGCCGGTGTCTGGGCCTACCATGCGCAGGAAATGATGAATATTCTCGAACCTGGTGATATGGAAGAAGCCTTGCGTGCTGCTAATGCCATCGGTGATGATCGATTACAGATGCAGTCACAAGGCTATGTAGTTCCCGATGCTTTTACCCATGGCACTTCCGAACAACGAATGTACTGGTTCAAAAAGGGTTACGAATCGGGCGACATGAACCTAGGCAATACTTTCGAGGCTCTCCAATAGGAAACACGACATCATTTACTTTAAGACCGTCCATTTCAAAGTCAAAAGACCATTAGGCCGGTCCAAAGCTGCCATTATGTAAAAACCTTGGAGTATCATTCCCTTTTTTCTTTATTTTGAGACGCACAGGGTAAAAGTGTCAATAATTAACAAAACCTTATGAAGAAAATTCTCCTCCTGGCATGTGCTCTGCTGATCTCACCATTGGCATCATATCCACAGGCCAAGCTTGCCGAAAAAGTTACACCCAAGAATGGGCAGATCGTAATTCCTTATGAAAAATATGTTTTACCCAACGGGCTCACACTTATTATTCACGAAGACCATAGCGACCCGGTGGTGCAGGTAGACGTGACCTACCATGTGGGTTCTGCACGTGAAGAGATTGGCAAATCAGGCTTTGCCCACTTTTTTGAACACATGATGTTCCAGGGCAGCGATCATGTAGCAGACGAACAACATTTTAAATTGGTGACCGAATCCGGTGGATCGTTAAATGGCTCTACCAACCGTG
>JBMOKS010000208.1:0-2792 GCA_049324355.1 Bacteroidota bacterium
AAATTCCCGTTCTCAACGCGGATTCTTTTGGCATTCGCTGTCCTTTCATTCTGCACCAAAATTATCCTGCAGCTGGCCTCAGCGCTGCCTCAGGTTGCTCATCTGGCCAATGACATCCGCATGTATGTGATTGCCTACCTTCACCTCGTCTTGATCGGTTTTGTGTCCTTCTTTTTGTTGGGCTATTATCAAGTCGTGTCCCTTGTGCCGGTGATCCGTCCAATCCCATTGGCGCTACTGTTGTTAGGATATCTGTTATCGGAGTGCTCAATGATTTCGGTCGGACAATTTCCTGCCGATCTCATTCCCATATCGCTCACAGCCGCAAGCCTATGGCTGGCCACCGGAATTGGTGGAGTTGCGTGGAGTATGCTTCTGCACAGACCTCGCCCAATGCATGACGCCTGAGTCGTCATCGCATGACGCCTGTCATGCCACTTGAACGCCGCCACAACTATCTTAGTCAATAACATTGTATTGACTTGTCATCGTATTGCCGCTTTCCATGGATAACAGCACTGGCCATTGGTGGCATGGTGATTCTATTGGTCATTGAAATTCGAACAAAGGTGCTGGGCACGGTAGGATATGTGGCTCTGGCCGGGAGTGCGCTCTGGCTGTCTGAACGGAAAACTCATTTGCTCACCATCACCATTTGCGCCAGCATTTTATTAATCACAGGCTACCTGCTGGCCATTAGCCTCAATCATCCGAAAGATCAAACGACCTTCTTCGTTAATCGCCTTGCAGCGCTGATCGTAATCTGGTTCGCCTTGTATTTCACCCTCCGGCATCGTGACACGCAAGCCCGCGAACTTAAACATCGACAAGAACTGGAAGAAATTAGACTGGAAGAGGAACGTCTCAAAAGCAGTTTGAAAATTTACCAGGCGATCGCCCGGAATTTTTCTGTCGGCTGGATAGGTATCCTGGACGAGAACCTGACCTATATCGTAGCCGATGGCAAGGGCCTAACGCGTGTCGGACTATCAGCAAATACAATCACCGGGCAAAGCTTCACACACGTTTTCCGTTCCGAAGTATTAAGGTCATTCCTGGAAGAAGCCCGGAGCGGACAAAATGTAAAGTTCGAAGTGCATTTGAATGGCAGAACACTGGAAGTGGTTGCCTGCCCCCTGTTGGGTATACATAAAGACCAATGGATACTGGTTGTCGTTCATGACATTACCACCTTGAAAGAAACGGAAGGTCAGTTAGTCAAGGCGCTGGAACGGGAGCGCAAACTGGGTGAAATGAAGTCACAGTTTGTCACGCTGGCCTCACATGAATTCAGGACCCCCTTGGCCACCATTCTATCCTCCGCGAGTCTATTATCCGCTTATACCGGAGATAAACTTGAAAAGGATAAGGGTAAACACATCGCCAGGATAAAACAGTCCGTTAGACAGCTCACTGATATTTTAAGCGAATTCCTTTTACTTCAACGTCTTGAAGAGGAAGGAGTGCATTTATACCGCGAAGAAATCTCCCTACCTCTTTTGCTGGATGAGTTGCGGACTGAAACGGAACTGCTGAAACAAGGTGCCCAACAGGTGCTCACGATAACACACACCGGAAAAGAGACGATGGTCTCAGACCCGCAGGTGTTGAAAAAGATCCTTTATAATCTACTGTCCAACGCGTTTAAGTTCTCATCAGGGAAAGGACTCATAACGCTTGAGGCGGTGGTTCAAAATGGTTTTGCACAATTTCATGTGAGCGATGCGGGCATCGGCATACGCTCAGAAGATCGGGAACATATTTTTAAGAAATTCTTTCGCGGGCAAAATGCCGCCAATATCCAAGGCGTTGGGTTGGGGCTAACCATTGTTGACCACTACATAAAAGCAATGCCCGAATGTGAAATCTCGTTTTCCAGCGTGCCCGAAAAAAAAACCGTCTTCACTGTTTCAGTAAACGAAGATTTTCCCACACCCACCGGTTGATTCACCACCCTCGTCCAACCGACGATGCTGGATTGTCAAAAAGCACCTATCGTAGTTGTGCGCTTAAGTGCCACCCGAAAGGTGGTCCCTTTTCCCTCTGCGCTTTCAACGCTGATTTTTCCCCCGTTTTTCTTGAGGAACTCATAACTCAGCATCAGTCCCAGGCCGGTTCCTTTCTCACCCCCCGTGCCGGTAGTGCTTTGCTTGGAGCCAATCGAAAAAAGATTTGCGACTACTTCCTTCGGCATACCCACCCCGCTATCGGAAATGGATATTTCAACATCACTATCGTTGATCGATTTTCCCAAAAGGGATACCGTGCCTTCCTTGGGGGTAAACTTGATCGCATTGTTCACCAGGTTTCTGATGACAAATTCAAGCTGGTTCTTATCACCGATAATGGACAAGGAGTCTTCCATTGAGCACGCCACGCTTATACCTTTATTACGAGCCACATCTTTGTACACATCGCACACATTGGCTATGATGTCTTTGACATTGATCGCCTCGGGAGCATACACCACATCATTCATTTGAATCCTGGCCCAGGTAATCAGGTTGTCGGCCATCTTAATGGCGTTGGTTACTGAGCTATGTAGCTGCTTCCCCATGTCAGCTATTTCTTCCTTACTCAAATGTTCAGCGTGATCAGCCAGCAGCCCTGAAAACGCCTTAAGAGAATTAAGCGGGCTCTTTAAATCATGGGCAACGATGCTGAAGAATTTATCCTTCGTTTTATTCAAAAGCTCAAGATCGGAATTCTGCTTCTCAATGATCGCCTGCTGTTCCTTTTGTTGGGTAATGTCCGTTGCGATCCCCAGGAAACCGTGAATCACATTACCTTCG
>JBMOKS010000209.1:0-2787 GCA_049324355.1 Bacteroidota bacterium
CTATTCCTGATCATTGCCAAACGACGCGACGACCTGTTACTGCAATCCGAAACAAATGAGGTGATCCGAAAATCATCCAAATCCTACAATCTCGAGTTTGTAAATTCCTGTCTCACCCTGATCTCAGCGGTGGTCATCGTAGCTTATATCCTTTACACAGTGTCTCCGGAAGTTACAGAGCGGTTTAAGAGTAAACATCTTTTCATTACAGCCATTTTTGTCATGGCCGGAATCATTCGCTACCTGCAGATCATTTTCGTAGAGCAGAACAGCGGTTCGCCGACCAGCATCCTGTTTAAGGATAAATTCATTCTGTTCACTATCGTCGGCTGGATCATCAGCTTCTATATCATTATTTACGCAGCATGAAAAAACGGCTGGTCTTATTTGACTTCGACGGAACCATCACCACTGACGACACGCTGTTAAAATTTATTCACTTCTACCATGGAAGTTTTAGATTCCTGACCGGATTTACAATCTTATCGCCCATACTGGCTCTTCACCTGCTAAAACTAATACCCAACTGGCGCGCCAAGGAAATTGTGCTGGCATGGTTCTTCAAAGGACGGGATATCAAAACCTTCAACCAGAAATGTCTCGAATTCGCCGATCTCATCGATACTACCATGGTACGTGCAATGGCCATGAAGAAGATCCGTCAACTCGTCAACGATCAGTCGACAGTGGTTATCGTTTCGGCATCAGCAGAAAACTGGGTTAGGCCGTGGTGTGAAAAGCACAGCCTTCACTGCATTGCAACCCGGCTGGAGGTTATCAACGGAAGGCTTACGGGAAAAATTGCAGGCAAAAACTGTTATGGACCCGAAAAGGAGTCGAGGATTAGGGCGCAGTTTGATATTTTAGAGTATCCGGAAATTATTGCGTACGGCGACTCGCGAGGAGATCGCGAGATGTTGGCCCTGGCAAGTAAGAAGCACTACAAGCCGTTTCGGGACTGAGTTCTATTCAAATAGCCACAATTCGATAGCACCGGTATTGTTCTTGGAAGTTTTAACAAATCCTGGTTTTTGGTCGGTATAAATCCTTGTTCCGTCGACACCGGCCTGCCTGAGGTGGTCATAAATGGCGTTTAGTCTCGCCTGACTCAACTGCGCGTTTTCTTCCTCCAGCACGACAAGGTGAAATCCGACCTCTTTCTTCAACAGCACTTTGTTTACGATATAAAACAACAGCTCCTTTTGAGCGGGCGAAAGCGCAGTTGATTTCTTCTCAAATGTCATCTTTCGCAAAATATTCTTTCCGATCAGGGCATCGATCTCTGCCGTGGAAAGATATCGCTGGTTGCGCGCCAGAATATCGACGCCAATAGAAACTTTTACCTTGTATATATCGGCCAGGTTCGAATCGCGGTTGCTGGCCCAGTAAGCTACGCTATCACCATAGATAGAAAAATAAGCATCGAACTTATCGGAGTTAATTTGTTGCCCCAAGTTGATCGGTGATGACCAGGTCTCCCAGGAGTTATATAATCTTTCGCTGTAAAAAATATCGGCATCGCCCTGGCCTTTGTGTCCATTGCTGGAGAAGTACAATCGCTTCTTATCGTGCGAAAGGAAAGGAGATATTTCAAAACCCGAAGTATTGATCGACGACCCGATATTTTTAGGTATGCTCCAGGCGCCGGTAACGTCCTTGACGGAAACATAAATATCTTCTTCACCGCGGCTGTCTGCTCCCTTCATGGAAATAAAGATCACATCGAAGTCGGGCGAGATGTACATACCCACGAAATCCTGATTGGCGATACCCGGTATGGGAATAAATTCGGGGCGCGTCCAGTAACTATTGATCAGTTTCGAAAAATATATTCCATTTAATCTTTGAGAGGAAGACGCGTCCATTAAGTACAACGTTTTGCCGTCTCGATTTACACCGATCACGGCATTGTTGCCCCTGTCGTTGAATGTACCCTTTGTGTTGTCAGCCCGCTTCCAACCGCCGGGTCCCATGTCGCTAATCCACACATCGTGACCGGAGTATTTGCCCCCCATATTTCCGCTATACATAAAACGTGTAAAGTATAATTTTTGCCCATCGGCCGACAGCAACGGCATGGCCTCTTCGGCCTCACTGTTGATGAGCGCAGACAAACGTTCAACCGGCCCAAAGTCAAATGACTGACCCCAGCCGCAGTGGGCGATAACGGAAAGAAGCACAACAAAACAAAAGCGAACTACCATGTATACTGACTTTGTCTTCTAAAATTTTTCACGCGGATAGCCAACACCAACTCGTGGCTGCCATCGCTAAACTGTTTAAAATCACCCAGCGACATTTCATAAGAATACGACGCCGTAAAAGTTTCATTGATATTAAACCCTACGATGCCGATGCCGCTTTGAATATCCCGGTAGGTTAGGCCGAACCATATTTTTTCCTGAATATAACCCTTCACACCGTAGTCGATGGAAAATTCGTTGTTCATATGCAAAAGGCCCAATACGCTGGGCTTGAGCACCAGGTCGGGATTGATGGCGAACGAATAACCGGCCTGCACGCTGCCGCGGTAAAAAGGTTCTTCGAGGGCAACTTCGGCTGATTGGATCACACTGTTCACGATAGGCAGATAAGACACGCCAAAATAAAATCTATTGGAATACACCAGCGCTCCTGCCCTCACGTTCAGATTGGTTTGAGAAGTGGCGCTTTGCAGCAACCGATCATAGTACGGATCGGGATCACGTACGGTAATCTCACCAATACTAAGTTTGGTGCTTTCGATGATCGCGCCCACGCCACCGGAAAATCTCACGCTGCTGGACA
>JBMOKS010000210.1:0-25368 GCA_049324355.1 Bacteroidota bacterium
ATTGATTTCTTTAAAGAAAAGTTAAAAGGCTAGAGATTGTTGCTGGACCGATTTTTATATAAGTTTAGATATGATATCGTGGGGAGAGTTTAACAAGCTGCAACTGCATGAGAAGATTAACATGCTTTATCAGGACGGCACATTTGTGATGGCCATTCGATACTATGAATATAAGGTTAATCTTTACTTGCTCGGAGATTTTTATCTCGAGGTATTTGTTAACCACAAGCAAGCCTTAATAGAAAAGATCGTGCTGTTGGACAGGAGTCATTCCAGAATGAAGTTTTATTCCGATCAGATCAAATTGCCGCTGGATGTGAAACTGGCATCTTAGAATTGTATAAAATAAAAAAACCCCGGTTACGCCGGGGTTTTTTATTGGGGGATATAATAATTTTTTAAGCTGTGGCGGCTGTAGACTCTTCGAATTTTTGCGACATTTTCAGCGTCACATTCTTCTTGGCCTTAAAGCCACAGTAGCCGCACTGGTAGTGTTTCAGCAATTCACCTTCTTCTGTAGCGGTGGGAGCTTTTAAGATCTCTTCGCGCACAACTTTAAAGGTTTGATAATTACATTCAGGGCATCTCAGTGCATGGAGGTGACCGGAATATTTTTCAATTTTGACATATCCTGTTTCTTCATCTTTCCACACATCGTAGTCTATAGAGAAAACATTTTCTTCAGCCTGCATACCTTCGTCGAGATAAGCATCTTCTTCTTCTTCGCTGAGCAGCTTCATTGCCTTGCCGGTTTTAGGAGAAACCCTTGGCTTGTAGCGTAAAACTTTAAGTCTTTTTTCGATAAAGAATGGATAGTAGAATTTCAACAGGTTTTGGGTGATCAATGCTACGATCATACCCATGGATACAGTTACAAACAATCTAACGAAGATCCACAGCGGAGAGGCTGTTTCGAGGGTGACAGTTGAATTGGCAAAAAAGCAGCATCCAATAACCAAAATAATGGATGCGATCCACAGGGTTTTGATCTCACTTCGATTAATGTAATCATACTTCGTCTTTGCATCACCCATGGTTCCAAGCCTGATAACGTGACCCAGCACGATTAACAAGGCAATCGCCCAAGCTCCATAGGCGATATTTTTTGCCAACGCATTCCAAGATTCGTATTGTTCTCCCATAGTTCTGGTTTGTTTAATTCATATCCACTTTAGCAAATATATATTTCCGTTTTAATTTAACCTAGCAAAAAGGCATGGTATTGAGGGTTAAAACGACACAATTTAATTCCTTTTCAGAAAATAGTCAAAATCGGGGCGCTCGGAAAATTTATTAGCAATCGAACATCATTTTAACCAGCTGAAGAAAATGATTTTACGATGCTTAAAGTAAGCTCTTCGTTTTCAAACATGCCCATATGGGCCACATTGGGAAGAATATGGAGTTCAGCCGATTGGCAGAGCGCAGCTTGTTTCCGGATTGAATCTACCGGAATGCCGCCGTCTTTTTCTCCGGCGATCCACAGAATAGGTCTGGGGAATTCTTTCAACAAGGAAGTTCTGTCGGCACGGTCGCGCATGGCTTGTGTATAACCTTTTACGGCTTCTGCGGTTGCCTGAACGGCAATATCCCGTACGATATTGATCGCTGAATGATTCTGATCGGCAAATAGTGGCGCAATAAAATTAGACGTGAAGGCCTGCACACCTTGTTTGTCTATAAACTCCAAAACTTTATTACGCGATTGTTTTTTTTCCTCGTTATCCGGCGCAGCAGTAGAATGAAAAAGTCCAAGACGTTTTATCAGCGCGGGCTTTTGAGAGGCAATGGCCAGAGCAACATAGCCGCCCAGCGAATGCCCAATAAGTGTAACGTTGCTTAACTCTTTCTTTTTGAGCCAGCCGATCACACTATTACCTACGTCATCGATAGTGAAATGACCTTTGAACAACGGAGATTTTCCAAAGCCTGGAAGATCGGGTGTAAGCACGTGACACGAAGTTGAAAGTTTGTTGGCAAAGCTATTCCACACCTCCTGGTTCATAGGGAACCCGTGCAACAATATCACAGGCTGGCCGCTTCCTTTTTCGCGGTAATAAAGCGATGACATGAGGATGACATTAAATAGATTTGGAGACAGGCTCAAGCATTTCCAGTACCGCCTTTTCGATTCCGTCCGGATCGAATCCGCATTCTCGATGGAGTTCGATCTGCTCGCCGTGTTCCACGATACGATCGGGTATGCCTAACCTTTTCACTTCGGCTGTATAATGATGATCAGCCATGAATTCCAGAATAGCCGTGCCGAATCCGCCTTGCACACAACCGTCTTCAACGGTGATTATTTTTTTGAATTTGGAGAAGATATGATGGAGCATTTCTTCATCCAGCGGCTTGGCAAAGCGCATGTCGAAATGAGCTACGTCGATATTTCTTTTTTCGAAACGTTCGCAGACTTCAACAGCATAATTGCCGATGTGACCCAGCGTAAGGATCACAAGTTCTTCACCGTCGCGTATCTGCCGACCGGTGCCGATCTTGATCTCTTCCATCGGTGTGCGCCAGTTTGGCATGACGCCCTGGCCGCGCGGATAACGAATAGAGAACGCCAGTGTTTTTCGGGGAAGTTGGGCGGTATACATCAAGTTGCGCAACTCCGATTCGTTCATTGGAGCCGCAACCACCATGTTGGGCAGACAACGGAAATAAGCAACGTCATAAGCACCATGGTGTGTGGGCCCGTCGGCCCCGGCGAAACCTGCGCGATCGAGACAGAAATTTACCGGCAAATTCTGGATGCACACGTCATGAATAACCTGGTCATAAGCACGCTGCATGAACGAGCTATAGATGTTACAAAATGGAATCAGTCCCTGAGTAGCCAAACCGGCGGAGAAGGTTACAGCATGTTGCTCAGCAATACCCACATCGAAAGCGCGGTCGGGCATTTCCTTCATCATAATATTCATGGAAGAACCTGACGGCATGGCGGGTGTGATACCGACGATCTTATCGTTTTGTTTTGCGAGCTCCACGATGGTATGACCGAATACATCCTGGTATTTGGGCGCCTGGGGTTTTTCGTAAACTTTTTTGTGTATCTCGCCGGTGATCTTGTCGAATGTGCCGGGAGCATGCCAGGTGGTAGCGTTACCTTTTTCAGCAGGGCCGTAGCCTTTTCCTTTAAGGGTCACGCAGTGCAGGATTTTCGGCCCCTTGATGTCTTTCAGATCTCCGAGGATGGTGACCAGATGGTCTACATCATGACCGTCAATGGGACCAAAATAGCGGAGGTTAAGCGACTCAAAGAAGTTGCTTTGGCTCAACAGCGTTGACTTGATTCCGCTTTCGACTTTGGATACAATTTCCTGGGCACTCTTTCCGAAATTGGAGAGCTTACCCAGCAGTTTCCATACATCATCTTTCAGTTTGTTGTAGGTGCGCGAAGTTGTGATATCGGTAAGGTAATCTTTCAACGCGCCTACATTCGGATCTATCGACATGCAGTTGTCGTTGAGAATGATCAAAAGGTTGGTATCTGAAACACCGGCGTGATTCATGCCTTCAAAGGCGATACCGCCGGTAAGGGCGCCGTCGCCGATCACTGCGATATGTTGCTTGTCGTGAATATTCTGGTATTTGGAAGCCACAGCCATACCCAGCGCTGCAGACACCGATGTGGACGAGTGGCCTACGCCAAACGTATCATACTCACTTTCGGCTCTTTTAGGGAACCCGGAAAGCCCTTTGTAAACGCGGTTTGTGTGGAAGTTGTCGCGACGGCCGGTTAAGATCTTGTGCCCGTAAGCTTGATGGCCTACGTCCCATACCAATTGGTCATAGGGCGTGTTAAAGACATAATGAAGGGCCACGGTCAATTCTACTACACCCAGGCTGGCGCCAAAATGCCCGCCGTATACCGATACATTGTCGATGATGAACTGGCGGAGTTCTTCGCAAAGCTGTACCAATTGCGCCTGATCAAGTTTTTTGATGTCGTCAGGGCCGTTGATTTGAGCCAGCAGTTTTCCGGGAGTTATGAGCATGGATGGTTTGGATTAACAACAAATCAATATAATTGTTTACAACAGCTTTTCAATGGGAAATAAACGGCAAAATTAACCAGTATTTACGGAATTACCGTAAGTAAGGATCTATAATGAAGAATTTTAAAATCGATTGATTTTTTTAAGATAAATTTGCCCTCCCATGACGACGACACAGGACAATTTCGAGGTAAAACTGCCCCTTTTCGAGGGCCCTTTTGACCTTCTGCTGTTTTTCATCGAGCGCGATGAGTTGGATATCTATGACATCCCCATCGCCAAGATCACAAACGACTTCCTGGACTACGTTCACCACATGGAGAACCTTAACATCGAGGTGGCCAGCGAGTTTATTCTGGTGGCGGCAACACTGATGCGTATAAAATCAAAGATGTTATTGCCACGTCCACAATTGGATGAACAAGGCAATGAGATTGACCCGCGCGAAGAGCTCGTAAAACACCTGCTCGAATACAAGAAGTATAAATCCGTTATCGAAAATCTCCACAAGATGGAGGAAACCGAGCTCATGAAAGAAAAGCGCGGCAACCTCATGAAAGAACTCAAAAATTTGGCGGAGAGTACCAACGTGGAAGCCGAGCTTCAGGATGTGGATCTGTTTAAGCTGATGGCCGTCTTTGAAAAAGTACTCAAGCGCTTTGAAGCTGCGAAAAACAAACCCGTTCATCAGGTCATTCAATATCCTTACACCGTCGATGGCCAGAAAAAATACCTGGTAGAAGAGCTGACCAAGAGAACCAGAATATCTATTGGCGAATTGCTTGAGACCTTCCCGTCTCGCATCGGTCTTATTTTTAACTTTCTTGCTATCCTCGAAATGCTGGCATTGCAACAGATATCGATTCAGATCGGAGAAGGTTATAATAATTTCTGGGTGTCTAAAGCGGAAGGGTCTTCAACAGAAGCCCCGTCGTCTCACACAGTGCTTTAAACGTAAAGATCCTGGTTGTCGGCGTGCGCCACATCCAGGAAGAACTGGCCAACTTTTTCTGTCACCGCCTTGAAATAAAGCTTGCCTTTTTCGGCACTTGCCTGTCGGGGGTCACCTACGCCGGTATCTTTTGTAACCTGAAGCCATTTTCGCTCCGCCCATGCCCAACCTTCACGGATAGCATTGATCTTAAATTTTTTCGCTGCACCGTCTCCGGCGTCAGACAATGGTCTCACCAAATGGGGTGTAAGGTGCATGATCACACTCGTTTCCA
This sequence comes from Bacteroidota bacterium, assembly GCA_049324355.1. Taxonomy (GTDB): domain Bacteria; phylum Bacteroidota; class Bacteroidia; order Cytophagales; family Cyclobacteriaceae; genus Chryseosolibacter. Next base: position 5,234 of record JBMOKS010000210.1, read on the forward strand.
TTTCGCCGGCATGGTCGTCTTTATTTTCAAAGAAAGTTTTCTGATCTACAGCCTGATACCAATTGCACGAGCATAAGAACATTTTCGGGAATTGAAGCCCGAGCTCCCGAATCATCGTTTTGAAGTCATTGCCGCCATGGCTGTTGAGAATGATAAGCTTGTAAATACCCTGACGATTGAGAACGTCGACAACATCGCGGAGCACGGCGAGTTGAGTGCTGGGATTCATATTCATATCGAGTTTCACATCAAACTGCCCGGTGTTCACGCCAAATGGGATCGTGGGAAGAACCACTACTTTGGCCCCCTGATTCCACGCAATCCGTGCGGCTTCGGCAGCTACATGATCGGCTTCGATGATATCAGTTCCGTAAGGCAGATGGTAGTTATGCGCTTCGGTTGCTCCCCAGGGGAGAATAGCAAGTGTATAGGCCGTATCCTTTACGGTCTTCCAGTTGTTTTCGGCTAGGACGTATGGACGCATCGGGAATGAAGAATTACAAGTGACTTGTGGCAAGTTATACCTCCGCAGCTTCGGTGAGGCTAAGTACGAATTAACCATTTCAAAATTCAAATTTCAAATTGGCACGGTCTGATCTGAAATTTAAAATCTTTGAATTTGAAATTAAGCAGGGATGGCGATACGGTAAGTCTTGCCTTTTTTTACAGTGAGATGATCATCGCGGAGCCAGGGGTTGTGGCGCTTGATGAGCTTGTAGTTGGTGCCTTGCTGCTTGGCGAAATTTACAAGGTCCTTGATGCTCTCTGTTACCTCAATGTATCGCAAAGGCTCCTGATGATACAAATGCTTGGGATTGATACGAAAGCCGTACTTGGTCGGATTTTGAATGATTTCTTTGATGGCGAGGATGCGAAAAACGTATCGCGAGGTTTCATCATTCAGAAAGAGGTCGTAGTATGATTCTACTTTCTGATTTTCAATGGCCCGGTTTATGCCACCCATGCCGCGATTGTAAGAAGCTGCAACAAGCGTCCAGTTGTTGAAGCGGCGATACGCACTCTTCAGGTACTTACAGGCGGCCTCGGTGGCTTTCAGCGGATCGTAACGCTCGTCGACCTCGTTGGTGATCTCAAGCCCAAATTCCTTACCTGATGTTTTTAAGATCTGCCAATAACCAACAGCCGCCTTGGGAGATACCGTGTTGATCAAATTACTTTCGATGAGGGGTAAATATTGGAAGTCATCCGGAATTCCATTGGCTTGTAATATTTTCCTGATCTGCGGAAGCCATCGGTTGGCACGTTTGATCAGGAAAATAGTATTGCTGTGCAAGTATGTGTTGATCTGTAACTCTTTATCCAGACGTTCGGAAACGTCAGGGACCTCCAGAGGTACCGGTTCGCCGGCGAACGTCATCGATTGGGGAAGTTCGAAAGAGATCGCCGGCAGGGGCGCATCCTCTACAACGTATTCCGGTTCTGCCACACCTTCATCCGAGATCTGGTCTTTGCCGACGCGGTGATTGAGTTCGTTGTACGTTATGTACCCAAACAGAACTACCAGCGACGCAATGGATAAAAAGTTGGCGACATTTTTCATTAAAAGTTCGGTGACAACAAATATTTGGAATAGAACTCATCAATCACCTTCACGGCATCTTCGGGAGTATCCACCAGGCTGAACAGTTCAAGGTCTACCTCGCTGATCATTTTTTCTGAGATCAACACTTTTTTGATCCACTCTACAAATCCATGCCAATACTTTTTGCCCACCATCACGATGGGGAAACGCCCTATCTTTTTGGTCTGTATCAGCGTGAGAGCTTCGGTCAGTTCGTCCATGGTGCCAAAACCGCCAGGCATCACAATAAATCCCTGTGAGTATTTAACAAACATCACTTTGCGGACGAAGAAGTAGTCGAACGTGATCAGTTTGTCTTTGTCGATGAACACGTTACCTTGTTGTTCGAAAGGCAAAAATATATTAAGACCCACCGACTTTCCGCCAGCGCGATGAGCACCCTTGTTGCCGGCTTCCATGATTCCGGGACCGCCTCCGGTGATCACACCATAACCATGTTGTACTAATTTATAAGCGATCTCCTCGGCCATTTTATAATAGGCGTGGCTCGGCTTTGTGCGTGCAGATCCGAAGATCGTAACACACGGGCCGATCTTGGCCAGCTTCTCCATTCCTTCCACAAACTCAGACATCACTTTAAAGATCATCCAGCTGTTGGCACCTTTTATTTCTGCCCAATCCTTGTCTTTGAATGCTGTGCGAATCCGGTTCTCTTCTTCCAACGCTTCTTTCAACAGGTCCTCATCAATTTTTTTCTTTCTGGTTTTCATAAATTATCTTGTCTATCGAAATATACAAGGATGAAACGAAAAACAAGCTGGCGTCAAGTCCTCTTATTTTACCTGGCTTGTGCGCTTGCAGGATGTGACTCACGTAAACCGCCGGAAAAAGTTTTTGAAAAAACCGATACGTCGTGGGCGATGCTGCCTTTTGTGAAAGTAGACTCCGTCAATCCCATACTTACGCCCGGCGAAAATATTTTCCATGACCCGATTCTGAACAGTGATATCAAGTGGGACGAGAAAGACGTTTTCAATCCGGCTGCTGTAGTAAGGGGCAACAAGGTTTATTTATTGTTTCGCGCCGAAGACATGGTCGGCAAATTTGCCGGCACTTCGAGACTCGGTCTCGCTGTGAGCGCCGATGGCTTGCATTTTACTAAGATGAAAGAACCCGTTTTCTATCCCGACCGCGATAGCTTGAAGACCTACGAATGGGAGGGTGGCGTAGAAGATCCGAGGATCGTAGAAACCAAAGACAGCGCATATGTGATGACTTACACTGCCTACGACGGAACCTTAGCGCGACTCCTCGTGGCAACGTCAAAAGACCTTGAGCGATGGACGAAGCACGGAACAGTTTTGAACGGACGATATAAAAATACGTGGAGTAAGTCCGGAGCCATCGTTGCGCGGCAGCATGGCGACCGCATCGTGGCGGAAAAAATAAATGGAAAGTACTGGATGTATTTTGGCGATACCGATCTTTTCATGGCAACCTCTGATGACCTAATTCATTGGCAGCCGGTAGAAGAAAACGGAAAGTTGAAATCTGTTTTGCGGCCCAGAAAAAAATATTTCGATAGCCGGCTGGTGGAAAGTGGTCCCTATGCGTTGATCCGCGAAAAGGGCATAGTACTATTATATAACGGCATGAACCTCGACGACGAAAACGAACGTGATGTCGACCTGGACAAAGGTGCATATTGCGCTGGCCAGGCATTGTTTGAGGCAGACGATCCAACGAAACTCATCGCCAGGTTAGAGAATAATTTCATGAAGCCCGAACAACCCTACGAAATCGAGGGCCAGGTGAATCGGGTCTGCTTCATTGAAGGGATGGTACCTTTTAAAGGAAAGTGGTTTCTATATTACGGCACTGCAGATTCGAAGATAGCGGTGGCGATTCACGATCCCTGACCGCTGGTTACTTCAATACCAGGTCGATCAGCTCCTTTTGAACATTCCAGTCCTTGGCAAGCTTGAGCATGGCCGTAGCCTCCATCTCGGTTACATAACCTTTCAGATTATTGGCCTGCCACACCATATTGATGAGTTCGATGCGTTTGTTTTTGGGATAATCGCCGATGATCTCATTAAGGTATTCACGTGCGCGGTCGAAGGCGGTGATGTAATCTTCGGCTACAAAATTCAAAGCCCACCGGTATTCTTCATGCGCATCGAGATCGTCTGAAGTCTTGTCCAGGTCGCGTTTTTCGGCTTCGTCGAGTCCGTGGTAATGAAAAATGACGGACTTGAGCAGCATGTAAACTTTTTTTTCCTCCGAAGATCTCATGGGACTAATTCGGGCGAAAATTACTAAACAGACGTTAAGACTTTATATGTCAAGCGGAAAATAAATCTGACGCGATCTTGTCGGCCAGTAACTTCCCGGATTTTGTGAGGAGAAGAATCTGATTGTCAATTCTCGCGAGTTTTTGGCTCATCAACTGCTCAAGATACCGGCCGTGTTTGTGTAGCAGATCGTAGTTAAAGTCACTCTTTAACTTTTCGAGATTGGCACCCCAGCGGGTACGTAGCGTGGTGAGCAAATAATCGTTGATTTTATCATGAATGGAAAGCATTTCGACTTCATACGGGATTTTACCCGCTTGCATCGATTTTACATACAGATGATTGTTGCGCACATTGAATTGACGACTGGATTCATTGTAAGAATGAGCGCTCGGACCTACGCCCAGATATTTCGTTTGGCGCCAATAACTGCTGTTGTGCCGCGATTCGAAACCCGGAAGGCTGAAATTAGAAATTTCATATTGATCGTACCCCGCATTTTCGAGTCTGTCTACGAGCAGTGTCAGTTGTGCTGCGGCAGTCTCGTCGGGCACCGCATCGATAACTTTCTTTTTCATCCAATGACCAAAAACAGTTTTTTCCTCGATCGTGAGTGAATAGGAAGAAATATGTTCGGGTTGAAGTGCGATGGCCTGGTGAATATTACTGTCCCACAGATCGGTGGTCATGCCCTGGATGGCGTAGATCAGATCAATGCTGATATTGCTAAAACCGGCTTGGCGTGCCCAGACCACACAATTGCGCGCTGCATCGGCGTCATGGGCGCGGTTGAGGAACTTGAGCACGCTGTCGTCGAATGATTGAATGCCGATGCTCAGCCGGTTGATACCAAGTTGTTTGAGTTCTCGGAGTTTATTACTGGATAGATCATCGGGATTGGCTTCAAGGGTGAGCTCGGCATTGGCCACCGTCTGATAATGAGCCCGTACGGCATCCAAGATCAGCGAAAGTTCTGCCGCCGATAAAAGCGAGGGCGTGCCGCCGCCAAAATAGATCGTTTCCACGGGCTCCTGGCCAAGATAATTTTTCTGGAGCGACAATTCCAGCGCGATGGCCGCGATCAGATCTTGCCGGTCAGAAGTCTGCGTGGAGAAATGAAAATCACAATAGTGGCAAGCCTGCTTGCAAAAAGGTATGTGGATGTAAATTCCCGCCATAAAAGAAGGAACAAACTTACATTCATTTCATTCCAATTCTGATATTTTTGTGCGCATGAAACGGGTTTATTTATTTTTTCAGCTGCTTTTTCTCGTTAGCAGTTCGTTCGGTCAGCAAAAGCTTGTAATAAAAAGTGATCTCCGCGACGTCTGGATGAAATTTGACCAAGACCGCTATGTGAAACTGGATGAAAACACTGACCTGCGTGACGTCAAGGCCATTCATTTTAATATCGACGTGCGAAAAAACCCGGATGCTTATCTGCGTGTGTCGTTGGGGAAAGATTTTTCGGTGTTCATCGACCATCAGTTGGCTGCGCAGGCAGATCGGGAACTCAGACTCAGACTCGATAGCCTTGCAGAAGCCTTTCATTCGTATTCTTTTTTAGTTACAGTCTACCAAAAAGATCATGTTCAGGGTTTGCAAACGGCGATCGTCGGTTTGCCGGCGCCAAAGAAAGGGGGGTTGAACTATGGCTTGAAACCACCGAGCTATTTCAGGGACTTTGTGGTTGTGGCTAGTTTGATACTAGTGGTCATGCTAATTGTGATTGTCAATTTAAATCCCAAATTGGCGCGTGATTATTTTTCCGTTACCCGAATATTTTCTTTGCGAGAAACCGAAGACAGTCAGATCTATTCGCGAATCACCGGCAGTATTAATATTTTGTTTTATGTTTTTTGCAGTTTGATATTAGGTTTTTATCTGCTAATCATTTTTCACTTTCTGCCGCCGGAATATTCAACGTCGGTTGAATTTAAGACGGCCGGCTTCGGGCATGCCATGCTGCGCTGGGTCCAGTTGAGTTTTATTCTGCTCGCGGTTTTTTTTCTGAAGATCATTGTGATCTATTCTTTGTCTAAGTTGTTTGGGTTAAGAGACTTAGCAGGTCTTCATTTTTTTAATTGGATCAGAGTTTTGCTGATCATTTTTGGCCTGGCGTCACTGGTTCTCTTCGTTTATTTTATTTCGAGAGGTCAAAATGTAAACTTCTTTTTGTCAATGTTATCGTTGGTGACGGTGACCCTGATGGGCTGGATCGTGCTGGTGTTTTTCAAACTTAACGGAAAGGTGGAGCACTCTTTGTTTCATTTATTTTCGTACATTTGTGCCACCGAAATTATTCCGTTACTGATTACAATTACGGTATTATACCAATAAGCCTGAATACGTTACGTGCTGATATGAGTGAAATAGCTACTGACAGGATGCGCAAAGTAAAAAGCATCCTTGTGACCCAAGAAGCTCCAACTGACGCTAATTCCCCCTACCTGAAACTTGCAGAAAGATTTAATCTGAAGATAGACTTTAGACCTTTCATTCAAGTTGAGCCCGTGCCGGTAAAAGAATTTCGCAAGCAGAAGATTGATATACTGGCACACACCGCCATTATTTTCACGAGCCGCAACGCTGTGGATCATTTCTTTCATATCTGCCAGGAGTTGAAAGTAGAAATGCCACCGGAGATGAAATACTTCTGTATCTCCGACCAAACATCAAATTATCTTCAGAAATACATTGTCATTCGCAAGCGAAAGATATTCACCGGTTTGAAGACCGCACAGGATCTGTTGGAGATTCTGAAGAAACACAAGAACGAGAAGTATCTCTTCCCTTGTTCAGACATTCGTAAGAACGACATCCCCGATTTCTTAAAACAGGGAGGATATAACTACACGGAGGCCATCATCTACCACACGGTGGCCGCAGACCTGTCTGACTTGAAAGAAGTGTTTTACGACATCCTGGCGTTCTTTAGTCCGTCAGGGATTAATTCCCTGTTTGTCAATTTCCCGGAATTCAAGCAAAATAATACTCGGATCGCAGCGTTTGGTCCTACTACGGCGAAGGCAGTAAAAGATGCCGGGTTGATTTTAGACATTGAAGCGCCACTCCCCAACGCACCCTCCATGACCGGTGCGCTCGAACTTTATATTAAGAAAGCAAACGGCATCAAATAACTTATTCATTCTTTGTATTTTATAAAGTGTTGATTTTTATTACACTTTAATTACATTAGCATTGAAAGTGTCGTAAAAAAACGCTTACTTTAAATCCTTATTTTTTAAACTTAAATGCTGAAACGGACTTTTTATACTCTGTTGATAGTATTTACTGGGGTATCAGCTTACGCTCAGCAAGACCCTCAGTTCACCCAATACATGTTCAACAACTTGTTCATCACTCCTGGCTATGCCGGTGTGGATGGCATAACGCAACTCACCGTGATGCACCGTAGCCAGTGGCTTGGATATGAGTCCAGCTTCGGCGATGGTGGCGCTCCCACAACCCAGATCGTTAGTTTTACTTCTCCGATCTTCAAATTGAGAAGTGGATTCGGCGCGTACATCGTCAACGACAGACTGGGCCCTCAGAACAATCTTGAAGCACAGGGCATGTTTGCTTATCACCTGGGCATTAAAGAGAACAAGCTTAGCTTTGGCATCAAGGCAGGTATCTATTCAGTGTCTGTCAATGGCACATACTACCGCTATATTCAGGAAGGTGACAGGCTGATTGTAAACGGAAAGGAGTCACAGATCAGACCTGATATAGGTTTCGGCGTTTTTTACCGATCTGAAAAGTACTACGCGGGATTTGGTGTAAACCACTTGGTTAAATCTGAATTTAATTTCGGAATCGATGAAGCCCGGAACGCGCTGGAGAACCATATGAACTTTACAGCCGGTTATTTTTATGAAGTGAATTTTGACCTCAAATTGAATCCAACCATCCTGGTAAAAACCGATTTCAAAGAATATTCTTTCGACCTGGGTGTAATAGCTACCTTGAAGGATAAGATGTGGGGCGGCCTGTCGTTTAGACAATCAGAGGCAGCCAACGTCTTATTGGGTTATAGCTTTTTGAAAGATAAATCTTTGAAATTTGGCTATGCAATAGACGTTATCGTGAAGGACCGCCAGGCCAAAGAAAATTTTTCACATGAATTCATGCTGAGCTATCAGTTGCCAGTGAACCCGGGAAGTGGTAAAAAAGTAGTTCGAACCCCGCGGTACAGACACTAAGTGCCGGGCAACGCAAAAAAAGTCGTTCGGACCCCAAGACCCTGACACTAAGCGGCGAATGATTTTGGTTTTTTTAAGAATTTGTGGAATTTGGTAAGCAATTTTTATAAATCACTGTATATAACTTATCTTTCGAGTCTGTTAATATTATCAAGAATTATGAACAAATCGGTTTCATCAAAACTAATTTTAGTCTTTGCAGGCGCGGTGGCAAGTGCTTGCGGTTTGCTTGGCTTGGGAGGTAAGGCAGGAGGCGACCAGGGTGAATTGGTTGGTGTGCCGGGCCGCGAAGGCTGGGTAATGACTATCCCTTATGGTATGGTGCCCATCCCTGCTGGTACGTTCCATATGGGTCAGGCCGACGAAGACCCTGCGTCTACTCAGATAAACTTCAACAAGCAGGTAACGATCGGTTCGTTCTTCATGGACGATACTGAAATTACCAACAACGAGTACCGCCAGTTTACCAACTTCTTCCTGGTAGACAACGGTAGCATTGAAGGTTTTGAAACCGTTGATGCCGAAACTTTCCGTCAACAATATTATCCTGACACCACGGCATGGGTAAGAGACTTCGCTCACCACATGGGTGATCCGATTCAGGATTACTACTACTGGCACCCCGGCTACGACGACTATCCCGTTGTCGGTGTCAACTGGGACGCTGCTGTGTTTTTCGGAAAATGGAGAACCGCATATCTCAATGATTATAGAAAGAGTGTAGGAGATTTTCCGATGCCTGAGTTCAGACTTCCGTCAGAAGCAGAGTGGGAATACTCCGCCCGTGGCGGCCGCGATATGGCGAAGTACCCCTGGGGCAACCCTTACATTCGTAACTCCAAGGGATGTATGCTGGCAAACTTCAAACCCGGTCGTGGTAACTTCTATGATGATGGATTTGCCTATAGCTCACCTGTTCAGTCTTACTTCCCCAATGATTATGGATTGTACGACATGGCCGGTAACGTAAGCGAGTGGTGTTTAGATGATTTCAACCCTGCATCTGTTCCTACAGTGTGGGATCTTAACCCCCAGTATATCGACGAAAGAACCAATCCCGAAAGCAGCCGCTACAATCCAAAAGTTCCCCCTAAAAAGGTGATACGTGGAGGCTCATGGAAGGACGTTGCATACTACCTGGAAACAGGTACAAGAACTTACGAATTCAAAGATTCCACACGGGCGTACATAGGATTCCGTTGTGCGCTAACTCACCTCGGTCGCTCGTCGGGTCAGGAATTTTAATAATTGAAAACTTACATTATATTTAAATATCAATCGATATAAACTAAAACCTTACTAAAATGAGCAAGAAAAAAGGCGGATTTACGGAGCTTATGTACAAAACCATAATGCCTAAAGTTTACGGTATTGGTGCTGCTGTGGTAATTATCGGTGCGTTGTTCAAAATCCTTCACTATCAGGGTGCCGACGAGATGTTGATGATTGGTCTTTCTACGGAAGCTGTGATTTTCTTTTTGAGCGCCTTTGAACCTCCACATCCTGAAGTTGATTGGTCTAAAGTTTATCCCGAATTAGCAGAAGAATACGAAGCTCCCACTGCAGCTCCCCGTATTTCAAATAAACAAGGTGCTTCTTTAACACAACAGCTAGACGCATCGCTGGAGAAAGCCAAGATTGGTCCGGAATTGCTCGATAGTTTAGGTAAAGGATTGAATAACCTGGCTGAATCCGCCAAGAAGATGTCTAATCTTTCTGATGCCGCTGTTGCTACTAACGACTACGCCAAGAACGTACAGACCGCTTCCAAGGCGTTGACAGAAATGAATAAGTCATATGATGTTGCGATCAAGGCGGTATCTTCTATGGCTGACGCGTCAAAAGACGCCGGTGAATATCACAGCCAGGTGCAGAAGGTGACCAAGAATCTTGCAGCATTGAACTCTGTATACGAAATGGAGTTGAAAGACGCAGACAGTCACGTGAAGAACATGAACAAATTTTATGAAAGCCTCACTGGTGCTATGCAGGGACTTTCTAAAGTTGGTGACAACACTGCGAAGTTCACTACAGAACTCGGTAAGTTATCCGATAATCTCTCTGCACTCAATAAAGTTTATGGCAGCATGCTCACTGCTATGAAGGGTGGCGGAAACTAAGTCATTTGAATTGATTCTTTAAAAAACCAAATATTCTAATTACACACGAATATGGCAGGCGGTAAGGAAACACCCAGGCAGAAGATGATCGGTATGATGTACCTTGTACTGACCGCTCTTCTGGCGCTGCAGGTAAGTAATGCAGTTCTGGAAAAATTCGCGATCATCGAGGGCACCCTCGAAAGTTTGATCGCCGAACAAAACGATAAAAGCGTAAAAGCGCTTGAAGCCATCGTTAAGGAAGCCGGTAAAAGCCAGGCAGCCAACGTGGTGAGAGCAAAAGAGAATGCGCAGAAAGTAAGAGAGATCACACAAACTACACTGGCCAGCATCGAAAAGCTAAAAAAGGAAATGATGAAGCAATCCGGCACCGATAAGGTAGATGAGAAGCTCATCAATGACCACAGCTCGAAAGTTGCTACCATGATGATCTCCACTCCTGCCGGCAAAGACTTTGAAACCTTGTTGAACAACTACGTGAAGAGCCTGAAAGACTTAACAGGTCTGAACGATTTCCAAACTCTGGCCAAAGCTCCTAAAGATATTCCCTTCTTTGCCAACGACAAAGATCATAAGAATAAGGACTTTTTAACGTTTACATTCGAAAACACCCCTGTTATTGCGGCCCTGGCTTCAGTAACTCAGATCGAAACGGAAGTGCTGGAATACGAATCAAAAGCTTTGGAAAAACTGAAAGAAATAGCCGGCGCCAAAAATGTAAGCTTCGACAACATCGTGCCGATGGTTCGTCCGAAGTCTTCTATTGTAGCTGCAGGTGCTGTGTATGAAGCTGATATGTTTATCACAGCCTCTTCATCTGCTTACACTCCTGAAATGTACCTTGACGGCAAGAAGCTTGAGGTGATGAACGATCCGCTCACCAACGTGAAGATGGGTAAGGTGAAATTCACTGCCAGCGGCGGTGGATATGACGCCACAGGCCTTGCTAAAAAGACATTCGAAGCAAAGATCGTGTTGAACGACTCTCCTTACGTACAAAAGATGGAATACTTCGTAGCGCAGCCCGTTATCAAGGTAACTACCGGTAACGCTCCTACGCTGTATATGAACTGTGGTAATACGGTGAACATTGAAGTGCCTGCGCTGGGAACAAACTACAATCCCAATTTTTCATCACAAGGTGCAGATGTTATCAAGGGCGATAAACCAAGCAGGGTTACGATCATTCCTTCGCAGCGCAAAATTAAAGTAAATGTAAGTAACGCAGGTACCAGCATCGGTTCTGTTGACTTCGACGTGAAGCCTATTCCGTTACCACGCTACTCGGTAAGAGACAACACTGGAAAAGAAGTTGATAAGAAGAACGGCGTGAGAGGAAGTGCCCTGACCGGCCTTCGTGTAGTGCCCGAAGCTGATGAAAACTTTAAGCAAGAAGTACCTAAAGACGCATTCTACCGCATTAGAAGCATGGAAGTGATCCACGCCCGCGGCACATCACCTGTAAACAGGTTAACGGCAACTAACGAAAACATTGATCTTGGCCCCTGGAGACCCCAGTTCAAGCCTGGCGATCGTATTGTGATCGAAGTCAAGACCGTAACCCGCAGAACCTACAAGGGTGAAGATGAAAAAGTAGATGTGAGAAGTGAGGTTTATACCGTTCCGATTCAATAAAGAAGAGAAGATATGATCAAGAGAATTTTTAGCGGACTTTTACTTTCAGTGGCTACCCTCACGGTGTGGGCACAAGCTGAAGTGGAATCTGCAGAGGTTGAAAAAGTTTATCAGGAAGAACTGGAACAGCAGTACAATCCTAACTCTATCAATCCCATTCCTAAGTACGAGCAGCACTACAAGCTTCGTGTTTGGAGAACCATCGATCTGAAGGAAAAGCAGAATAAAGGTTTTTTCTCCAATAATGGTGAGATCTCTAAGCTGGTTGTAGACGCTGTGAAGTCAGGCGAGATTACCGATATCTATAAAACGGATTCGCTAAAAACAAAAATGAGCAAGGAAGAATTCCTTGGTCTGTTAATACAATCGCAGGCGCAGACTTTTGATGCCTGGGATCCGAACCGCAACTGGTATACTGACGAGATCACCAGCTACAACGGAAAAAACTACCGTGCAATCGTCGATAATACAGGTAAAAACCCTGAAACATCTCCAGACGAGTGGGCCGCTACCTCTGAAGGTAAAGGAACAGAGTACTTGCCTCGCGATATGAACGTACTTCGCCTGGTGGAAGATGTAATCTTCGACAAGAGAAGATCACGCCTTTACTACGACATACAATGTATCCAGATCATCGTTCCCGGTGCCCTTACCACTACTGGTGTTGACCAGGAGTTGGGCTGGTTCAAGTACAAAGACCTCGAAAAAGTATTCCGCGCACACCCTGAAAAGGCCGTATGGTTTAACCGCCAGAACACAGCACAGAATAAGAACTTTGCTGATGCGATTCTGTTAAGATTGTTCCACGGAACGATCCGCAAAATCGAGAACCCTGATGATGAAACCATCTTCGATACTTACACTGCCAACGGACGACCTTATCGCGAAGCGGTTTGGGCTACTGAGTGGGCTGAGTTAATGCTCATGGAAAAAGAACACAATCTCTGGGAATTCTAAGCCAGAAAAAACCTAAAAAAGGAGATCAAATCGATCTCCTTTTTTATTTGCCTAGTTTGTCAATCTCTAAAAATTAAACGCGAAGTATCCGGTATTGAAAAAGATTGACCAATGATTTTCATTTTCCGAAAAAAACCGGCCTATAGTAAGAGAGTATTACGGTTTTTAATTTGATGAATTTTTAGCGGCTGTACATCTTGGGAATTACTCTTTTACAATCTTCTGCGCGTAGGATTTATTGTCGGCAATAAATTTTAGCAGATATACACCCGAAGGCAACGCGATACCCTTTAATTCAATGCGGTAAGTGCCTCGTTCGTGAGTGGCGTTGTTTTTCAATTGAATCAATTCACGACCTGTCGCATCACAGATGCTGATAGCGACATGCTCTGATTTCTCTATCGTATATTCTAGGGTCAAAAGATCTTGAAAAGGCATGGGGTATACTTTCGGACGCTTATCTTGCTGCTCTTCTGCTTTTAAAAATGTTGCCTCATAGTCGTGCAGGTAATTTGCTTGATCTTTCATGGCTTTTGGGTCTACCGCGCCTCTGTTGTTTGATGATACCGTAAGGTCTTGTGGAAATTGATTGCAAATGAAAATAGGAAAAGGGGTAACGGAAGCTTTGAAATAACCCTTTGATCCCGGATTAACGTTTGTTCCCGGGCCAAGAATTACTTTCCGGCCAGCTTGAAGTATTACATTGGCATCTTCTTCCACGGAGTAGTTGCCTTGTGGCTTATTGCTCGTTACGTTGTTGCCTGTACAAATGATATCAATGGCAGCATGTGTTTTATTGCCAGCTGTCACTGTTTCATTTTGCAATGAAACTTTTTTTTCCACGTCGCTGAATAGGGTATAATCAAATTTAACATTTGCCGGAGACGTCGGCCAAAAGCGAATTGTTGGACCACCTCCTTCGAGGTGTATTTCAAATACATAGGATCTTAACGTGGCCGATGTTTCGGTGACATTTATTGCCTCCATCCAGGGCCTCCCATCATTTGGACTTGCCGGCGATAATCCGTTGGAAGTGCCAATGATCGTGGCGGCAGGTGTATATGGAAAAGTGACATCCTTAATAATTTCGTGACGAAATGCGCTGTAGGTACCTTCGGCCATGATGGAGCACGCCTTTTTATGAGGCGTCGGATTTACATCAGGTATTGGAACTATCTTTAGGTCAATCAATTCGGACGTGGCATTGTCGATGGCATTATTCACGTCGGCGTAATGATTTGTAGAGGTACTCCGGGCCAACCTAACCGCACTATAAGCATTCAGTCGCCCGTGACCCATTTCTTCATTCCATGTTCCATGCGGATGGCCTGATGCGGTATTATAACAATACCCGCCTACTTTGTCGCAACTTAATTCGAGAATCTCCTTGACTTGTGCCGACGTCAAACAGGGATTTACTGAAAGTACTAAGCCTGCTACGCCCGCTACATGGGGGCAAGACGCAGACGTACCGGTGAAGTATGCATAATCTTGCATTGCTTGTCCGGTATTCCCTACATTATCGGTGGTGACAATATACTCACCAGGTGCTACCAGATCTAACGCTGATCCATAGCATGAAGTAGTGAGCCTGTGGTCAGTAGCAGTACTTGCGCCAACTGCTACTACATTATCTAAACTTGCAGGAAAGAAAACTCCTCTCCGGTCTTCGTTATAAGACGAAGCCACAACTACACATCCGAGTCCTTTTCTTCCATTTAACACAGCATCGTGAATGGCATCTTCGACTGCCTGTACTGGAACCGGCAAATTGACTGAAAGTGAAATAATGTCAGCATTTTTTTTATTTGCCCATCGTATCCCTTTGGCTATAGTTTCAGCGGGTGAGATTCCAAGAGAACCTATGCGGACCGGAATAATTCGACATTGTGGTGCCACGCCTGCAATACCGATGTTATTATCTTTGATAGCTCCGATGATGCCGGCACAAGCTGTGCCATGAAAGTCTTTTGGATTTGCTGCACCTTTGCTGCCCTTACCCGTTGCATCATATCCGGGGTCTAAATTTGCGATCAAATCCGGATGCCTTAAATCAATGCCGTTGTCGACGACTGCTATTCTTATTTTTGGGCTGCCTTCGGTTATATTCCATGCCGGCTCTATCCTGATGTCGCAGTCAAATTTTCCTGTATTTTTCAGAGACCATTGATTAACGAAATAAGGATCTCTCGATTGGAAAGCATTTAACGCCAAAAAATTAGGTTCCGAAAATTCAAATAAGGAAGTTTCATAAAATAAATTGGCCAACTCCATGGCATCAAGCGAGCTTGTTTTGGGCACTGAGATCAGAAATTGATTTTTTACAAACTCGTTCTCTTCTACAACGGAACACTGATGGGTGTTGATCAGGTCTTGTAACCGGGCATAGCTTGTACTTGGCTTTAGCTTGACAGTGAATTCATCGGTAATAGCAAAGTCTCCTCCGTTGTTGTATTGAAGCATCGGGGAAGCTGAAAGCACTCCTTCATTGCTAAGAAATTGACTCAACGTAATACGTTGCTCTAAATCACTTCTGGCTTCTAATACCATATATTCGGAATATTCCGTTTCATCGTCTACATCACGGCGCTCAATAAAGTTGTTGCCAGCGTCTAATAGTCTGCGCACCTCACTCTTGTCTGCGTCTTTCCTGAATTTGATCAATGCTTTTTCTGTGTTTTCTGTCAGGTAAATTTTATGGCCTTTGTAGTAATAAAAAGGTGTCTGACCAAAAAGCCCTGCGGTCAATAGTGCAAAAACAATTGAAATAATAGTTCTTTGAATGTAGTTTGTATTCATAGCGTTATCTGGCGAGGAAGGGTTATGTTAATGAGGAGGGAAGTTTTGAAAAGTAACAAGAGCTATGGTCTTGTCAAATTTATTGCAGCGCTTAATCAGTTTTTTTTGAGAAAGTTTTAGCCGAGTAATAGCGGCTAATGCTCTGATTCAGTTTGATCTTTGGATGCGATGACTATCTCTGCTTTTTTGCGCCCAATCAAGTTAACGAGCTCTTCGATTGATGCCTCTTTGATCTTCTTTACAGATTTGAAATGACGAAGCAGTTTGTCAGTAGTGCTTCTGCCTATACCTTTCAATTCTTCTATCTCAGTCTTGATCTGCGCCTTGCTGCGTTTCTTCCGATGAAAAGTGATTGCAAAACGGTGAGCTTCGTCGCGAATTTGCTGAATAAGCAGCAGCCCTGGTGACTTCTTGTTCAGATGCAACGGAAGTGGATCTTCAGGATAATAAATTTCTTCAAGTTTTTTAGCGATCCCGGCGATAGGCACCTTGCCATATACATCAAGTTCTTTCAAAGCTTCACAAGCGCTGCTGAGCTGGCCCTTGCCACCGTCTACCAGGATGAGGTCGGGCAGGGGGCCCTCTTCTTCCATGATCCGCTTGTAGCGCCGGCCCACAATTTCTTTCATGCTCGCAAAATCGTTTGGCCCTTCAACTGTTTTGATGTTGAAGTGGCGATAGCCTTTCTTGTCAGGCTTACCGTTAACAAATCGCACCATTGATGCTACTGGTATGGTGCCCTGGAAGTTTGAGTTGTCAAAACATTCGATGACCAGGGGAAGGTTCGGCAGCTGAAGATCCTTCTGCAAAATGTTGAGTACTTCGAGTTGTTTGGATTTTTTTCCCTCGCGGAGGATCTCTTTTTCTTTTTTAAGCTCGAGCGCATTTTTGAGCGAAAGCAGGATGAGCTTTTTCTTATCGCCGATCTTCGGGATAACATTCTCGATGTTCTCTTCTAATACAGTGATGGATACATTGCTTAAAATAGACTTGTTGGCGCTATGGGCTTGCTCGCGAAGTTCCTGGGCTGCAAAACTCAGCAGTTCTTCATCGGGTTCGTCGAGCTTCTTTTTCAGTTCGACAGTTTTAGAGTAAATAATTGCACCTTCCTTGATCTGCAAGTAGTTAATGTAAGCGTACTCTTCTGTGCTGGTGATGGTCAGCACATCGATATCGGTCAGTGCACGGTTTACCACCAGGGACTTTACCTGGAAACGTTCCAGCGTATCGAGCTTTTCTTTGTATCGTTGCGCTTTTTCGAATTCGAGATTCGTCGATGCAGATTGCATCTGGTTTTTGAAATATTGGAAGACAATGCTTACGTTTCCTTTAAGGATATTACGCGCTTGTTCAATTTCTTCCAGGTACGATTCGTGATCCTGAAGCCCTTCGCAAGGGCCTTTACAATTGCCAATATGGTATTCCAGGCAGACCCTTAATTTCTTTTGTTCAATGTTGGCTTCGTTGAGCAAAAGGCTACACGTGCGGATAGAATAAAGTTTCCTCACCAGGTCGAGCACATTTTTCATAGCGACTACACTGGAGTATGGTCCAAAATATTCCCCCTGGTCCGGTTCGTACTTGCGGGTATAGATGATGCGGGGAAAGCGTTCTTTTAGAATGCAGATGTAAGGAAACGTCTTGTCGTCCTTGAGCAGGATGTTGTACTTGGGTTGGTTTTGTTTGATGAAATTGTTTTCCATCAGCAACGCATCGAATTCTGAATCAGAAACGGTATAGTCGATGCGGTTGATCTCTGAAACCAGCCGGAGAGTTTTGCGGTTTAATCCGGCTACTTTGGTAAAGTAGCTGCTGACTCTTTTTTTAATATTCTTGGCCTTGCCAACGTAGATCAACACTTCGTCGGCATCGTAAAAGCGATATACTCCCGGAGAATCTGGTAAGCGTAGCACCGCTTCCCGCAGCAAATCGGCCATATAAAACTCCTCTGTTAATTATTAACATCCTCGAGCTTCCACTGCTCTTGTTCGACCTCTAACCCGGTGGAATCGGCTGCAGAATATCTCGAGCAATCAAGGGTCATGTCCAGACGGGAAGGTTGTTTGAAGAAACCTTTGCCATAACCGGTCTCCGGATGTTCGTAAACTTTCATCATGTACTTATCCCAGATAGGGCGCGCTGTTTTACCACCCTGACCGAAGTTCCACGACGGAAAGTGGATGCTTCTTTCGTCTCCTCCTACCCACACACCGGTAACCAGGTTATGCGTTACGCCCATATACCATCCGTCGGAAGCGTTGTCGGTTGTCCCAGTTTTGCCGCCCACTTCGTTATTTTCTTTTAAGAAATGTGATATCCCTCCCGACGTCCCGCCCGATTCGGTAACGCCGCCCTTCAGCATATAGATCATTTTGTAGGCCGTTTGTTCGTCCATGGCCTGACGGGTTTTGGGTACGAAATTCTCGATCACATTTCCATTTTTATCTTCGATGCGCGTGATGTAATAGGGCTCAATGTGAATACCGAGGTTAGCAAAGCTGCAATAGGCTGAAACCATATCAAACAGGGTTACATCGCTTGTGCCCAGACACAGCGACGGAACCGCTACGAGCTCTGACGTGATACCCAGTCGATGTGCGAAGTCCACCACGTTTTGTGGCTTAACGCGATCGATCATCTGTGCTGTGATGGAGTTCACTGAGCGGGCCATTGCTTGGCGAATATTCATTTTTTCGCCTGTGCCCAGCGTACCGTCAGAATTTTTTGGTGTCCAGTGCCCACCTGAAACTTTTAATGTGGGAGCAATGTCTAACAGTTCCAGACAAGGCGAATAACCATCTTCGATAGCCTTACCATAAACAAACGGTTTGAAAGTAGATCCCGGTTGTCGGGTGCCCTGCTTCACGTGGTCATATTTGAAATATTTGTGGTTGATGCCACCGACCCAGGCTTTGATCGCCCCCGTGTTTGGATCCATCGACATGAGGCCCGACTGGAGGAACTTGTTGTAGTACTTCAGTGAATCCATTGAGCTGAATAGCGTATCTTTTTCCCCTTTCCAGCTGAAGATCGTCATACGCTTTTTTTGGTTCAACAATATCTTTACCGAGTCCGAGTCTTCTCCATATTTTGCTACCAGGATTTTGTAGGCGTCAGTCTTCTTGATCTTGCGTTGAAGAAAGTTCTTGAGCTCGACCCCCGTATTTTCATCTACCCACGGGTTACGATTTTGCCATTCGCTTTCAAAATCCTTTTGAAGTTTCGCCATGTGAGCAGCCATAGCTTCTTCAGCAAACTGTTGCATACGGCTATCGATCGTAGTGTGTATTCTCAAGCCGGATTCCCAGAGATCATAACCATGCTCCTTACACCAAGCCATGAGGTAATTACGGATTACACTCCTAAAGTAGGTAGCCAACCCCTCGTTTTGATTTTGCACAGCATACCTCAAGTCTATCGGAAGTGATTTGATGGAATCAAACTCTTCACGTGTTTTGATGTATCCGTGCGTGAAGAGTTTTCCTAAAACCTGATTACGTTTCGCAAGGGATTTATCAGGATTCAACACTGGGTTAAATCGCGTCACAGCCTGGAGCATTCCCACCAGCACCGCAGATTCTTGTACGTTGAGGCTGTCTGGACCTTTGTTGAAATAAGTCTCGGCAGCCACTTTAATACCAAAGGCGTTGCTGCCGAACGACGCTGTGTTCAGATACATGGCGATGATCTCTTCTTTTGTGAAGTTCTGCTCTAGCTTCACTGCGATGATCCACTCTTTGGTTTTGCTGACAAGGAGTCTGAAGGGGCCGCCAAGCTTGGCGATCTTACCTTCTAGTTCGTCGCCGCGGGTGCTGAAGAGGTTCTTGGCTAGCTGCTGTGTAATGGTACTTCCACCACCGGCCGGGTCGAGCGTGATCAAGCCCCAGAAAACACGGATATACGCCCAAAAATCCATACCAGAGTGATCGTAAAATCGGTGGTCTTCCGAATACAGAAGCGTGTTCACCAGGTCCGGGGAGAGCTGGTCGTAACTAACCTGGCTACGGTTAGTGATAAAATAGCGGCCGAGCGAAACGCCGTCGGCAGAGATAAGTTCTGATGAAAGGTCGTTTTCAGGATTCTCTATGGCTTTCAGGCTGGGCATGCCGCCAAATAGTCCGAAGAGATCAATGCTTACGGTATATACATAAATAGGAACGCCAAGGGCTATGCACAAAAAAAGGATCCAGATGGCCTTGGTTATTTTCTTAAACCAGGGCTTCTGCATGATCAAAAATCTATTGACTTTCAGCAGGGTAGTTCTTTTCGAAGAATTGGATGTACTCATCTAAACCTTTAGTTCTGTAAAAGATATCAAAATTGTCTTTCGTAATTACAAAATTATTGAATTTATGGTTTCTCAATTCGACAAATGAGGAGAGCTTTTCGGTAAATGTTTTTTGGTATTCCAGGGCGGCCCGTATCCGGGGGAGATCGGCTACAAAAGTCAATGTATATTCGTCGTTCAGCGCCAGTGTGCTAGTCTTCAAATTTAGGTCGCTAAAATAGTTTTCGTTGAATCTTTCCAGTACATCGGTGGCGGCGTCGTCCATGTCTTCCGATTTCCGGTATACGAGCACAA
>JBMOKS010000211.1:0-2781 GCA_049324355.1 Bacteroidota bacterium
TCGTTTCCTTTCCCTGATTAAAAAAATAAAAGTAGACGGAAACTACATCTGACGTAATCGTGTCACCATTGGATTTTAACAAAGACAGGGGTGCGGCTCCTGCTTCGGCTTTATCAAGAATGGTTGTACGAACGGGATCGACATAAAATGTTGGTTCCCTTTCTTTGTTGCCGACGTAGAGAAAATAATAACCAAATACTATCGTAATGGCGACGGAGATCACGGAGCTGATGACGATATCTTTGGTTCGCTGGGATTGAACGGACCGCTGGGCCATAGGGAGATTTAATGAGGTTAAGTTAACAAAAGTAAGGTCGAAAAAAAGTGCAAAATTCCCATCGGCCGGAAGACCGGATTATAAGACGGCAGAAGTACTTTTAAGGAGTTATGTTGTGAGGGATTTTTATAGCAGCCAGCTTTTTTTCAGTTGTGCCACGGCTTCTTCTATTTTTTCGGTGTCGAGTTTTCCAAAACCGAAAAAGATACCGGGCCGTGCGACGGGCGCTGTCCAGCTTAACCGATCGCTGTTGATCAGTATCCCTTGCCGCAATGCCTTTTGGATCATCATCGTGTCACTCAACCGATTCTCTACGTGAAATAAAATACTGAGCCCGGCATGACTGGGCGTAAGACTGATCGAGTTGCCAAATACTTTTTCTAACGCGGCAAGCGACGCATAATATTTTTGTTGATAGATCTTCCGCATTTTGCGCAAATGTTGATCCCAATATCCGTGTTCCATGAACAAAGCCGTTGCTCGCTGCACGAATCCTGGAACGGTTTGGCTAAAAATAGTGACGTCGTTAAGTTTATCTGTCAGTTCCAGGGGCAACACCATATATGCCATGCGCAGTGCCGGAGTCAGGGCCTTTGAAAATGTGCTCACATAGATTACCCGATGACCTTTGTCCATACCCTGCAACGACGGAATGGGGTTGCCGCGATGACGAAATTCGCTATCATAATCGTCTTCAATAATAAAGGTGCCTGTATCGTGAGCCCACCGAAGAAGGTTCAGACGATTGCTTACCGGCATGATGGCGCCCGTGGGATATTGATGAGAAGGAGTGATATAAACGAGATCTGTTTTTACCGATCGAAGCTTGTCTAAGCGGAGACCCGAAGAATTGACAGGTGTGGGAATAAGTTTATAATCTGCCGCTGCAAAAACCTTCCTGATCTCGTAGTATCCCGGCTCTTCTACGACGATACGCTTTCGCGTATCACGAAACAACAGCGCCAGAATATTCATCATCGTGTTCACGCCTGCGCCGATCACCACCTGTTTAGGCTCGGCCACTACACCCCGTGAGCGGTAGAGATAATGGCAAAGCTGTTCCTTCAGACTTTGCTCGCCAAAGTAGTCACTGTATTGGTAAGAGAATTTGTTCAATGCAAGTTGCTGCATTTTGCGCCACTCCTTCAGCGGAAAGTTGGCCTCGTCTACATTCGCGTGCCGGAGGTCGAATTTTATCTTCGGTTGGTCTGCAGGTTTTAGTTTTTTGGATGCGGGCCTAACACTGGGAACGATCGAAGGGTCGAGAGCAGCTACATAAAATCCTTTTTTCAAATGATTTTCCACATAGCCTTCATCCACCATTTGCTGGTAGGCGCTGATAATAGTGTTGTTGCTCACAGCAAGATCTTTAGCCAACAGCCTGATGGAAGGAAGGCGGTCGCCTTTCGATAGTTGTCCTTCGATGATGGCCGACTGAAAGAACTCATATACTTGTCGCGTCAGTGGTTTACCAGATTTTTTATCGACGGCCGGTAGCATCCTGTATCTATAATAAAGGTCAATTCTGTATCTATCGAAGGTACAGGTTCGGAATTATTTTTACAATAAAAGACCCTCACAGATATGGAAAACGGAAGAAGGAAATTTTTACAAACTACCGGTCTTGCTACGGCAGGCTCCCTATTGGCGCTTTCGGCTATTGCGGGCAGGCAAAAGCAGTCTGACAATTTTTTGAATGTTAAAGCGTCTGAAACTTCATCTGAAAATGATTTTGATTTCTACGTTGGTAAATGGCGGATACAGAATCGGAAGTTGAAAACCAGGCTTAACAACTGCCAGGAGTGGGAGGAATTTGAATCTACCGACGAATGCATGAAAATATTGAATGGTCTGGGCAGCATAGATCATTACAGGGCAACGTTCGATAATAAACCATTCGAAGGCTTGACCCTCCGGCTGTTCGATGCCAAGTCTAAACTTTGGAGTATGTATTGGGTGGATTCTGAACGCATGGTTTTGGATGCGCCGGTGGTCGGGTCTTTCGAAAATAAGATTGGAAAATTTTACGCGAAAGACACTTATGAGGGAAAGACCATCCTCATGGTTTTTCATTGGGATGTTTCCGATCCGGAGGTTCCATTGTGGAAGCAGGCTTTTTCGCCTGATTGGGGAAAAACGTGGGAGTGGAACTGGTATATGACGGCTCACCGAATAGTTTAAATGTATGATGAGAAGTTTATTAACACTATTGATCATGATCTGTATGATATCCGAAGGGCTGGCTCAGAAGCAAATGAGTTCGTCTATATTTACCAACATAAAGCGATCCAAAATTCAAATGCCCGAATACTATGATCGGTACATTAACTTAACTGACGACGCGCCACTCAGCATTGTTTTTGAGAATAGTTTAAAACAACTCGATAAACTCGATCTTAAGAAATTGGAAGCCCTGGGTGAGCAGGTTTATGCACCCGGGAAATGGACTGCCAAAGATATACTTCAGCACGTTATTGATGCAGAACGTATTCTTGCCTACCGCG
>JBMOKS010000212.1:0-4181 GCA_049324355.1 Bacteroidota bacterium
ATCAAAAGCCAGATTCACCGACTTTTCAATGGCGGCATCGGTCTTTTCGAAGGCAGCACTGTTGTCATCTCTCCAAAAGATCAGCAGGAAGCCCATATGAAGCCAAAACAACCGAGGATATTGTTTATCAAGATACGGTCGCTTGGCCACTTCGCCGCTGGTTTTGCCGGTATTAAGCACATCTTCTACAAACGCGAGGTACGATGTTTTTAAATCTTTCATGAATTCTGGCGCCAGATCGAGTTTATTTCGGTGCGCCAGCTGGATCAGCACAAAGCTGCGGCTCGACTTGAGTTCTTCGAAAAACGTATAATAAAAGGCCAGGATCTTTTCGCGCGACGAAAAAGCGGCATAAGCTTCATCAGCTTTTAGGCGGCTGATCGTTGTATCTACGAAACTTTTCCAAATGTGCCGTTCCAGACCGTCGAATGAACCGAAGTGGTTGTAAAACTCGTCTTCCTTAATACCGAGGTCGAGACAGAATTTGAACACGGAAGCAGGGCGCTGGCCATGGGTGAGAAGATATTCAACATAGGCTTTTTGAATCTTATCTTCGCTGAAAGCCCCGGCCTTTTTTTTGGAGGACTTCTTGGTTGATGTTTCCATACCACCTTAAACAGGTATTTGAAATAAAGGGTTTGCTGAAGAGCGATGAATATTTCGTTAAATTATTGCAGAAAAATGTGTATCACAGAAAGATGAAAAGGCAAGGCCTGATGACTGTTCTTTTATGTACCGCCCTCGTTTGGCTGGGATATCCGCAGGATAAACCTAAGAGACCCGAGAAGCTCTATGAGGAAGCCGAAAACGTCTACAATGCCGGAAAGTACCAAGATGCCCTGGCCCTGCTGGACGAATGCCTGCGTGTCTATCCGGGATACATGGACGCTTACTCCCTGCGGGCGTCTGTAAAGGAACTGCAGAAGGATTTTGAGGGTGCGCTTACCGATTATAGTATCTTTCTGGAACAATTGCCCAACCATGCAGAGGTGCTGCTGAGCCGCGCCGTGCTTCGTTATAAGATTGGATTTTACGACCAGGCCAAAGAAGACTTTTTCCGTTTACTGTCGCTCCCGCCCTCTGGTGAAACCAACGCAATTTTTTACAAGCAAACCATGTCTGTAGACGACAAACAACCCCTCATGACAGCGCAGGGAAGCCATAAGTCATACGTCTACAATTATCTCGGGCTTACAGCCTCCAAGCAAAAGGATTTTGCAGTGGCTGTGGCCTACTTCGATAGCGCCATCAGCATCAATCCGCGTGAACCCGACTATTTCGTAAACCGAGGTCTGGCCAAAGAAAACAAAAAAGACTCTACCTCATTTATGGACTACGAGCGGGCCCTGTTGTTGAACCCCAACCACACGCTGGCCAAACACAACCTGGCCGCCTTAAAGGAGAAGAAACTGCAGAGCATGTCGCTGGAAGAGCGACTATCGATGACCATCGAGGCCGATTCCACGATGTTATATCCTTACCTTGAACGTGCACAACAACGCTACGAAAGCGGATATTTCAAAGGCGCACTTGAAGACTACACCATGGCGCTGGAAATTGAAAAAAACAACGTCGAGATCTGGCTCGGCCGCGGATTGGCGCGCGAAAAACTCAAAGACCTCGACGGCGCTTTCTCAGACTACACCAAAGCCATCGATCTTAAAGAAGATTATGCCAAAGCCTGGCTCAATCGAGGCAACGTACTGCTCAAAATGAACCGGTTTACCGACGCTATTGAAGACTATAGCGTAGCTCTCGTTTATAGACCTGACTACACCCTTGCCTTCTACAACCGCGCCATGGCCAAGATCAAACTCAAAAAGAACGGCGAAGCCTGTGAAGATATTAAGAAAGCAAAGGAACTCGGCATGGAAGTAGACACGAAAGTGCAATCAAAGGTTTGTGGGGAGAATTAATGCGGGTTGCTAGACGAACTCGTTGCCTTCATTCCTCGTTCCTCGTACATCGTTCCTCGTTCTTCTGACCTCGTTCTTCCTTCCTCTGACCTCGTTCTTCGCTCCCTCGTTCTTCTAATCATTCGTCATTTGAATCTCGCTTATATCGAGTCGTAGCTTCACGAATACGGGTTCTCTGAACATCTTATCCGGGGTTATCCGGTGATAACTTACTTCGGCTACCAGTTTAGGTTCCAGCCACACGCTTACTTTTTCATCGAGCAGCTTGCCCATGACCTGGGGTGGTTTTTTGGTTACCTCCACGCCATTCATCGCCTGGCGGATCTGTTTCATCGTAGCATCGTCGAATCCGGTGCCAACTTTTCCGCGGTAATAAAATTTGTCGCCATCTAGCTGGGCAATGTGCAATGCTCCAAAAGTTTGTCCCCGATCGCCTTTGCCTTTTGTGTAGCCTATGACAAAAACTTCAGCTGAGTCTCTGATCTTCACCTTGTACCAACTATCGCTGCGACGGCCCGGCAAATATTTGCTGTCGCTCTTTTTAGCCATGATGCCTTCCAATCCGTGCTCGCGCGCGGCTGCGAGCAAAGATTCACCATCTTCTACAAATTCACTCACACGGTAGGGTGTGTCGGCACGAATGGAATCTTTCAACCAGTTCTTTCGCTTCACGAGTGGTTCATTGATCAGCGACCGTCCGTCGAGATACAGGCAGTCAAACACATAGCAAAAGCTGGGACTGGATTTCGACAACTTCTGGATGTTGGCTTCTCCGGTACTCATCATCCGCCCGATCACTCTTTTGAATTCCGGCTTTCCTGCCTTATCCAGGCAAACGATCTCTGCGTCAAACACGCCGTTGGTCGCACGGAAAGCCTTGTCGCCGTGAAGTAATTCGGGAAATTGTTTGGTCACATCATTCTCGTTGCGGGTTCTGATGCGTACAACACCGTCTTCTACCTGCACTAATGCGCGAATACCATCCCATTTTACTTCGTAGACATAGTCATCACCTTTCGGTGGTTCATGTATTGTTTCTGAAAGCATCGGTTCAACAAACTGATTGATCCAATCTACCTGGGGTTCATCCACTCTTTCCAGCAAAAATTCTTTCTCCTTCATCTTGTGCATCCGGTATTCTCCTGTCATTTCTTTGCTGTTGAGTCGAAAGTAAAATCCGTCTTTTTTTTCTTTCGTGATCTGGTATTTGCCAATGGCGTAGATCCACATCTCTCCCGCCCCATATTGACCTTTTGGGATCTTGCCGTCGAAGGTCAAGTATTCCATAGGATGGTCTTCGGTTTGCACGGCGAGTCGTTTGACTCCCGGTCGCGGAGGAAGTCCTTTAGGAACTGCCCATGATTTCAACACGCCGTCTTTTTCCAACCGCAGATCGTAGTGAAGATGAGACGCATGGTGGCGATGAACCACAAAATTGTTGTTGCCACCGGTGATTATTTTTCCTGCGGGCTCCGGTGTCTTTTCGAAATCGCGCTTCTCTTTATAGGTCTCGAGTTGCTCCGGAGTTTTATGTTTTTTATTCGGAGGCAGCTTTTTTGTTTTCTGTACTTGCTTCTTTCGGTGCGTATGCAACTCTACGGCGTAAGCTCCCATACTTTCCCATGCATCGCCGTCTTTCAAGACCTTGTCTACAGCATTGCGGATGTTGAACTGTGACGGATTACTCACGTTGCTCAATTCATCCCACGTCAACGGCATGGAAACCGGTGCACCCGCCCGACCACGCAGGCTGTATGGAGCCACAATACTTTGTCCGGAACGGATCCTATAAATATCAATGAGCACACGTCCCTTCCGAGCTTCTTTTTTGATGTGCAGTGTGGTTTCCGAACCGTGTTTCTCCACAAAGGGTTGCGCTATCAATTGAGCTGCCTCAAAAACCTCCGAAAATCCCTGACGAGCCTCCAGCGGGCAACAAATATGAATGCCCTTGCCACCGGTGGTCTTTACAAACGTAGAATACCCAAACGTTTCGATATGCTCTTTCAAATCCAATGCAATGGGGATCAACTTTTTAAAATCATAACCCTCAGGTGGATCGAGGTCGAACACCATGTAATCGGGCTTATCGAAATCAGGTTTTCGGCTATGTAATTGGTGTAGTTCAAGGCAAGCCAGGTTGGCAAGCCAAACCAACAATGCCGGCTCATTGGCGATGATGTAGTCCTTTTCAACGGAGCCTAGTTTGGCAAACTCGATCCAGTCGGGCGCCCAATCTGGTCGGTTCTTTTGATAAAAACTTTC
>JBMOKS010000212.1:4191-25349 GCA_049324355.1 Bacteroidota bacterium
GGATGAGTGTCAGCGCACGTCCTTTGATATGGGTAAGAATAGTCGGCGCAATCTTCAGGTAATACTCAATGACTTCGGCTTTTAGGATTTCATCTTCCGGGAATAGGATCTTTTCGAGGTTGGACAACTCCAACTTCCGCTTTCCAACTTGCGCCCATTGAGTAGTTTTTTTGGCCACGTGTCAATGCAATACGTCTTGTGTCTTTTTATTGCTTAGAAAGATCATACCGATGATAAAACATACAGCCGCCACTACAATAGGATACCACAATCCTACAAAAGGGTCGTCGCTATATCGCGTTGCCAGGCTCGTAGCGATAAACGGTGTTAGTCCCCCGAAAATTCCGTTGCCAATGTGATAGGGCAGCGACATGGAAGTATACCGTATGCGGGTCGGAAACAACTCGACAAGAAATGCCGCGATCGGGCCGTACACCATCGTAACGAGTATGACCTGGATCAACACCAACACGATCATCATCCAATAATTTTTTTTGCCCAGCACCACTTCTCTTTTGTCTTCCGTCGCGGGGGTTTTTCCCTGTCCAATGGTGGTTGTGGCAGTCTCCACCAGCTTGTCTTCGTCAGTAAAGACATGCTCCGTTCTCGCGATGACCGCAGTATCACCCTGGTCGGTGATCGTGCGTGTTTTGGAGATCGATTTTTGTTCGGCAATCTCCTGTTTTTTTGAGACGTCCGCCAAATTATACATTTGTTTATAGATCGGCCGGTAGAGCAACACGGCCGCGATCATGCCGATCATCATGATCATCTTGCGTCCGATTTTATCTGAGAGCCATCCGAAGTAAACAAACAAAGGTGTGCCGAACACGAGCGCCATGGCAATAATGTCGCGGGTCTGAACAAATTCGACCATACATGTTTTTTCTATGAAGGTCATGGCATAGAATTGCCCCGTATACCACACCACACCTTGTCCGGCTGTGGCGCCAAACAGGGCAATGAGCACCATCTTTAAATTTTCTTTTTTTACAAAACTTTCCTTCAGCGGATTGGTGGATATTTTACCCTCGGCTTTGATACGGGCAAACAACGGCGACTCCTGCATCTTCAAACGGATATAAATAGAAACCGCGACCAGCGCGGCAGAAAGGATAAAAGGAATTCTCCATCCCCATGCCGCAAACTCCGCTACGCCCAAATATTGTCGAACACCCAAGATCACGCCAATCGAAACAAATAGTCCCAGTGTAGCGGTGGTTTGAATAAAACTGGTATAAAATCCGCGCTGCGACGCTGGAGCATGTTCGGCCACGTATGTGGCGGCTCCACCATATTCACCTCCAAGTGCCAGTCCTTGTAACAATCGAAGCAGAAGCACCAACGCCGGTGCTAATAATCCAATCGATTCATAACCGGGCACAAGGCCGATGGCAAATGTCGATCCGCCCATGAGCACGAGGGTGACGAGGAAGGTGTATTTTCTGCCTACAAGATCGCCCAGCCTGCCGAAAACCAATGCACCAAAAGGCCTTACGATAAACCCCGCTGCAAACGTGGCAAGGGTCGACAAGAAAGCTGCGGTAGGATTGGTTTTAGGAAAAAACTGTTCCGATAAAATGGTAGCCAGGCTTCCGAAGATATAAAAGTCGTACCACTCAATGAGTGTTCCGACGGAAGATGCTGTGATAACGAACCATAATTTTCTTTTTTCTCCAGGGGCAAGTGCAGGTGATTCCATGAACAAGTACAAGTCTATTCGAGAAAGATAAGTAGATTTTGAACCTGCACCAATACTTTATCTGCAATGTACATACTGGAATCAATTTTAGGCTACGAACAGCAAGTGTTAGCAAGCCTATGGTCGCGTATCGGGACTAAGCTGCGAGCCTTTAAGGGTCAGAAGAAAATCTCTTGTGCGAGGCGATAGGTGTTGGCGTGTGCTTCGATGATGTCGCGGAAGTCGGGAGAATATCCTCCACCCATGCTGGCTACCAGTGGAATCTTATTTTTGTGTGCTGCCTCGAGCACGATTCGGTCTCGCTGGCGACACCCTTCGCGGGTAATACTGAGCCGGCCAAGTTTATCGGTTTCTAAAATATCAACACCCGATTGAAAGAACATAAAATCCGGCTGAATGGTATCCAGTAAGTTCTTAAGGTTAGTGTCCAGGGTCTGCAGATAGAACTTATCGTTGGTGAAGTCGGGCAGGCTGATATCCAGGTCTGAGTTCTCTTTCACCAGCGGATAGTTATTTGCGCCATGCATGCTGAACGTGAACACCCGGGGTTCACGGGCAAAGATTTGTGCGGTTCCGTTTCCCTGATGCACGTCCAAATCCACCACCAATATTTGTCGCGCAAGTCCTTCATTCAGCAAATAATTGGCGGCGATGGCAATATCGTTGAGCAAGCAAAAGCCTTCGCCTTTATTTGTGAAAGCATGATGAGTGCCTCCAGCGATGTTCATGGCCAGGCCGAATTGTAACGCAAAGTGCGTGGCTTGTAATGTGCCGTTCATGATCACCATTTCCCGGTCAACCACAACTTTACTCATGGGAAATCCTGTGCGGCGGATCTCCGCGGGCGTGAGGGCAAGATTTTGCAGTTTATTCCAATATGCCTCTTCATGTGTGAGCAATACCCAACGACTTTGGATGGGTTCGGGTTGAAATATATTCTCAGCGCGGATCGTACCTTCATGCAGTAATTGCTGCGGAAGCAGTTCGTATTTGCTCATCGGAAAACGATGATGCGGCGGAAGGGGAAGAACGTAAGCGTCGGTCCAGGCGATCTTCAACATATAAAAGCAAATGACGAATTTAGAATGATGACCTTAAATAAAATGTAAAAGATTTGTCATTTATCATTCGAAAATTCGTCATTCGAAATTCGTCACTCCTAATGATGCTCATGACCATGGCCACCGTACCAGGCTTCCTGAATTTCGTGGAACAGGTCGTGCAGTTTTGTGAGTGACTCACCTATCACTTTATCATCGCCGGCTTTCACCGTTCCTACGAGTGCGGCTGCGTCGGTTTTTAGTTGCGCGAGTTTGGCTTTTACTTCGTCGTTGTTCACTTTTTCGGGTATAGCTGCTGCGGCCCACTTCTCCGCTACCGTGGCCAACTCTTCAGCTTTCTCCTTCACCGGGGCAAGGTTTGCCGAGTCTTTGAAAGGGTGAAAAGCCTCGGCCATGACCATGTGAAATTCGTCCATTTCTTTCCACTCTTCATGTGAGGCACTTGCAGTTTCTTCCGGCTTATTTTCTTCTTTCTTACCCGAGCAAGCGAATGCTGTCACAATAACCGCCAATACAATTGCGAGATTGAGAATTGATTTTCGTTTCATGAGAATTTTAAATAAAATTTAGTTTGTAAAAATATGAATTTAGTCGGTTGATTATTGCCTGTCTCTCCTTCTGAATTTTCGATTCCCCTCCATCAGCTTGATCATTTCCTTCAGGACGTCGAAGTAAAGGGTGACGAATAGGATCATCGTCATGAACCAGATCATGCCTACATTAAAGTAGAAAGTATCAAACCGGTAGCCCGCGAGATGTTTTGTTGGCTGAAACAGATTGGCCGACACATCCAGCGAATGTTCTGGCCGATGCTCATCCATGTAAATGGGGTATATCTTCTGGATCAGCTTGCCCTCTACCTCAACTATTCTTTCAGTGGCATTCATGTTCTTAACAGCATCGCTTACCGCCTGATTTACATACCGTTCTTTCAGGATAGCGTATTCTTTTGCCTGCTCCGGTTTGGCCGTGAGCCGATCGATCTTATTCTCTTTTTCAGAGACGGCGCGAGTCATCTTATTGGCATAAAACTGTTTGAGCGTTTTTAGGAAATTGGCAGTCTTTACGTACGTGGCGGAGTCGAACTTACCGATGGTTAGCCTCTCTACTTCTGGAAACTTATCGGCGCCGACTGTTTCAAGCTCACGTTTAAGTTCGTTCCTCAGCAGGTCAAGCGAGCCTGCCATTTTCTCGTCGCGTGAGTTTCTCCAGGCCGCTCTGTTGTTGAGGCAATAGGCCAGCTTTGATTCAAGCGCTGGTATAAAATAGACCCGCTTATACTCGGCCTGAAAAGCCGTTTTGTCGAGATCGTAAAACTGTTTTTCAAATGGGTTATCCTTAAACTGCGTGACCATGTATGCCTCAAACGCCCATCGCGACGCCATGATTTCGCCGATCATCGGTATGCCGGCGGGCTTACCTACTTTGGGATTAAATTTATCAAAGCTGATCACCACACCACTGAGCAACAACTGAGGTATAATCAATAAAGGGATCAGAATGTAAATAGTAACAGCTGAGTTGAACGACGCCGAAATGTTCAGCCCCAGCATATTGGCAAAGCAGGCGCAACTAAACAGTATAGTCCAGTATCTAAGCTCCGTAAGCGGTATCTCCAGTACCAGGTTCCCGACCAGCACAAAGAGTATGGTTTGCATGGCTGAAATGGAGAACATCACTGTAACCTTAGAGACCAGATAGCTACTTCTGCTCAAGTGCAGGAACTGTTCGCGTTTCAGAATCTTTCGATCGCGATAAATTTCCTCCGCGCTCATGGTCAGCCCAAAGAACAAAGCCACCACCACGCTCATGAAGAAGAACACCGGAATATTGTGATTGTTATAAAAACTGTACTCGGATTGACCACCGAGCACATTATAGTATTTCACCATAAAGGCGATAAAAAACGCCAGCACCGGCGCTTCGAATAAATTAATGTAGAGATACTGCTTGTTGGCAAGCTTCGCCAGCACATCTCTGACAACGAATACTCTAAATTGTTTTACCCAATTGGGTATTTCTTGCACCACAGGAAGCTCTTCCTGCACGTGCTGAATCTTAGGTATTTTGATCTTTTGTTTGAAGTATTGATACCATTGTCCGGGGGAAATCTTGCGGGTATTGGTTAACCGTCCATATTCGTTAACGATCTTCGTTTCAATAATACTGAAGATCTGTTCGGGATTGATGTTACCGCACTCCGGACAGGCGCCCTGATTTTTATTGGCAGCATTGATTACGTCCCTGAAATACACCACGGCCTCTACCGGGTTGCCATAGTAGATCTGGAAACCGCCGGAGTCCATGATCACCAGGGTATCAAACATCTTAAAGATATCGGATGACGGTTGATGGATAACGACAAACACCATCTTGCCGCGAAGGGAAAGTTCCTTCAACAGGTCCATAATATTTTCCGAATCGCGCGATGACAGACCTGATGTGGGCTCGTCTACAAAAAGTATCGCAGGTTCGCGAAGTAGTTCAAGGCCGATGTTGAGGCGCTTGCGCTGTCCTCCGCTAATGGTTTTGTCCAGGGGCGAGCCTACCTTCAGGTCGCGTATTTCGGTGAGGCCCAGGTTAAGCAGTACATGCTCGGCCACCTTGATGGTTTCTTCTTTGCTGTAGTGGCCGAAGCAAAGCCTGGCGGCGTAATATAAATTTTGAAAGACGGTGAGATCTTCGATGAGCAGGTCATCCTGCGGAATATATCCGATGATTCCGTGTACTTGATCGGGTCGTTCATGAATGTCGATGCCATTGATCAACACCCTTCCACTGGAGGGTTTTTCGTTGCCATTCAGCACATTCAGGAAGGTTGATTTTCCGGAGCCGCTGGCGCCCATCAATCCGATGAGCTTTCCGCCATGTTCGGCGATGTTCACATTTTGTAATCCGGCCCGGCCACTTTTAAAGTGGTAAAAAATATGATCGGCTGTAAAAGTGATTTGTGACTGGCTCTCGCCGACCAAAAATTTACCAACGATGTCACTGTAATAGATAGTCTCGATCTTATCGCCACGGATCGTACTTCCGGTGGGAAATATATCAACCTTCCTGCTTTTGAGCAGAATGCTGTTAAGGTAAAGTGTGGTGATACCCAAGTACTTAATAAAGTAAGTTTCGGCATCGGCCAACCGCAGAACAGCGATAAGACCAGTTAAGTTTTTTTCCGTGATCCTTGGACCGGGATAAGGCTTTTCGTCAGAGCCTTCGTCGACGATCAAAACGTTCTTTGAAGCGAGTTCATCGATATCCTGCCCGGTAACGAAAGCCTCAAGCGCCTGCATGTCGCCCTGGGGGATCTTCAGTGCCTGGCCGATATAGAAGATCAGGTTACCCTGCCTGTCGGAAATCTCGTTGTCAGCGTGCACGAGCTCGATGATCTTTACCACCAACACCATTTTCTGTTGCATGGTAAGCGCCTGGTTGACCTGTTTGACGATCTGCATGATCTTGGCCCAGTCGTCAACAAACTGTTGTGTGTCTTCGTCGAGGCTGCTAAGGTCCTGGGCGCTCTCGATCTTATGGGTTTTACTAAGCTCATCGAAGAGCTTCAGATAAAAACTGGTGGCTTCACGGTTAAGGTGAAGGCTTAAAAACTCTTTAACATTGGTACGCTCATCTTCCGTGATACGCTCCCGCGCTACGATGGCAAAAAGTTGGATGATCGCCTTGAGAAGTTCTTCACTCATGGATTTCTGTCAGCTTCCAAAATACTAATAAAATGTACAAATAAGTCACAAAAAAGATTAATTGTCATATTTTGTAATCTTTACCATATTCGAATATAAAAGCAACTTCTATGATGAACCTCCGGCCATTTTTCACGCTCACGTTCCTTTGGTTTTCCATCGCCGTCCATGCGCAGAATTCTGTATTGTGGGAGATCTCCGGCAACGGACTTACCACGTCGTCATACCTCATGGGGACTCTTAAATTTATGGGTGAGAAGGAATTCTTTATTCCACCACAAGCGGTTGAGCATATGAAGTCGTGCAAGATCTTTGCGATCGAAGACCAGGTTGATCATCACGCGCAGCATGAACTGAATGAAGCAGTTCATTTTCCAAAAGGCAGATCATTAAAAACCGAGTTGAAATCGGAAGATTATGCCACCGTGCAAAACTTCTTCGTCAAGGAGTTTAATATTTCGGCGTCAAAATTTGATACGCACTACGCGAAGCTTATCCCGTTAGCCCTTTCCATGACCATGACCCGGCTCTCCCTGGGAGAGGGCGTGCGGTTTTACGATATCGAACTATTAAAAATAGCTAAGAAAAGTAAGCTTGAAACTTACAGTCTGGAGCCCATCGAACGAGAGGCTGCCGCACTACACCAATATCCCATGCCGGATCAGGCTCATGCACTCATGCAAAGCGTGGCAAATTTCGAGAACATGAAACAGGAGTTTAAGAACTTAATGTCAGATTATCCGCAGGGCGACCTCGAAAAGATTTTTCAGTATACGCTGCATCCTACAGAAAACAATCCGGCATTTATAACGGAGTTTTATACCAAACGCAACCATGAATGGCTGCCGAAGATCGACAAAATGGTTCACGATAAACCTGCCTTTATCACCGTTGGCGTTTCCCACCTGGAAGGAGAGCAGGGTTTGCTGAGTCTCCTCCGCTCTAAGGGATATACGCTAACGCCGGTGAAGATCAGCCGTTAACCGATCTTCGAAGTGATCAGGTCACCCAGCACGATCAGACCTTCGCGAAGGTATTCATCGTCAAGGTCATGGAGGTCGCTGGTCGCGGGTGTACCTTCTTTTCCTACGATCTTGGTATCGAGCTTAAGCGCAGCGGCTCTCTTCTCGGCTTCTTCCATTTCCTTTTTACGGGTGGCTTCGTTCAAAGAAACCTTGGTGTCCTGCAGGTTACGACGTGCCTCCTCAGTCTCGCTCACAAAACGTCCCAATGACGGATCGCTCTTCAGTCTTTCGTTGTATGATTTGGTCAGGCCGGCAATAACGCGGTCGTTAATCACAGGCGTTTTCTGATACAACGTACCGCGTATCTCATCCCAGGGCAATGCGCTCTTGCTGGAACTTTCACCAAATTGTTCGGGATCCAATGCGGTGGGCAATTTGATGTCAGGTGTTACACCACGATGTTGCGTGCTGCTTCCGGTAACACGATAGAATTTCTGGAATGTAAGTTTCAATTGTCCCACTTCATTCTTCGGATCATTGATGAATTTGTCCAGGTCAATGACTGTCTGCACAGTTCCTTTTCCGTAGGTAGACTCTCCTACCACAACACCACGGTGGTAGTCTTGAATGGCACCGGCAAATATTTCCGATGCCGAGGCGCTAAAACGGTTGGTCAACACCACGAGTGGCCCATTGTACATCACTGAAGGATCATCGTCGGTTCCGACTTCAATACGGTTTGCCGAATTCTTCACTTGCACCACCGGGCCGTTCTTGATGAAAATGCCGGTAAGGTCAATGGCTTCCGAGAGCGATCCTCCGCCGTTGTTGCGCAGGTCAAGCACAAGTCCATCCATGCCATCCGTTTGCAATTCTTTGATCAGTTTCTGGATGTCGCGCGTCGTGCTGTTGTAATTGGGATCCCCTTTTTGATAGGCTTCAAAGTCCATATAAAAACTCGGCAGTGTGATCACGCCCAGTTTAAGGTTCTTGCCGTCTTTCTGAAAGTTGATCACACTCTTCTTGGCTTGCTGATCTTCCAATTTGATTTTATCACGAACGAGAATGATCTCTTTGGAAGGTCCGTTCACACCCGTTTCTGCAGGCAAGATCTGTAGCCTTACTTTAGTGCCTTTAGGACCTTTGATCAGTTTTACCACATCGTCAATTCTCCAACCGACAACGTCTACCATTTCACCGGCTTCACCCTGGGCTACGGCGATAATACGATCATTGACGTGAATCAGATCGCTCTTTTCAGCAGGCCCGCCGGGCAGCACTTCCACTACTTTTGTGTAGTCGTTATCAGTTTGAAGACGTGCACCGATTCCCTCAAGAGAGAGACTAATGCTTTGTTTGAACCGATCGGCCGCCGCGGGTGAAAAGTAGTTGGTATGCGGATCGTAGGCTTCGGTGATGCTGTTCATATACATGCCAAAGACGTCTTCGGTATTCACTTCCTTCAGGTAGGTTTTCACCAGTCGGTCGTAACGTTCTTTCAGTGTTTTCTGAATCTCTTCCGGCGTCTTGTTAGCCAACTTCAAACTGAGGGCCTGGCTTTTAATAATCTTTCTCCAGACCTCGTTCAATTCCTCCTGGTTTTTACACCAGGGTTCCTTGTCACGATCAGTTTCGTAATATTCATCGGCCGTATAGTCGAAATTCTGTTTGATCTGTTTATTGATGACGTAATCCATTCGTTCCTGAAAACGTCTTTTGAATACGTTGAAAATAACGTATGCCGGATCGACATTTTCGGCATTGGTGAGATCGTCAATCTGATAACGGTATTTTTCAAACCCTGCCAGGTCTGCCGACGTAAAATAGGTTTTGTTATTATCTAAGTTATTGAGGTATTGATCCAAAATAATGGACGACAGGGAGTCGTTGAGGTGTATCTTCCTGTAGTGATTCTTATCTAGGATATAGGCTATTACTTTAGCTTCCTTCCCGTATATCGGCTTAGGCTTAAGAGCGGTCGTATCATACTCCTCATGACCGGCATAGACCATAACACTGCACATCATGGCTGCCAGAATTCCAAAAAATGAACGCTTTATCATAATATATTTAGCTTAGTCTTTATCCAAACGAAAAATCCACCGGCTGGGTTAATGCAATAGCCGGGCCATTTTCCAAATACAATTTGGGTGATTTGGCCTAGTTTTTTTCGTCTACTTCGCTCAAAAACTTTTGCGCCTGCGTGAGGTCTGCAAATTCATAAAATTTCGAACCTCCGGTCGCCGATTTGATCTCCACTTTAATTAAAACAACGTCTTTGTTCTTCTGGAAAACATGTTTCTCCTTCTTGTAGTCCTCAGCTTCCATAGTGGAAATCTTGAACGCGGTGGCCCTGACGGATTTGCAATAGGAACACTCATAGTGTTTAATTAATTCACCCGGTGCATTGGCTGTTGCCGGTTGGGTAACTTCCTCACGCACAACTTTAAGGGTATAAAATCCACAATTGCCACACTTTAAGGCTTGCAAATGGCCCTGGTACTTTTCTATTAAAACTTCACCAGTTTTCTCATCAAACCATACATCATAATCGATGGAGAACACATCTTCTTCGGCCTTCATGCCCTCGTCCATGTGGACGTCTTCTTCGTGCTCCGCCAACAGCCGCATCTTATTGCCCTTTGAGCTAACCCGGGGCATATAACGCCATTTTCTCAGCTTCCTGTCAACTTGCGTGGGATAATAATATTCCAGGATCAGGAATGCGATGTAACCTACGAGTGTTCCTCCGGCAAACGACATGAATAACCTCACGAAGAACCAGACGCCGATGTCATTCAACTTGTTCATACCATAACGATTAACCATCATGGCCGCTGCAACTGCAAAACAAATGAAGACGATCTCCAGGTTTTTTATCTCCCGGCGATTGATATAATCATATTTGCCCTTAAAGGTCGAGATCGAAGAGATCCTGATGAGGTGAAAAATAAAAATGAGGATACCTGCGGCGACCATAGCGATCGCTCCAATCAGCATAACGTTATGCCAGGCTACGAGGAAAGGGCTGGGCTGAATATTTTCCATACTTTTGATTTAATGATTTTAAAGATAGCATTAAAAAGTTTTTACAACGGCTATAATTTTTCGACGATGAAAAAAACTATTTTCAAATGGTTAGTACAGTTTAATAAATTCATACTTCCGCGGTATAGTAAGAAGGACATCACACGCCTCGGAAAATTCGAAAAGCTCGTCGTTGCTTACCGTTACTGGGTAACGAAGAATTCGCTGTAATATCATTTGCTAGCCCTCTTAAAATCAAAGAGTTACACACCTATTCAAACCCCTAAGATGTGTCTTATCATCATGAGAAATGTACAATTTTGCACAAAAAATGTAACTAAAATGTAGCTCAATTAGTTATAATTGTGTAAAATTGCACAATATGATCCAAGCATTTGATAAGAAGAAAATCGACCTGGAGCTAAAAATGTTTACCTCCATGGCCTTTGAGAAGCCTGCCAACTGCAGAAATCTTGACCAGATACGGTTTTACGTGAGGGAATTGTGCGGGAAGATCGAAGACCTGGAGAAGAGATTTAACTATGTTCCCGATTGGGCTTACACCCTCCTGGCACAGTACAATGCCTTGCAGAACCAACTGGTACTTGTTGAATTCAGAAGGAGCTATTGCTGAAGACGTATGCGGTATATCCCCTCCCCTATAGGCCTCAAGTATGACTTTGTCTACACAGCAACGGCGAATCCGAGCGGGCGCATGCAATACCATCGTATCAAACCCGGGCACAGCAAATTCAGGATCAGTCGAACTGAATTTATCAAAGCCTACAACGATTCACAGATACTGGCCATAAATCCTTTACAACTACGGGGACAAGATTCGGTTTTCCAGTTTGAGTTTTACGTTTGATCAACGGTGCACGATCTTGTGAAGATCGGCGGGGCTGTAGCGGATGGATTTGATGGTCTTATTATCCGCCTTGCGATAGACGAGCCATTTATCCCCCTCTTTAAGGTAATAACATTCCGTTCCATCCTTTTTCATGTAATGTTCAACGGTCTCCTTTGCCTCTTCCTCGGTCTCGCATACCTTACTCATATTCGATCGCTGAACTTCTTCAAATAGCTCTTTAAACTTTTCGCCCAATCCAAATTCCAGGATGGCTCCAGAGAGAACATACTGTATATCACAAAGGGCATCGGCCACCTCAACGATATCTTTTTCCAGGATAGCCACCTCGAGTTCTTTCAGTTCTTCAGCCAGCAATGCTACTCTGAGTTTGCAGCGATCTTCAGCCGGGATCGTGGGCTTATCCAATATCGGGTGTTTAAATGTGCGATGAAATTCAGCTACCTGGTTGAGTGCATCGGGTTGTCTCATAGTTTGATCTTTAATTTTCTCCATCCGTCAAGTTAAAGTTGACGTTTAACATTCTTTACAAGTTCTTTGACAAGGAATTAACATGCGAATAACGCCAAAGGCACGCAATTTTAAAAAATAGATGTATTTTCGCGCCATGAAAATATTCAGGGAGAAAATCTCCGGCAAGATCATGATCTTCTTTACAGGACTTACCTTCCTGAATATGAGTTTCTTCCTTGTGGAAGTTACGGCCCTAAAGCTTGGGAAATACAAGAATATTGCCGAGAACATCGCGCGACTCGTCTCCGGTGCCGCCGCCGAAGAAGAGAGCGACGGTTGCAACGAAACAGAAGATGCTACTGCCAAAGAAGTTGATCTCCTGATTCACAATAACCTGAATCACCACGCCCTTCTCTTCCTTTCAGCGCAAAAACGCAATGATTTTTTTGAAAGTAAGACGTTACATCCTGATCACCTCGAACCCTTTTCGCCTCCTCCCGAAGTGTGAACCATGCACACCCATTGCCACGATGGCAATATTTTAATCCCTAACGACTAAAATTCAAAAATGCACTTGCTCCAAAGGTTGCAAGTGTAAAGCTTATTTTTTGTCGAAAAAGCAGGTAGGGAATTATGTCTCAACAAAAATTGAACAAAATCATGGATATTTATAATTCCCTATTAGAGGGAAACAGACTTTGGGTTAAGGAAAGGAACGAACAAGATCCCGAATTTTTTGCACGATTGTCAAGAGGTCAGCACCCTCAAGTCTTGTGGATCGGCTGCTCAGACAGTCGTGTGCCCGCGAATGAAATTACCGGCACACAACCCGGAGATATTTTTGTTCATCGGAACATCGCCAACATGGTGATTCACTCGGACATGAATCTCTTAAGCGTACTGGACTATGCCGTAAACATTCTTAAAGTAAAACATGTCATTGTCTGCGGACACTACGGTTGCGGCGGCGTAAATGCCGCCATGGACTCTGAACAATATGGCCTGGTCGATAATTGGCTCCGCTATATTAAAGATGTATACCGCATCCATTCTAAAGAACTCGACGCTATTGACGATAACGAAGCCAGGTTTGACCGGTTAGTAGAATTAAATGTAATGGAACAGGTTTTTGTGATCAGCAGAACCTCTATTATACAAAATGCCTGGAAAAACCGTAGCGAACCTAAGGTGCACGGTTGGGTTTATAGCTTGAAGACCGGGATCATCAAAGATCTCGGCGTCACTTTCGATAACCAGGCAACGCTTCATCCGGTATACCGGATCGACAGCCAAGTGGTTTCAGGCAATTTAGCAGTTAAAAACGGAGTTAAACCATGACAAAAGATCAATCGAATCCACTGAAAAATTTAGCACACGACCTTCCATCTGGTCTCGTCGTGTTTCTTGTGGCGCTCCCGCTTTGTTTAGGGGTTGCACTGGCATCGGGCGCTCCGTTGTTTGCGGGCATCATCTCAGGAATGGTAGGTGGTATTGTGGTTGGGCTATTGAGCGGCTCAGCCTTGAGCGTCAGCGGCCCGGCTGCCGGTCTTACCACCATCGTTCTATCATCTATTACCAGCATGGGAAGTTTTGACGCCTTTTTGACAACGGTGTGTTTGGCCGGTGTCGTTCAGCTTACACTGGGTTTCCTGAAGGCCGGTGCCATCGGAAATTACTTTCCTGCCTCTGTCATCAAGGGCATGTTGGCTGCCATCGGCTTGATCCTCGTACTGAAACAGATACCGCACGCAGTGGGTTATGACAAGGATTTTGAAGGCGACACAAGTTTTTCGCAGATTGATGGAGAAAATACTTTTTCGGTACTATTATCGGCATTGAACTACCTTAACTTCGGCGCACTGGTAATATGCCTTATTTCCCTTGCCATTAGTATTGTCTGGGATAAGCCGTGGATGAAAAAAATGAAGTTCACCACGCTCGTCCCGTCGCCACTGGTGGTGGTCGGTGTTGGCATTGCGCTCAACGAACTATTTAAAAGCTCGTTTCCAGGGTTGGCTATCACCACGGAGCATCTTGTTTCATTGCCAATAGCGAAAGACCTTCAGGCATTTGCCAGTCAATTTTCATTTCCAGATTTCAGTGTGCTGTTACACAAAAGTACATGGACTGTGGCCTTCACCATCGCGATTGTCGCCAGTCTTGAAAGCCTGCTGAGCATCGATGCCGTAGACAAACTGGATCCTCACAAACGGATCACGCCCCTCAATCAGGAACTGAAGGCCCAGGGTGCAGGAAATCTCGTTAGCGGGTTACTGGGAGGGCTGCCCATCACTGCTGTAATCGTGAGAAGCTCGGCCAACATTTCTGCCGGAGCGAAAACAAAAGCGTCGGCCATCATCCATGGTATTTTGCTGTTTCTTACCGTGTTGCTGATCCCTACCCTGTTAAACAAAATTCCGCTCGCGTCGCTCGCAGCCATATTGCTCATGGTGGGTTACAAGTTGACGAAACCCGAGATCGCTATCAGCATGTATAAAAAGGGAAAGGATCAGTTCATTCCTTTCGTTGTCACTATCGTGGCCATTGTGCTGACAGACCTGCTCATTGGAATTTTTATTGGCATCGCTGTCGGGCTGGTGTTTGTTTTGAAGACCAACTTTCATCAGGCGATATTTGTTGTTAATGAAGGCAGCAACTATCTCGTCAGGCTCAACAAAGATGTTTCTTTTCTGAACAAGGCGTTGCTGCGCAAAACTTTCCGCGAGATACCCGAAGGCAGTTATGTGATGATCGACGGCGCGAGGTCCACGTTCATTGAC
Organism: Bacteroidota bacterium; assembly: GCA_049324355.1. Lineage (GTDB taxonomy): Bacteria > Bacteroidota > Bacteroidia > Cytophagales > Cyclobacteriaceae > Chryseosolibacter. The sequence continues at coordinate 18,743 of JBMOKS010000212.1, forward strand.
CAGGATATTCTGGAAACCATTTCAGACTTCAGAGAGTCTGCCACCAATCGTAACATTCAGATCGAATTAAAACAATCGGCCCTGGCCTATAACCCGACCTTCAGAGCATGACCACAAAAGAGAAATTAATACTGGAAAACAAGGCGTGGGTACTTGAAAAGCTTTGCCTGGACAAAGACTATTTTAGCAGGATCGCTGAAATGCACACGCCTAACATCTTATGGATAGGCTCATCAGACAGCCTGATCTCGGTGCGCGAAATTACCAACACCGAACCCGGTGAAATTCTGCTGTACCAGAACATCGCCGGCCAGGTGCGCGATGATGACAAGAGTTTAATGGCCATGATTGAAGACGCCATAGAAGTGCATCGTATAGAATATATCGTAGTGTGCGGCTATAGTCATTGCGGCGGTATTCGTGATGTGCTTTTGGGTGCCCAAGACCGCCCCATGGTAAAGGAATGGCTTGAGCCCATCATAGCCCTTTATGAAGCGCATCGCGATGAACTTGATGCGCTGGACTTCGATCAGAAAGAAAGACGCCTTTGCGAACTGAATATCAAAGCCCAGATCATGAAGCTCAGCACGCTGGATTGTATCCGAAAAGCGTGGAAAAAAGGTAAGGAACCGATCTTATTGGGCTGGTATTTCGACCTGGCCAACGGCTCCCTGAAAGAGGTCTTTTCAATGGATGCCAACGACCAGATCAAACGGGTGGCCAAGCTCACGTCACCATAAAATTTTTTAGTCAAGGTCAGCCTCGATTTTTATATTTGCACGATAAAAAGTGACTGATGAGCAAAGTGAATTTTGTTGAGGAGCTCCGGTGGCGGGGTATGTTGCACGACATCATGCCGGGCACAGAAGAACAACTGAATAAGGAATCAACTTCAGGTTATATTGGTTTCGACCCCACGGCCGATTCGCTGCACATCGGGCACCTGGCGCAGATCATGACCCTGCTTAACTTCCAAAAGGCAGGGCACAAGCCGTTCGCACTGGTGGGTGGGGCCACGGGCATGGTGGGCGACCCGTCGGGCAAATCGGCAGAGCGCAATCTCCTCTCGGAGGAAGTATTGCGCCATAATGAAGCCTGCGTCAAAAAACAACTGGAAAAATTTCTCGATTTCACCGGCAACAACGCGGCCGAGATGGTGAACAATTATGACTGGTTCAAGGAGTTTAAATTCCTCGACTTTATCCGCGACGTGGGCAAACACCTCACCGTAAACTACTTAATGTCGAAAGACTCGGTGCAAAAACGCCTGGAGTCCGGACTTTCATTCACCGAGTTCACTTACCAGCTTGTGCAGGGATATGACTTTTATTGGCTCTATCAGCACAAAGGTTGCAAGTTGCAAATGGGTGGTTCCGATCAGTGGGGCAATATTGTGACGGGAACGGAACTGATTCGTAGAAAAGCTGATGGAGATGCATTTGCCTTAACCACCAAGCTCATCACCAAAGCCGACGGCACCAAGTTCGGAAAGACTGAAGGTGGCAACGTATGGCTTGATCCGAAAAAGACCTCGCCGTACAAATTTTATCAATATTGGTTGAATGTCTCGGACGATGATGCCATAAATTTCATTAAAATATTCACGCAGCTACGACGGGAAGAGATCGACGCGCTCATCGCCGAACACGACCAGGCACGTCACCTGCGCAAACTTCAACAAGTATTGGCGCAGGATATCACCGTAAGAGTACACTCGAAGGCTGACTATGATGCTGCCGTAAAGGCCTCTGCTATTCTTTTTGGTAATTCAACCACCGAAGAACTTCGCGCGCTGGATGAAGGAACCCTGTTGGATGTTTTCGAAGGCATTCCACAAGCCATCATCAGCCGCGCTGATCTCGACAGCACAGCGACGGTGACCGACTTCTTATCGACAACCACAAAGGGGATTGTGTTTCCTTCTAAGGGAGAAGCACGAAAAATGATCCAGGGTGGTGGTGTAAGCATTAACAAAACCAAGCTCGAGGACCCTAATCAAAAAGTTGATTTTGCTTTATTGCAGAATAAATACCTGCTGGCACAGAAAGGAAAAAAGAATTACTACCTGATCGTAGTGGAATAATCCTCAAAGAATAAAGCCGGCTCAACAAATGAGTCGGCTTGGAAATATTTTGTTATAAAATCTTATTTATCACCAGCGCCTATAAGCCTGTAGCCTACGGAAACCTGAAAAACCTGGTTCTTCACTTTGACATCGCTGCTACTGCCGCTATCATCAATATTGCTCAAGCCAAGAATAAAACGAGCCGCAAAATTCAATCCCATTGGTAGATCTACGCCGACTCCGGATGCCAGGCCAAGATCCATGCCCTTGGTTTGATCTTTTACGTCCAGGTCACCGGATTTTGCACTCATCAGGAATCCGAATTGAGGCCCCAGGTGAATGTTGAAAATTTGCGTGGGATTAAATTTCACGACCACAGGAATGCTGACATAATCAAACTTAATATCATCAGAACCAACCTTCGCTCCCACGCTATTGTATAACAACTCAGGCTGAACGCTCAACTTTTCAGACAGCGCAAGGTTAACATAACCGCCAGCGTGAAAACCAGTACGTCCATCCGGGCTTACTGTGAAGCCACTTGAACTATAGGTCTGGCCTGCAAAGTTAACACCAGCCTTGATACCTACGCTAAGCCCCTGGGCAGAGAGCCCAAGCGCCAAAAACGAAGCAACAACTGTAAAAAATAGTTTTTTCATGATGTTTGGTTTTAGTTAGTAATTAAATTTATTCAATTGTTTAGGGTTTAGCAAGGCTATTGGCGAATCCACCCAAAAAAGAGTCATTAAAAAAGCCACCGGTAATGGTGGCTTTGATTGATTATTTTTTTCCGATCTTAAACAACTTGTAGCCCAGCGACAGCTGCCAAACCTGATTCTTTGCAGCTTCGCTGCCAGCCGTGTCGTTGATCTTGGAAAGGCCAAGATTATATCTTCCGTCGATCGAAAGGCCGAAGGGCAGATCCCATCCCGCGCCGATGGCCAAACTTACGTCTGACTTCTTGAGATCGCCTTTAATATCTTCTTTGGTGACCGAACCATTGAGCACATTGTAGGATTCTGTTTCTGCCTTGGTCAGAAAACCGAACTGCGGACCCAGTTGGAGATTGATGCCTGCAATGGTATACAACTTAATTATAATAGGAATATTCATGTAGCTGAAGTTTGATTTTAGATCAGGACTTCCGCTGTATTGAAACTTTGATCCTTGTTGTGAAAAAATGATTTCGGGCTGCACACCGATCTTGCCCACTTTGATGAGTGCAAAGGCCCCGCCATGAAAACCTGTCCTGTTCTTATAGTTTTCACCCGCACTTTCGTCAGTATTGATCTTGGCAAAATTTGGTCCTGCCTTCAAACCGATGGAGAATTGCGCCTGACCCATCGCCGCCGAGCTGGCCATTAATAAAAGAAGGACAGAAACTAGTTGAACTGATTTTTTCATATCTGTTAATTGGTTGATTTCTTTAGTGAACAAGAACGGGGCCAGATTTTTTTACGTTAGGTTTCCGCTCAAATTTCCTTCAAGAATAGGTCAAAAAAGCTTATCCATGATGCCATCATCCACTTGGTTCGGCAAAGTCACTTTAATTTCGTTGCGCAAGGTGTGCTCGCGGCTGATGGTGAAGATAGCATTTTCATTTCTCGCCCAGGCCCTTCGCGCAATGCCGTTGTTAACGTCGAAATAAAGCATGTTCTTTAATTTTTGCGAAGCCTCGACAGAGCCATCCAGCAACATTCCAAAGCCACCATTCATCACTTCGCCCCATCCGACGCCGCCTCCGTTGTGAATCGAGATCCACGTTGCTCCTCTGAACGAATCGCCAATCACATTATGGATAGCCATGTCGGCAGTGAATCTTGAACCGTCATAAATGTTGGATGTCTCCCGGTAGGGACTGTCCGTTCCTGAAACGTCGTGGTGATCGCGACCGAGCACCACCGGACCTATTTTGCCTTCGCTAATGGCCTGATTAAAAGCTTCGGCTATCTTCATTCTTCCTTCGGCATCAGCGTAAAGGATACGGGCCTGCGATCCCACTACGAGGCTGTTGGCCCGTGCTTGTTTGATCCACTGCAAATTATCCCGCAGCTGCGCCTGAATTTCTTCCGGGGCGCTTTGCAAAATTTCTTCGATAACTTTTGCGGCTAGCCTGTCGGTAAAGTCCAGATCTTGAGGTTTACCCGTGGTGCATACCCAGCGGAATGGACCGAACCCAAAATCAAAACACATCGGGCCCATGATATCCTGAACATACGAGGGGTATTTAAAATTGATTCCGTCTTTGGCCATTACATCAGCACCCGCTCTCGAAGCCTCCAGCAAAAAGGCATTTCCATAATCAAAGAAGTACGTACCCTTAGCCGTATGTCTGCCGATTGCTGCCGCCTGTTTACGGAGCGACTCTTGTACCAGCAACTTGAACTTCTCAGGTTGTTGCGCCATGAGCCTGTTCGATTCTTCAAAACTGATTCCGACCGGGTAATATCCTCCAGCCCACGGATTGTGAAGCGAAGTCTGATCAGACCCAAGATCAACGTAAACATTTTCCCGATCGAATTTCTCCCACACGTCGATGATATTACCCTGATACGCGATAGACACAACTTCCTTGTTGGCTTTGGCTTCGCGCACACGTTTCACCAATTGATCCAGGTCGCCGATCACCTCATCTACCCAACCTTGTTCGTGGCGTTTTAAAGTTGCCTTTTCGTTTACTTCCGCAACCACGGAAATACATCCTGCGATGGAACCGGCTTTTGGCTGAGCTCCGCTCATGCCACCTAATCCGGACGATACAAATAATTTTCCTGCCAGTCCCTCTCCGGCCTTTGCAATCTTACGTCCTGCGTTCAGTACGGTGATCGTTGTGCCGTGTACGATGCCCTGTGGACCTATGTACATGTAAGACCCGGCAGTCATCTGGCCATATTGCGTTACGCCCAGTGCGTTATATCGTTCCCAGTCGTCTTGTTTGGAATAGTTGGGTATCATCATGCCATTGGTCACCACTACCCTCGGGGCCGACGTGGATGAAGGAAACAATCCCATCGGATGGCCCGAATACATGTGCAGGGTTTGTTCATCGGTCATGGTGGCGAGATACTGCATGGTTAACAAGTATTGCGCCCAATTTTGAAACACGGCGCCATTGCCTCCGTAGGTAATTAATTCATGAGGGTGCTGCGCAACCGCGGGGTCGAGATTGTTTTGGATCATCAGCATGATCGCAGCAGCTTGCAAACTCTGGTGCGGATAGTCGTGGATCGGACGGGCGTGCATCGCATAGTCGGGTCTGAAGCGATACATATAGATCCTTCCAAATTGTTGAAGCTCCTCGTAAAATTCGGGCGCCAGCTCTTGGTGATGCTTCGGGTGGAAATAACGAAGCGCGTTGCGCACAGCAAGCTTTTTTTCTTCGTGTGTTAAAATATCTTTTCGCTTAGGCGCATGACTTACCGTCGTGTCAAATTCTTTTTTAGGTGGAAGTTGCCCGGGTATGCCTTGTAGTATTTGCTCTTGAAAAGAAAGCGCTGTTGCGATCATAATTGAAACTGTTTCTGGTTGAAATTCTTTTTGGTGAAGGTGTAGCCGATATCAAATATCTCTCTCGCCTTGCTCAAATCAAAACCGCTGTACTTCCCTACTTCCGGCGGCTCGATCAAGATGTTGCATAACGACTTGCTCATGGTAGTGTTTCCGCTCACGGCCATGAGTAAACTTCGCTCGATGACTGAGCGAATGTTCTTGACGTCAAATTCTGAAGTTATAAAATTACAATGTGAGCCAATAATAAATTCGCATTTGTCGCGAATGGCTTTCACCGGAAGATTGTCTAAAATTCCGCCGTCAATATATAAACCTCCGTTAAATTGAACGGGGTTGAACACCGCGGGAACACAACTCGACGCCATAATGGCCGGTACCAGTTCGCCGGTGGTAAAGTAGTCGGGTTTTCCCCTTTGTATTTCCGTGGCCGCAATGGTCAGCGGTATCTTCAAAGCATTAAAGTCGTTTTCGGGGATATATTTCAAAAGCAATGCACGCAGGCCATCAAGGGTCAGCAGGCCAGTCCAGGTCCAGGCCGGTCTGAGCGATTTAAAAAAACTGGTACCTGCAATGATATCCAGAATTTCGTCGGGCTTATAGCCGTAACAATAAAGCGAGCCCGTAATGGCTCCCGCGCTGGTTCCCGCCATGTATTGAAAGGTGAGCCCCATCTCCTCGAGGGCTTTGATCACACCCAGATGGCAAATGCCCCTGGCGCCTCCTCCCGATAATACAAGTCCGGTCTTCATGAAATGATCAAACTATTTCTTTCAACGCAAAGGTCTTATCGACACGCACGCCTTTTTCTGTTTGTTTTACAGTGCAACACTCGTGTTCCGGGTCATGCTCGAAGAAAAGTATATAATTGTTTGCGGCTGCCTCGTTCAGAAATTTTGCCTTTTCTTCCAGCGTGATCAACGGGCGTGTATCGTAGCCCATCACATAAGGAAGGGGAATGTGCCCGACCGAGGGCAGCAGGTCTGCCATAAAACAGATCACCTTATCCTTATACTTGATCATGGGCACCATCAT
>JBMOKS010000213.1:0-2751 GCA_049324355.1 Bacteroidota bacterium
TCGTTATGTGATCGTGGTCGACCATTTCTCTAACGAACTCACGCTCTTTGAACACATACCGAACATCTCAGCCACCAAGTACAATAGAGGCCTGGAAAAAATAGAACAAATCATTTTCAGTAACCGGTTTGCCACTTACAAATTCTCATTGACCAACGGTGAAGAATCTAATTTTACCGACGATCAGTTTCTTGAGGTGATCGAGAAGGGAAAGACCCACTGCTATCGTGGAGATGTCTTCCAGATCGTGCTGTCGCGACGTTTTACCTGTGGCTTTAAGGGCGATGAATTCAACGTTTACCGTGCGCTGCGATCCATCAATCCATCTCCATACCTGTTCTATTTCGATTACGGAAGTTTCAAGTTGCTTGGGTCATCGCCGGAAGCTCAGTTGCAGGTAAATGGTGGAGTGGCTCATATCTATCCGATAGCGGGAACCTTCAGGCGGTCTGGCAGCGACAAGGAAGACGCCGAGCTTGCCAGTAAACTGGCAGCAGATGAAAAAGAAAACGCCGAGCACGTCATGCTGGTAGACCTGGCCCGCAACGACATGAGTCGCAATGCCGAGCATGTGAACGTGGAAGTCTTTAAGGAAATACAGTTCTATTCACATGTTATACACCTGGTATCGAAAGTTACAGGCAAGGTGAAAGAAGATTCGTCGGTAATTCGTATGGCGGCCGATACATTTCCGGCGGGAACACTCTCTGGCGCGCCAAAGCATATGGCCATGACGCTCATCAACAAATACGAAAATGTGAACCGTGGATTTTACGGCGGTGCCATCGGATTTCTAGGCTTTGACGGCTCGTTCAACCACGCCATCATGATCAGAACTTTTTTAAGTCATGAGAACAAACTTATCTACCAGGCAGGCGCTGGGGTTGTGTCAAAATCAAAAGCTGAGAGTGAACTGCAGGAAGTGAACAATAAGCTGGCAGCACTACGCACCGCGGTGTTGATAGCAGAGAAAATTTAAAACAAGAAAAACAAAAATGAAAATACTGGTACTCGATAATTACGATTCCTTCACGTACAACCTGGTGCACATCATCCGGAGCCTGGGCTATGTCATGGATATCATCCGGAACGACAAAATACCATTGGAGGATGTAAAACAATATGACAAGATATTGCTATCACCTGGGCCGGGTATACCCGATGAAGCAGGCGTCATGAAACAGATGATCAAAGAATATGGCGCCAGCAAAAGTATACTAGGCATTTGCCTGGGGCATCAGGGAATAGGAGAGGTTTTTGGTGCGAAGCTGTTCAATATTCCCAAGGTGCTGCATGGTGTAACGTCACAGGCCGAAGTTAAAGATCGCCAAGAATATCTGTTCAATGGCGTTCCCGACTCATTTCAGGCAACACATTATCATTCGTGGGCGGTGTTGCCCGATACTATTCAAGGAGATCTAAAGATTACAGCCACAAACAACGAGGGTTTGGTGATGGGGCTGCGCCATACAAAATATGACGTGAGAGGATTGCAATTTCACCCTGAGTCGATCATGACGCCCGAGGGGCCAAAGATGATCGGGAACTGGCTAAAGAACTGAGGCTGGATGTTTGATTTTGATGATTTAAATTTTACTCACCGTGCGACATATACTTAACGAACTTATCGACCATCGCTCTCTAACAAAGGAAACCGCCAGGCAGGTATTGGTAGACCTGGCGTCGGGAAAATATAATCCGAGTCAGACGACAGCGTTTATGACAGTGTACATGATGCGGAGCATTACCGTAGAAGAACTTCAAGGCTTTCGCGACGCCATGCTCGAACTCTGCATCCGTGCCGACTTCGAACAACCGGTGATGGACGTGTGTGGCACAGGCGGCGATGGCAAGAATACATTTAATATTTCTACGTTGTCTTCTTTTGTTGTGGCAGCCGCCGGACAGCCCGTGGCCAAACACGGCAACTATGGTGTATCGTCGGCTTGTGGCTCCTCCAACGTGCTTGAACACTTCGGCTACAAGTTCACTAACGACCTCGATGCGCTTAAACGCAGCATTGACCGCGCCAACATTTGCTTTATGCATGCGCCACTGTTCCACCCCGCCATGAAAAACGTGGCGCCCATACGCAAAGACCTCGGCGTAAAAACTTTTTTTAATATGCTGGGTCCCATGGTAAATCCTGCGTTTCCGAAACGTCAGTTGGTAGGTGTATTTAGCCTGGAGCTTGCCAGGCAGTACGGTTATCTCTATCAAAACACTTCTAAAGATTTCCTGATACTTCATTCCATTGACGGCTACGATGAAGTGTCGCTGACGGGTCCGGTAAAATTTTTTCACAACGAAGGCGAAAAAGTAATTGAACCCGCGGACCTTGGACTGCCTGATTTAAAATACGAAGACATAAAGGGCGGGCAAACCGTGGAAGAATCGGCCAAAATTTTCACGGCGATATTGGAAGGGAAGGGCACCGAAGCGCAGAAGAGCGCTGTGATCGCCAATGCTGCCATGGCTCTCTACGCGGCCGATCGCAAACAACTCCTCACGGACGCTGTTGACAAAGCCCGTGAAGCCCTGGAATCGGGCAAGGCATTGAAAGCTTTCAAAACACTAATCGACGGACATTAAAGACCCCAAACCCATGAATATTCTCGATCAGATCATTCAACACAAACGCAAGGAAGTAGACGACCGTAAAAGTCTGTACCCTGTAAAGTTGTTAGAACAAAGTATTTTCTTCACGTCACCGACCGTTTCGCTGAAACGCTACGTGCAGCGCGAAGACAA
>JBMOKS010000214.1:0-6365 GCA_049324355.1 Bacteroidota bacterium
CAAGATGATGGCCACACTCGGCGTCGATAAGATAGACCGGCTTGTGGAAATCCTGCAAGAAAAATTTAACGACAGTGTCTCTCTCGCGGCTTCGCAATTTGAGCTGATTAAAACAGAGATACCCAAGAAACAATTGCAGGCAAAACGAAAGCTATTTGTGCCTCCCAAAAATCCACCTGTACAAACTCAGACTGGCGACCTGGAACTTGAAGCAATGGCGCTCGAACTCGAATTGGAACTATTAAACTTTGCAGCCTAATGATCACAACCAATAATTATTTCACCGAAATTGAACGTATCGGCACAGAAGCTTTGCCGGAGACTCTAAGAAAAGGACATGAGCTTGTTGTAAAAAGTACCAGCAACGGTTCTAGTTGGGCTCCTTACCAGAGCAGCGAAAACATCCGCAAGGTCATTGACTTGTATTTTCAGAAGCTCAATGATTATGCGTCGTCTATCGCGAGTAAATCAAGGGTATCCGCTCCGGAGTTGAGGACTGACAAGACTCCATCGCAGCAGACATCTAAATCTGTCGTCAAGAAGGCGAAGCCGTATGCAAAAAAGCCGAAATCAAAAGCAGAACCCCAAAGCGTTAAACTGGTTGAAAATCTTCGCGAAGAAGTAAAATTTATTCGTCGGTATGTCGGGCTTCACAATAAAATGAAAACTCCCAACGCTATTCTTGCTTTCATCAAAGCCCTTCAGCGTTCGATCGTTCAGAAATTCATTCGAAAAACTTCTCCCCTGTCCGGTGAGATCGAAATGATCCAGAAAAAGCTCGTTCAGGCTTATAACAAGATGAAAGGCGAAGAGTCCTTTGTCATCAATGAAAAAGATTTAAGCCGCCTGGTGGCTATTGCCGGTGGTGAAAAAGTATATCCTTCTATCACGGCTATCAAACGATTCATTGGCTTGCAGGGCAAAGATGATCAAAAGAAGATCAGCGGTTTTCTAAAATATCTCGAAAACCTTGTTGAGAAGAAAAAGCTGACCAAGGACGATCCCTACGCCGACAAAGTCAATACGATCTATAAAGGCCTAAGGCAAAGGGCGGGCAGTAAAATCTCCATCAGCAAAGCCGAGCTTAACGGGCTAGAAGGGATTGTAAAATCGTGCGGTTGTAATTTGGAAGCAGGTGCCCACAAAAAACAGCCGAAGCGTCATGGGAGAAAAGCCGATTCTCTAAAAGGAAGCAAGACCAATGCATCGAATCGGAGCGGGTCATTAAACGGAGTGATCACAGCCGAAGAGATGGCAAACCGGAAGTTAGATCTGTTAAATTTCTTCTCCTTCTGGTTTACACTCTTTGGAAATCCTGCGAAAAACTTTACGCTGATGCTTCATGGTGAGCCTCACAACGGAAAAACAATTTTCCTTTTAAAGTTCGCTCAGCACCTGGCTGAAAATTTCGGCAATGTACTGTATGTGTCCTCCGAGGAATTTGCTTCTCCCACAATGACCAAAAAAGTGAACGAGTTTTTGACTCCGTTACCTGGGCGATTGCACTTTGCAGAGAACCTGCTAGATCCTGACCTATCACAATATCAGTTCGTCATCCTTGATTCCGTCAATGACCTGGGCTTGAAGATCAATGAGTACAAGGAGATCCGGAAAGCAAATTCCGATACGGCGTTCATCTTCATTTTGCAGCACACAAAGGCAGGTGATTTCAGGGGTGGCAAGGATTGGGAGCATATGGCCGAAATAGCCGGTGAAGTGTATAAGGGTGTTGTTACCATCACTAAAAACAGGTATGCGCCCAAAGCTTCACTGGATTTTTTCAGACAGATCGGGATCGATTGGCACGAACCGGTCGAAGTCCAGGGCTTCGATCATAGCTCCTGATGGGGTCTATCGTCAGTTAGAAAAAAAATCGAGTTTGCATTTTTGACTTAGGGTTGGAAACATATATTTAAAGAGCGGCAGAATGGGTGCGGTTGGGTTAAAGGTCTCCCGGTGGACGCCGGACAGACTTAAGAAGTATCAGGGCTTTGAGGACCTCAGTGATCAGGAAGCTGAAAAAGTTATTGATACCATAGACAGACTGGCTCATATCTTGCTTTCAATTCATAGGAAAAACCACTACAACAATGGACAGCCTGACGATCCTTCAAAATTTTGGAAAAGGCCAAAAGAAAACAAAAAAGGGTAGTAAAAACGCGATTATATATACTCGCGTCTCTAGTAAAGAACAAACAGAGAACTTAAGTCTTGAGGTACAACTGAAAGGTTGCGAACAATTCGCCGCTAAAAATGGCCTGGAGTTGAAAGGCCGGTTTGGTGGAACTTACGAAAGTGCTCAAACCGACGAAAGAAACGAGTTCAAGCGAATGGTCAACTTCGCCAAGAACTACAAGGAAGGAATAGCTTTCATCGTTGTTTACAGTTTAGAGCGGTTTAGCCGAACAGGCGAAAATGCCATCTGGCTTTCAAGGCAACTTCGTGAACTCGGCATCACTATCGTTTCCGTTACCCAACCCATCGACACCAGTAATCCAGCCGGTGTATTACAACAGAACATCCTGTTTTTGTTCAGCCAATACGACAATGACCTTCGAAGGCAAAAGTGTATTGCCGGAATGAAAGAAAAGCTTCTTAAGGGGGAATGGGTTGGTGGCGCGCCGGTCGGATATTCATACGACCGGTCTGATAACCGCGTGCAAAGAATCGTTATTAACGAGCAGGGCAAACTAATCCGCAAGGCTTTCGAAATGAAAGTGCATGAAAAATTGTCGAACACCGAGATTGCAGATAGGATCGCTAAAAAAGGTTTAAAGCTTGGCAGGAAGCGTATTTCTGAAATCCTCCGAAATCCATTCTACTGCGGCTTCCTATCCCACTCTTTGCTCGAAGGACAGGTGGTTAAGGGAAGTCACGAGCCCATTGTGTCGGAAAAATTCTTTTTCCTTGCCAACGAAATAATAAAGGAGTCTAAAGCCAACCTGGCGGGTTATAAGAATAAAAAGGAAGACGATAATGCTCCTCTGAAACGATTTGTCCACTGCGCCAACTGCGGAACTCCTTTCACCTCCTACATCGTAAAAAGCAAAAACCTGTACTACTACAAATGCAACATGATCGGTTGCAAGTGTAACAAAAGCGCCAAGCACCTTCACGAGCGATTTGAAGAGTTATTATCCATTTTCCAGACTAACCAGGCGTACATACCAGTGCTTCGCGACAGGCTCCTGGAAATTTACCATGACATCGTTGAGAAAAACACAGTGGACAATAAGGATGTAAAAACGAAATTGACGGAGGTCAAACAGAAGGTCGAGAAAGTCGAAGAACGATTTGCTTACGGAGAGATCGACCGGGAGATCTACGAGAAGATCTCCGGAAAATTGAAGGCTGAAATGACCGAACTTTCTAAACAAATTGCCGAGTCGTCTTTTATTTTATCGAACCCGGTGGAAGTGATTAACAAAACTCTTGAAATCACTTCAAATCTCGTCAATTTGTGGCTTTCTGGCAGCTTGAAGCAGAAGCAGAACATCCAGGATCTGCTCTTTCCGACGGGTATATCGTATGATCGCAAAATTGATCATTATCGAACCGATGAAGTCAACCCTGTCATCGTTCTAACTCGCTCATTTTCAGATGGACTATCCGGAAATAAAAACGGACAGATAGAAAAATTTTCTCATCTGTCCGCTTGGGTAGCCCCGACAGGAATCGAACCTGTATCAAAAGTTTAGGAAACTTCTATTCTATCCATTGAACTACGAGGCCTGCTCATCTTCCTGAGCGTTTGCTCGCTCAGGAGGTCGCAAAGTTATAAAAATAAGACTATGATTCAATTGGCGAATCCTGGGCCCACTCGGAAAGAGTATAATTTGAGTTCAGATAGTTGGGATAGATCTGCACATGTTTCTTTTTCACTTCCTCAAAAAGCACCTCCTTCAATTCATCAATATTTTGGCGTGCCGTTGCCGAAATAAAGACTATTTTGTCAAATCCATGTTGACGGTAATAACCTTTCATTTCATCCAGCGGCGCTTCGGGATGCTGCTGTTGGTAAAGATCGATTTTATTCAAAACAAGAATGGTGGGTACATTTCCAGCCCCGATCTCCGAAAGAGTTTTCTGGACCACCTCGATCTGGTGATCGTGAAATGGATGCGCTACATCTACAATATGCAACAAAATATCCGCCTCGCGCACCTCGTCGAGAGTTGACTTGAACGACTCGATCAGGTGATGCGGCAACTTACGGATAAATCCTACCGTATCTGATAACAAAAATGGAATGTTGGCCAGCGAAACTTTGCGAACTGTAGAGTCGACCGTGGCAAACAGTTTATTCTCCGCCAACACGTCAGATTTCGACAAAAGATTCATCAGGGTGGATTTGCCAACGTTGGTGTAGCCGACCAGCGCAACACGCACAACATTGCTCCTGGACTTGCGCTGCGTTTCCCGCTGCTTTTCGATCTTTTCCAGACGCTCTTTTAAAATAGTAATCTGATATCGAATGTTGCGCCGGTCCGTTTCGATCTCCCTTTCTCCGGCGCCCCCGCGGGTACCGGTACCACCCCGTTGTCGCTCCAGGTGAGTCCACATGCGGGTTAATCGCGGTAGCAAATACTGGTAGCGGGCTAATTCCACCTGAGTTTTTGCCTGCGCCGTTTGCGCTCTCCATAAAAATATGTCCAGTATAAGCAGGCTTCGGTCATAGATCCTTATTTTTCGATCTTCCTGACCGTTGTCTTTCGGGTTCAGTTCCCGCTCGAGATTACGAAGTTGTGAAGGACTCAAGTCCTCATCGAAAATTACATTCTTTACCTTGTTCGCGTGCACGTACTCCTTCAGCTCTTGAAGTTTTCCTTTACCCAAAAACGTACGTGGATCAGGATGCGGAAGGGACTGAATAAAATGCTTGAGGGTTTGAATTCCGGCGGTCTCCGCCAGAAATGCCAGCTCATCTAAATGCTCTTTTGTTTCCTCGGTATTCCGGTTGTTTCCAAGGGCTACTAGAACTGCTGAGTTGATTTGCTGATTCTCCAAAAATTCTAAATTTCAATAATGTGGGCTAACTTAACGTATAAATTCCAGTTTGAGTTTTAAAGCACAGTTACTTTTGACTATTTTTGGGAATATAAGACCGGAGATTTTTTTAAGAGAACCCCGTTTTTCGTCATTTTGGCGAAAAAAGTTGAGAAAAAGTTCTCATAACAGAGCCCATATGAGAATTGCCGTTGTATTGAATACCTCCTGGAATATCTTCAATTTCAGGATGAATTTTATTCGCGCCCTATTGGCCCAAGGCTATGAAGTCCACACCATCGCCCCCGAAGATGAGTATACCAAATATCTGGTAGAAGCTGGGTGTATCCACCACAAAGTCAGAATGGATAGCCGTGGCGCCAATCCTATTAAAGACTCAGCCCTCATTGTTGAATTGTTCATGATCTACCGGAAGGTTCGTCCGGATATCATCCTGCACTATACCATCAAGCCAAACGTATACGGCACCTTGGCAGCTGCTCTGCTCAAGATACCCGTCATCAATAATGTCTGTGGTTTGGGGACCGTCTTTTTAAAGGACAATCTTGTTTCGGCCGTCGCCATATTCCTTTATAAGATCAGCTTCCGTTTTGCCCACAAAGTATTTTTCCAGAACCACGACGATTTGAAACTGTTCGTGAACCGAAAGTTGGTGCCGGCAAAAGCGGTGGATCTGGTGCCCGGCTCGGGCATAGACCTGAAAAAATTCCAGCCTGCAAAATTCAAACGGAATGAGAAATTCACCTTTCTGCTCATTTCCAGGCTCATTACTGATAAGGGCATCATGGAATATATCGAAGCCGTAAAAAAGCTGAGATCTTCTGGCGTTAACGCCCGCTTCCAGATCCTGGGCGCCTTGGACCCCGAGCACAAGAGGGGCATTAAGACGGAAGTCATCGAAGAGTGGATACAATCGCAGACCATTGAGTACCTTGGGACTACAAACGACGTTCGCCAGTATATCCACCAGGCAGACTGTATCGTATTACCCTCCTACCGTGAAGGAACCCCCCGCACCCTGTTGGAAGCCGCCAGCTCCAGCAAGCCGATCGTGGCCACCGATGTTCCCGGTTGTAACAACGTAGTGACCAACAATTTTAACGGGCTGTTGTGCAAGCTAAAAGATGCCGAAGACCTGGCAGACAAGATGAAGGAAATGGCTGCCATGGAAGATCATACCCTGAAGACATTCGGTGAGAACGGTCGTTCTAAAATGGAAGCTGAGTACGATGAATCTGTCGTGATAAACAAGTATCTTCAGGCCTTATTAGAGTTTAAGAAGGCTTCATAATCCATTTAAATTTTCATGCAGATCAAACAGACCGGAATCGAAGGGCTGGTAGAGATCATACCCTCCG
>JBMOKS010000214.1:6375-12101 GCA_049324355.1 Bacteroidota bacterium
GTTTTCCATGACGAAAGAGGTTGGTTTTTCGAATTCTATAAAGAAGAAACTTTTCGTCAAGCCGGTATTTCAACACATTTTGTACAAGAAAATCAATCGTTCTCAAAAAAAGGCGTAGTGCGTGGATTGCACTTCCAACGCGCCCCTCATGCTCAGGCAAAATTAGTCACCGTGATCAGTGGCAAAGTGCTCGATGTAGTGGTAGACATACGCGAAGGATCGAAAACCTTTGGCCAGGTATACTATTGCCTGCTGGAGGCTGAGAAGCGAAACATGTTGATGGTGCCCGAAGGCTTCGCCCATGGATTTGTGGCTCTGGAGGATACTATATTTTTTTACAAGTGCTCGAATCTCTACAACCGGGAAGCCGAGAGTGGCATTGTTTGGAACGACCCCGAACTGAACATTAACTGGGCTGTGAACGATCCAATTGTTTCGGCCAAAGATCAGCAATTACCTACATTCGCCGAGTTGTTAAGAAATTCAGTAATTTCACCTCGATAAGGTAAATTTTTTAACGTTGAGAATACTGCATAATTCAGGATACCTGATACTTGGATTGCTTTTGGCATCCTGCGCATCGTACCGCCAAAATATCATGTTTAAAGTACAGGAGGGATACCCCCTGAAGCAGCAGGTAGAAACCGCTGAGAAGAGTTATGTGATCCAAAAAAATGACGCCCTGGCAGTGGAGGTTTATACCAATCAAGGCGAACGCATTATTGATCCCAATATGGAATCATTCAAAGATGGACCGGCTTCAAGCACCTCCACGAAAGACCCTACTACCTACACGGTTAACCCCGACGGAAGGGTGAAATTCCCAATGATCCGTGAGATCAAAGTGGAAGGACTAACCCTGCGGCAGGCCGAAGATACATTGGAAAAGGAATTTGCCAGATTTTATGAGCAACCTTTTGTTACTTTAAAGTATACAAACAAAAGAGTGATCGTGCTCGGCGCACCCGGCGGACAAGTGATTCCGTTAGTGAACGAAAACGTGAGACTGGCAGAAGTGCTGGCACTGGCTAAAGGCGTGAACAATGATGCCAAAGCACATAATATTAGAGTACTTCGCAATGACCAGGTTTTTGTAGCAGACCTCAGCACCTTCGAAGGTTACTTGAAAAATAACATGCTCGTTCAGCCGGGCGACATCGTGTACGTGGAGCCGATCAGACGGCCCTTCAGCGAAGGTC
Source organism: Bacteroidota bacterium (assembly GCA_049324355.1). GTDB lineage: Bacteria > Bacteroidota > Bacteroidia > Cytophagales > Cyclobacteriaceae > Chryseosolibacter. Next base: position 7,575 of record JBMOKS010000214.1, read on the forward strand.
TGCGCGACTACGGTGTGCTGGTCAGTATTCTGGTGAGCGTTGCAACGCTGATTGCCATTACTGTTGGAGGAAATTAACATTTGGAACCTAATAAGCACATAAGGCCCGCATCGTTAGCACCGGAGAGCATTGACTTCAACAAACTTAAGGTCATCATCCGGAATAATTGGTTGTGGATTGCATTGATCTTCATTGCGATCAATGCTACGGCTTACCTGGTAATACGGTATACCAAAAATCTTTACGAGTCAGAATCGGAACTTAAGTTGGATGTGAAGTCTAACGCCGCCGAGCTCGGCATCAAGACGGTGGTCGAAGATCAGAATGCCAACATCATTGCCGGTGAAATCGAGATCATTCAATCGCGCCTCTTCATGAGCCGCGTGTTGGATTCTTCAGACTTCGAAGTCAGCTATTTTAGTATTGGACGCGTGCTGAATGATGAACTCTTCATGAATGCACCCGCGTTTCTGAGTTACTATTCGGTGGATCATAATCTTTATAACGTTCCCATTTACTACGAAGAAACATCGCCGCAGGAATTTACCCTGCATCTCGATAACAACAATAACGAGGTCTCAGGTCGCTTTGACACTAAAGTAAATTTTCATGGAATGGAGCTGATGCTCCACAAAAACCCTGCGTTCATAAAGGGCGATGAGATCGGATATTTCTTTGTGATCAACAGCCGGGAAGTGTTACTTGACTACCTGCTGAGAAATCTCACAGCGGAACCGCTAAACTACAGCGCCAACACCATTCGCATTGCTTTCAAGGACAATAATGCGCTGAAGTCGCGCGCAGTGCTCAATAAGATCGATACCGTTTACCTGCAGTACAGCAACGATCAGAAGAACCTCGCCAACAAACAAAAGATCGACTGGCTCACCAACGAACTCTCACAGATCGAAAGGAAAATGGAGGATTATGAAAATTACTTCGAGAATTTCACCCTTCAGAATAAGACCAACAACCTGGATGAAGACCTGAGACGAACTGTAAATGCCATCCACAGCATAGACTCCCAGCGGTATGACGTTACACGAAAGATCACTGAAGCCAATAGATTGGCCGACGCCCTGAATACCGGCAATTTCCTTTCAGGCATATCCGTGCAGTTTCTGCCTGACGCACTGAATAAAAACTTCGCGGCGCTTCAGCAATTGCAACTCGAGCTCGAGAAGTTAAAGCTTTCCTATCGCGAGGTTACTTTCGCGTATCGTCAAAAGCAAAAAGATCTTGAAAGTTTAATGACCAAAACCGTCGGTCAGCTTTCCGAATTAAAAATAGAATGGCAGAAAAAATTACTGGAACTTAACCGGAGAAAGACACAACTGGAGAATGAGTTTGCCAACCTGCCTGACAAGAACACGCAGTTCAGCAAAAACCAACGCTTCTATAAACTTTACGAAGAATTCTATCTGACGCTGATGCAATCCAAATCAGAGTTTGAAATTGCCCAGGCGGGTAACACCCCAGATTTCAAAATCCTCTCACCTGCATCGCTCCCCGTTCAACCGATACTACCGAACAAATTTCTCATTGCCGGCGTAGGCCTTGTAGCCAGCGGCGTGCTGATTCTGTTCTTTGTAGGATTGTTATACCTCACTCACAATAAGATCACCGGCCTACCCGAACTGGAGAAAATTACCGATGTGCCTGTACTGGGTGTGGTACCGGTATCACGTTACCTCGACGGAGCCGGGCTGCACGTGATCGAGTATCCGAAGTCAATGGTAAGCGAGGCGATTCGAACCCTCCGAACAAATCTCGACTTCTTCAGCGTGAATGCCTACAAAAAAGTAATTGCGATATCGTCTACTGTGTCTGGAGAAGGAAAGTCGTTTATCGCCATGAATTTGGGAGGCGTGATGGCGCTGTCCAAGAAAAAGGTCATTTTGATCGACCTTGATATGCGCAAGCCCAAGACCAACATGCCTGTGACGCTAGAAGACCGTACGAAAGGTGTAAGCACAATTCTTATAAAAAAGAACAACTGGCAAGAGTGTGTGATCAATACTTCGCTGGAGAGCTTTGACTACATTCCATCCGGACCCCACCCGCCAAACCCATCTGAACTGCTGTTAAATGGCGAATTCTCCAGCCTACTGGAAGAACTTAAGAAACAATATGACTTTATCATTCTCGACACGCCACCTGTTGGGCTTGTAACCGACGGCATCATGGCAATGAAACGCGCAGATATCTCCATTTACATCTTCCGGGCGAATTATTCTAAAAAGGAATTCCTTTTCAACCTCAAACGTATTATCAGCATCAATAAATTCTCTAATATTACCACGTTGCTCAACGCCATGCCTGCATCGAGCAAGACCTATGGTTATGGATATTACGAAGAGAATGGCAGCTCAACGAAACTAAAGTCAATCTTCAAGCGCTAAGTGTTCGACTGGTTCAGCAAAAAGAAAATCTTTACGTCATCTCCTCTTCAGGTAGACATGCATTCTCACTTGCTTCCCGGCATTGATGACGGCGTGCAGAGTCTTGAAGATGCTGAAGCCATTATCTTATACTTCAAAAAACTCGGGTATACCAAACTGATCACCACTCCGCATGTGATGAGCGACTCTTATCCAAACACTCCGGAGATCATTCATGAAAAATTGCGTACGCTGCAAGCGCATCTTCAACAAAAAAATATCGTCATCACCATTCAGGCTGCCGCCGAATATTATCTCGACGAAGCCTTCACAGCCATGGTCGAGTCAGACAAACCATTGCTCACTTTTGGCAGTAAACACCTGCTCTTCGAAACCAACTTTCTGACCGAGCCTTTTAACATGAAGGAAGTGTTATTCCAAATCATGACAAAAGGTTATAAGCCCATACTTGCCCACCCGGAGCGATACCTGTATCTACAGGACAACCTCAAGAAGGCGGAGGACCTGATCGATCGGGGCGTGCTTTTCCAGATCAACATCAGCTCTATCACCGGCTATTATTCGCCTGCGGTTCAGCGCACGGCAAGACAGCTAATAGACAGGGGTTGGGTCCACTTGCTGGGCAGCGATTGTCATCATATGCAGCATGCCCGTTTAATTGAAGAAGCCTTTAAGCAAAAACATTTTCAGAAAGCTGTAACTTTATCACTTCTGAACAACACCTTGTAAAAACATGATTGCAGTTACCGGCGCCAACGGACTTCTCGGCAGTTTTATCGTCAGGAAATTGTTGGAACAGCAAGCGCCGTTTGTGGCCCTCAAGCGCGCAGGAAGCGACTGTTCGTTGTTGAGCGACGTAGCCGACAAGGTCACCTGGCGCGAAGCCAGCATGGCTGACCCGCTCGCGCTGGGCGAAGCGCTGCAAGACGTAACGCATGTTATACACACCGCTGCCGTCGTCTCTTTTAACCCTCGTCATCGCAGAAAAATCTACGACGTTAATGTGCTGGGCACACGGCATGTGGTCAACGCGTGCCTGGAGAATCAAGTTAAAAGATTATTGCACGTAAGCTCGGTTGCAGCACTCGGAAGAACACGCGGACAACAACGGGTCGATGAAAAAAGTAAGTGGGCGGAAAGCTCGCTCAACACTGTGTATGCTGAGACGAAACACCTCGCGGAACTCGAAGTTTTCAGAGGGCAGGAAGAAGGACTGAGTACGATTATCATCAATCCGTCTGTTATCCTGGCGCCAGCAGATTGGACTAAGAGCAGTGCGCAACTTTTTAAATATGTTTGGGATGAGAAACCATTTTACACCGATGCCTCTTTAAACTACGTCGACGTTCGGGATGTATCGGAGCTCGTGTATAGGCTGCTGATGGCGCAGCTGGAAGAAGATCGATTCATTGCCAGTGCCGGCAATATTTCCTTTTATGAATTCTTCAGCAAAGTGGCAAGATATTTCAATAAAAAAAATCCACACATCAAACTCGATAAGAACTTCCTTCGTGTGGCGGCCTGGGTTGAGAGTATTCGTGCAAGAATTACCGGTATTGAGCCACTGATCACCAGCGAAACAGCCAGAATGGCTGGTATGCATTTCCAATATGACAACAGTAAAATAAAAAAAACCTTGAATTTCGAATTTCAACCGATTGAGAATTCTATTCAATGGTGCACAGATTATTACATCAGAAAGGTGAATGGTAAAAAATAGGGTAAAAGGTCTTAGCTTTGAGCCAGATTTTACCTATTTTAGGAAAACCTTTTAATCAATGTCGAGAGAATACCGTAAAAGAGAAGAGGAAAACGAGCTGATTAAACGATTTGAAGACCACCTTCGAAAAAAGAAAGCTGAATTTTTTGACTTAGATGCTTACGAGCAAATCATAGATTACTACATGTTTCGTGGTAAGCATACGAAAGCTTTGCATGCCGTTAATCAGGCGATCTCTCAATATCCTTTTTCTTCCGAACTCATCACTGTCAAAGCACAGGTATTGTCAAACCTGGAGGAGTACGACGAAGCTCTGGAGCTGCTTGAACAAGCGCATGCTTTGCAGCCCAACGATTCAGAAATATATCTGACCAAAGGTTCCATTCATTCACTGCGGGGAAATCA
>JBMOKS010000214.1:12111-12951 GCA_049324355.1 Bacteroidota bacterium
GAACTGGCATTGACGCTGGCAGACGACAAAGACGAGGTGTACTACAATATCGGTCTCGCCTACCAGAGCATGGAGCATTATGAAAGCGCTATCGACGCCTATAAAAAAGCCATTGAGCTCAACATTAATCACGACGGTGCGCTCTATGAACTCGCTTACTGCCTTGATCTTACCGGCCAATTGGAAAGCAGTGTTGATTATTACAAAAAATTCATTGACGAAGATCCCTATTCTGCAGCGGCTTGGTATAACCTGGGCATCGTATACAACAAGCTCGAGAAGTACGACGAGGCGCTGCACGCATACGACTACGCGATAACCATTGATGAAACTTTTGCGTCGGCATATTTCAACATGGGTAATACGTACATGAACCTCCAGCAATACACGAAAGCGCTGGATACATTTAAGAAGACTGTTGAGTTGGAAGGTCCGTCACCTGAAGTTTATTGCTGCATCGGCGCCGCCTATGAAAGCTTGGAGCAATACGAACTCGGCTTGAAGTATTTTCAAAAAGCGTCAAAGCTCGACAATCTCTACGACGAAGCCTGGTACGGTGCTGGTGCTTGCCTCGAAAAAATGGAGAAGTGGCATCAGGCCCTTCACTTTTATAACAAGGCCCTGAAACTTCACACGGAAAACGCCGAGTACTGGAAGTCAGTAGCCCACGCGGAATTTAAGATTGGCAATACCGTTTCAAGCCTTGATGCCTATGAGGAAGCCAGTAAGCTGGAGCCCGCAGACAAAGAAATATGGCTCAATTGGTCCTTTATTTACTATGAGCAAGGTGATTACGCCAAAGCGGTGGATACGCTCCTGCAGTGTTTTGACGATATACCC
>JBMOKS010000214.1:12961-16300 GCA_049324355.1 Bacteroidota bacterium
TATCGAATGACCGTTTACCTCATCGAAGCAGGCAAATTTAAAGAAGCCTTTAATTATTTGGAAAATGCCTTAATTTTGGACTTCGATGGTCACACTGCATTGTTTGATTTTTTTCCGAAAATCGAGACCCAAAAGGCCTTGCACAAAATCATCGAGCAGTTTAGAAAAGAAAACAATTAATGAATTACGATCTCAAAAATCTACCTGAGCGAACCACCAAGCCCAGGCAATACGGTTTTACTATGGCCATGGATAAGGGCCTCAGTGTTCGCGAAGCAGAAGATTTTGTTAGCATTTGTGCCGACCACGTCGACATCGTAAAACTTGGATGGGCCACTTCGTTTGTCACACCCAATCTCAACAGCAAGCTGAAAGTTTATAAAGATGCAGGCATCCCTGTATATTTCGGTGGAACGCTTTTCGAAGCGTTTATCATCAGAGATCAGTTTGATGATTATCGGCGGCTGCTCGACAAGTTTCAAATGTCGTTTGCAGAAGTGTCCGATGGCTCTATCGATCTCGACCACGACAAGAAGTGTGATTACATCGGAAAACTTTCCGATCAGGTAACGGTGCTATCGGAAGTAGGATCGAAAGACGCTGACAAGATCATTCCTCCCTACCAGTGGATCGAGTTGATGCAAAAAGAATTAGATGCTGGCGCCTGGAAAGTAATTGGCGAAGCACGCGAAAGTGGTAACGTAGGATTGTTCCGTTCAACCGGCGAAGTTCGCTCTGGACTTGTACAGGAAATTCTGACTAAAATTCCGTTTGAAAAAATAATCTGGGAGGCCCCCCAAAAAGCGCAACAAGTTTGGTTTATCAAATTACTCGGCGCCAATGTAAATCTGGGCAACATAGCACCCGAAGAAGTTATACCGTTAGAAACAATCCGTTTAGGTCTGCGCGGCGATACTTTCCTCCATTTTTTGGGCATCGAGAAAAAGAAGAGTAACACAGCACCACCCTTCGAGGTAGATTAATGCCTGTAAAAACAATTTGAAAAAAATACGAGACTATATTTTTCTCTTTTTGAAAGGTGTGTGTATGGGCAGTGTTGATCCGCTCCTGGGAATCTCCGGAGGAACCATTGCTTTCATCACCGGTATCTACGATAAATGGCTAAAATCAATTGAGGCATTCGACCACGAGGCCTTTCGTATGCTGAAGAAATCGCAGATCGCATTGCTGTGGCAGAGGGTAAACGGAAAATTTCTGCTCTCTATCATGGCAGGCATCGTAGCCAGCTTGTTTACAATCGTACCGCTGATCACTTTCCTGATTGAAAATTATGGCATCATGATTCGTTCTTTTTTTTTAGGCCTGATGCTGATCATTGCACCGCTCTTTTTGAGGCAAATAAAAAAGTTGAATATACTAACCATCATCGGTCTTTTATCGGGCATCGCTTGTGCCTACGGGTTAACCCTGCTGGCGCCAATTCCAACGCCTGATGGATTACCTATGATTTTTGTGATCGGCATCCTTTCCGTGGCTTCTATGATGATTCCGGGCCTATCAGGCACCTTTTTGCTTTTATTATTTGCCAAATATCAGTATATCATGGCCGCGTTTGCAGAAATGAACGTTGCGGTGATTTTAGTGTTTACACTCGGATGTACTGCCGGATTGTTAAGTTTATCGAGAATTATTCGGTGGATACTTTCCCATTATCACAGTGTTGCTGTAGCTTTGCTGACCGGCCTGATGTTGGGCGCGCTAAATAAAATATGGCCCTGGCGCGAAACTCTTGAATATGTCACCAACAGCAAAGGTGAACAGGTACCGGCATTCGACAGGAGCATTTTGCCCTGGAACTATATGACCATAACCGGTAAGGATCCTCAGGTTTTTCAGGCCATACTGATGATGGCCCTCGGTGTGTTTATAGTGGTTTTATTTGAAAAAGTTGCTGCAAGAATTAAAACAAAAATCTGAACATGGAAAAAGTATTCGGACTAATAGGACAAACCGTTAGTCACTCGTTCTCGAAGGCATATTTTGATGAGAAATTTTTCCGCGAAGGTTTACGCGATCATCACTACGAGCTGTTTCCGCTCAATAACATCAAGGAAATTGAGAACCTTATCAACGATACCAAAGGCTTGAGCGGCCTCAATGTAACGCTGCCCTATAAAGAACAAGTGATCAAATACCTTGACGAAGTTGATCCGACTGCCAAGCGGATCGGCGCCGTGAACGTAGTGAAGATCAAAGACGGAAAGCGAAAAGGCTTCAACACCGACTCGGACGCGTTTTACGAAACCATCGAGAAATGGCTTCCCAAAGACAAACAGTTTCAGGCGATCGTACTGGGGTCAGGCGGATCCTCCAAAGCAGTGCAGGAAGCGTTGAAAAAATTAAACATACCTTTCCAGGTCGTATCGCGTGAAAAATCAAAAGGAGACCTCGGCTACGAAGACCTGAAGAAGAATCCCAAACTACTGAGCGAAAATCACCTGTTGATTAACACAACACCTCTGGGCATGCATCCCAATACCGACGCCATGCCGCCGGTGGACTTCGAAGAGATCGGACCCGATCATTACGTTTACGATCTCATCTACAATCCTGCACGCACGCTATTTCTGCAAAAAGCAGAGATCCGCGGAGCAACCATCAAAAACGGACTGGAAATGCTCCACGTGCAGGCAGAGAAGTCGTGGAAGATATGGAACAACTAAGTATTCCAGCCGTTGATCGGCTTGCTTTGCCTTTTACTGAAAATGGCAAGGAATCCGCTTTAAACTGATAATTGTTAAGTAATTTGATCTGCAGTATACGATTGCTGACATACTGTTGTCATTGATCGTATGTTGCTTTGGATGATTAACAATCTTTATTGTCTTCATGGATTTCAAACTTAACAGCGAATACGTTCCTACGGGCGATCAGCCACAAGCCATTAAGCAGCTAACTCAAGGCATTCTGTCGGGTGAGCCCCATCAAACTTTGTTGGGTGTAACCGGATCTGGTAAAACATTCACCGTGGCCAACGTCATTGCAGAGGTAAACCGGCCCACGCTCGTGCTAAGCCATAATAAAACGCTGGCCGCCCAGCTCTATGGGGAGTTTAAACAATTCTTTCCCGAAAATGCTGTGGAATATTTTATCTCCTACTACGACTACTATCAGCCAGAAGCCTATATCCCTTCTTCCAATCTTTATATTGAAAAAGACCTTTCTATCAATGAAGAGATTGAGAAACTGCGCTTGAGCGCTACCTCCTCACTGCTCACCGGCCGCAGAGATATTGTCGTGGTAGCCTCGGTTTCATGCATTTATGGTATCGGAAATCCAGCCGAGTTTGGAAAAAATGTGATTAAACTAAAAGTAGGC
>JBMOKS010000214.1:16310-25014 GCA_049324355.1 Bacteroidota bacterium
GAGACCATCGCCCGCAACCGGCTATTGTTTGCCTTGGTGGACATTTTATATAGCCGAACCGAAGTCGAATTTAAACGAAGCACGTTCCGCGTAAAAGGCGATACAGTCGATGTGTTTCTCGCTTACGCAGACTATGCTATCCGCATTTACTTCTGGGGTGATGAGATTGAATCCATCCAGCGGATCGATCCGCACAGCGGAAAAAAAATATCAGATGAAAAAGTTGTAACTATTTTCCCGGCCAATCTCTTTGTGACCGCGAAAGACCAGCTTCATGTGGCCATGCGCGAGATCCAGGACGACATGGTTACACAAGTGACCATGTTTGAATCTGAACTACGGCATCTGGAAGCCAAACGTTTAAAAGAACGTACAGAATTTGATCTTGAAATGATGCGCGAACTCGGATATTGTTCGGGTATTGAAAATTATTCGCGCTACTTCGACAGACGTCAACCCGGTGCACGCCCATTCTGCCTGATCGATTATTTCCCCGACGACTTCCTCATCGTCATTGACGAAAGCCACGTAACCGTGCCTCAAGTCAGAGCGATGTGGGGCGGTGACCGTTCCAGGAAAGTGAACCTCGTAGACTTCGGCTTCAGGCTTCCTTCGGCGCTGGACAATCGTCCGTTGACATTTAACGAGTTTGAGTCTCTGATGAACCAGGTGGTATACGTCAGCGCAACACCAGGAGAATATGAACTACGCAAATCAGAGGGTGTTGTAGTAGAACAATTGATTCGCCCAACAGGATTACTTGACCCTGAAATTGATATACGGCCAAGCCGCAACCAAATTGACGACCTGCTCGAAGAAATTGACGAGCGAGTAAAAAAGAAGGAACGTGTGCTGGTCACTACGTTAACGAAACGTATGGCCGAAGAACTGACCAAATTTATGGATCGCGCGGGCATCAAGTGTCGCTATATACATTCGGAAGTGCACACCCTTGAGCGAGTGGAACTTTTGCGCGAACTTCGACTCGGTGTCTTTGACGTATTGGTGGGGGTAAACCTACTTCGCGAAGGACTCGACTTGCCTGAAGTGTCGCTTGTTGCAATATTAGATGCAGACAAAGAAGGGTTCCTGCGCAATCAACGTTCACTCGTGCAAACTATCGGACGAGCTGCACGAAACGCCAACGGCAAGGTGATCATGTATGCAGACACTGTCACCGAATCGATGCAGGTGGCCATTGAAGAGACGAACCGGAGACGGAAAATACAATCGGACTACAATCTGGCGAATGGAATTGTGCCCAAAACAGTGCTCAAATCAAAAGAAGCTATTCTCGGTCAGACAAAAGTCGCCGACTCCAAAAGGTCCGCCAAACAATACTACGTGGAAAACGAAGAGGTTACGCTGGCGGCCGATCCGGTGGTGGCCTACCTCAGCAAGGATGAACTGATGAAAATGGCGGAGCGCACGCGCAAGTCGATGGAGAAAGCTGCGAAGGAACTGGAATTCATGGAAGCTGCCAAGCTGCGCGACGAATACATAGCCATCCAAAAAATGATCGAAGGCAAAAAGTAGGTCAGGAATCAACCCAAAAATCATGGTGCTTCGGTATTCCTCATTACCTTTGCGCCCATGAAAAAATTGACCATTTTATTTCTGTTCACGTTCGTTGGCGTTGCTTGTCACGCGCAGATCGCTAAAGATATTCTGATTGGCGGCCACCTGGACCTTATCAAAACAGATAACGACAACTTTTTCGATAAAGCGCAAATTGGCACAGAGGTAAATTATTTTCTCACGCGGAGATTCACAGCCACCGGCGGATTGGAAGTGTGGACCAACGATGATGCAAGCCTTGTAGTGGGCGGTCGCTGGTACTTCATGGACGACGCTTTTGCACGCATTCGCGGACTGGTCGGAGCCAATGATCTTTCAATCGGGGCAGGTTGGGCAAAACCGTTTAATGCAAACGGTAACTGGCGATTCGAAGCTATAGGGGATTTTTATTTTCGTGGCGACATCGCCATTCGGGCAGGCATAGCGTATCTCATCCGGAAAAATCCAAATTAACCTTAATGCCCCTTTGTGTCTCCGTGACGTTGGCGGTCTGTGTCATTTTTGCCACCGAAAGTCACCTGGACACAAAGAGGCACAAGCATTATCATCATTATTTTTTCGCAGTGAATCTCTTCGCCACTTCATTCCAGTTTACGACATTCCACCAGGCAGTGATGTAGTCGGGTCTGCGGTTCTGATAGTTCAAATAATAAGCATGCTCCCACACATCCAATCCTAAAAGTGGGGTGCCTTTAACCTCAGCGACATCCATCAGCGGATTGTCCTGATTGGGGGTAGAAGTGATCTGCAACTTGCCGTTGCCATCCACAATAAGCCACGCCCAGCCTGAACCGAACCGTCCGGCGCCCGCCGCTGCAAACTTTGTCTTGAATTCATCGAAATTTCCGAAGGCGCTGTTAATGGCATCAGCCAACGCTCCCGTGGGCGCTCCGCCGGCGTTTGGTGCCATAAGTGTCCAGAACAACGAGTGATTGTAATGACCGCCGCCATTGTTGCGAACAGCCGCGGGATACTTCGAAATATTTTTGAGGATATCTTCAATGCCGAGTTTTTCCGCATCGGTACCCGCTATAGCATTGTTAAGGTTGGTGACATACGCATTGTGGTGTTTGCCGTGATGGATCTCCATGGTGCGCGCATCGATATGAGGTTCGAGTGCATTGAACGCATATGGAAGTGCAGGAAGTGTAAATGCCATAATAATTTAGTTTATGGGTTGAACAATTTTATTACTTCAAGGATGCCAAATATACAACCGGAAGTCAGAGCAGAAAATTCGATTTCCTTGAAATTATATAGTCCGGTGAAAGTTTTCACCATTTATAGACGGACGCACAGCCCTGGTGGTTTATTTTCGGATTCGTTTGAAAAAGTCGTCAAGCAGCTCTTTGGCCTCTGTGGCTTTGATCCCTTTTACAACTTCAGTTTTAGGGTGGAGCAAGGGTGTGCTTACCAGGGAATAGCCACGCTGAATATCAGAAGCGCCGAAGACCAGCTTTTGCAATTGTACCCAATGCAAGGCGCCTGCACACATCACGCAGGGTTCGAGCGTGACATACAGCGTACATTCAGAGAGGTATTTTGATCCCAGATGATTGGCTGCCGCGGTCACGGCCAGCATTTCGGCATGGGCCGTTGAATCAGTGAGTTTCTCCGTCTGGTTGTGCGCCCTGGCGATAATACGATTTTTACAAACGACCACTGCTCCCACGGGCACTTCGCTGATCTCAAAAGCTTTTTTTGCCTCCTTCAGCGCCTCCCGCATAAAATATTCATCGGTATATAACTCCATCATGCAAAGCTAGAAAAATAGATGCGAGTTATGTGCCTCGGGACACGGGTTATGCATTTCGTCTGACAGGGCTGTGGCTCAACGCGGTTCATTTCACACGTTCACTTTCTAATATAAATAATAGCTGCGCGTTGCAAGCCAGCGTCGGGTTGGTCGTTCCTTCAGGAAACTCACGGTGCAAAGCTTGAAGCTATTTTACACGAACACTTTCCATAATAGCTTTAGCCGTTGCTTGCCATTGCTCGCGCTCGCGGCGGGGGCAGCTGAACGAAAATACCAACGTACGTTTGGGTTCCACGAGATATTGAATGTAGCTGTACTTTGACACCTCCTCCTGTAGACCCTCCTGCCTGCGATTGCCGTTAACGCGGGACTCGAACTCAAAATAAATGAACTTCTTGCCTTTAATGTCACGGATGCCCTCCTGAATGATGTCGACCTTATCGAACATGTTGACGAGGCTTGCTTTAAAAAACTGTCTGGCCATGTCAGGGTTGGCATCGGGCCATTGTGTAGCTGAGATATTTACGCTGAGATCGGCCATTCGTTCTTCGTTGGTAAATGCGGCGATAGGCGCCCTTACAGAGGGGTACCGTTCGGTGAAATCGAGGTTGTCCATAGGTCTCCATCCCTTGGGTACAGATACGGTTATGCCTTCGGCGACCTTGGTTTTTACCAATTTAGGACGATCCATGGACAAAAAGCTGAGCGCAGCAACAATCAAAAAAATTCTGGTGGTCATACCTACTTTTAATTTTATCAGATAACGCCTAAAGGCAAAGTATTATTAAATTCGCGCCTGCCAAAGGCTGCCTTATAACGGCTAAACCTGCCTCTGGCCGACAGGCTGCAAAATTAATAATTCTACCATGTTACGAACCCATACTTGCGGTGAACTAAGATTATCTCACGTCAATAACCAGGTTAAACTCTCCGGCTGGGTGCAAAGGCTCAGGGATAAGGGGAGTGTGCTGTGGGTCGACCTGCGGGACCGCTATGGCATCACCCAACTTATTTTCGAAGAGGGCAAAACCGATCCTCAGGTGTTTGCCGCCGCACGTGATCTGGGTCGTGAGTTTGTGATTCAGGTTGAAGGCACCGTTACCGAAAGACTTTCCAAAAACGATAAGTTAGCGACCGGCGATATCGAACTCAAAGTGAGCAAGATCACGGTACTCAATCCGGCCAAGTTGCCGCCGTTCACCATCGAAGACGATACCGATGGCGGCGACGAACTTCGCATGAAGTACCGCTATCTGGACTTGCGAAGGAATACGGTACGAGAAAGTTTGCAGCTGCGTCATCGTATGGCGCAACAGACGCGCAACTTCCTCGATGGCCAGAACTTCATCGAAGTTGAAACCCCCGTGCTGATCAAATCTACGCCAGAAGGAGCGCGCGACTTTGTGGTGCCATCTCGCATCCACCACGGAGAATTCTATGCTTTGCCTCAATCGCCTCAAACTTTCAAACAATTGTTGATGGTTTCGGGGTTTGATCGTTATTACCAGATTGTAAAATGTTTTCGCGACGAAGACTTGCGCGCCGACCGCCAGCCGGAGTTTACGCAAATTGACTGCGAAATGTCGTTTGTGACGCAAGAAGACATTCTGAATACATTCGAAGGATTGATCCGGCACTTATTCAAAAATGTGAAAGGCATTGAGCTCCCCTCCGTGCCGCGCATGAGTTATGACGACGCCATGAACTTGTATGGCTCTGACAAACCCGATACACGCTTCGATATGAAATTTGTGGAGATCACTTCCCTGACGAAGGGTAAGAACTTCCCCGTGTTCGAAAGCGCTGAACTGGTAGTGGGCATCAACGCCAAAGGCTGCTCGGAATATTCACGCAAACAGATCGACGAGCTGACAGAGTTTGTAAAACGTCCACAAATCGGTGCCAAAGGTCTAGTGTACGTTCAATACCGAACTGACGGAACCATTAAATCTTCGATCGATAAGTTTTATACTTCCGATGACCTAAAAGTTTGGGCCGACAAATTCGACGCCAAACCGGGCGACCTCATGCTGATCATGGCTGGCGAAACCGACGCCACGCGCAAGCAGCTGAACGAACTTAGATTGCTCATGGGTGAACGACTCGGCCTCCGCGATAAAAATAAATTTTCTGCACTGTGGGTTTTGGATTTCCCGCTGCTCGAGTGGAGCGAAGAAACCAACCGATACCATGCCATGCATCACCCCTTCACATCACCCAAGCGTGAGGACATTCGCTTGCTGGATACCGATCCAGGCAAAGTGAGAGCTAATGCATATGACATGGTGATCAACGGCACTGAAGTGGGCGGTGGATCGATACGAATTCATGACCGTCCTACGCAGCAGATGATGTTCAATCACCTGGGTTTTACGGAAGAAGAAGCTAAGAAACAGTTCGGCTTTTTACTGGACGCTTTCGAGTTTGGTGCGCCACCACATGGTGGCATTGCGTTCGGCTTCGATCGCCTCTGTTCAATCTTCGGCGGCGCAGATTCTATTCGCGACTTTATTGCGTTCCCGAAAAACAACGCAGGCCGCGATGTAATGATCGATTCACCGTCGACCATCGCACAGGAACAGCTGAGTGAGCTTGCGCTGATCATTAAAAAATGATTTTTGGAGATCCTGGAAGAACTCTACCCAAAACGGAAGTATCGAACAGGTCAGAACGTATTTGAACCGTGCCAAAGAATTATTCGCAAAAGGATATTCACGGCACGACCCTTATACGGAAGGGCTCGACAAAGTTTATCGCTCTGACGTAGAAAAGAAACTAAACGAACTCGTTCCTTAATGGTTGTTGCAATAGGTATTCCCTTAGATGAAAACTCATCGTATCTGAAAGGTCCGGCGGCAGCCCCGGCGCGGATCAGAGAAGCGTATCATTCTGACTCCGCTAATTATTGCGCGGAAGACGGAACAGACCTGGAGCAATACAAAAAATGGAAAGACCTCGGCGACCTGAAGTTGTCGCCCATGCCTGACGCCTTTGTTCAAATTGAGCAAGCTGTTAGCGATCAACTCGATCAGGGAAACAAAGTCTTGTCGCTGGGCGGAGATCATTCAGTGACGTATCCTGCGGTGAAAGCTTTCAGTAAAAAATATTCCGATCTGAATATTCTTCACATCGACGCACACAGCGATCTTTACGATCATTTTGGCAACAATAAATTCTCGCACGCGTGTCCTTTCGCGCGGATCATGGAGGAGCGGCTGGCGAGGCGCCTGGTTCAGGTAGGCATTCGTACATTAAATCCGCTCCAGCGGGCGCAAGCAGATAAGTTCGGTGTTGAAATTATTGAAATGAAAAACTGGCAGGATACTATGCGGTTTGATTTCGGGGGGCCTTTGTACATTTCTCTTGACCTTGATGCTATCGATCCGGCTTTTGTGCCCGGTATCTCTCACTATGAGCCTGGTGGATTCAGCGTACGGCAGGTGCTTTCTATCATTCAAAATCTCAAGGCCAACCTCGTTGGTGCTGATATCGTGGAGTTAAATCCTGCGCGAGATATTCAAAACATGACCGCTATGGTGGCCGCGAAATTCTACAAGGAATTATTGATAAAACTTCTACACTGACCCGCATCGGCATGGCACAGAAAGATTACTTTTCTAGTCACTCCCGCATCTACGCGACCTTTCGACCGACCTATCCCGAAAAACTTTACCAGTTCATCTTCTCGCACCTGAATGGCCAGTCCACCGCATGGGATTGTGCCACAGGCAACGGTCAGGTAGCACAAAGGCTCGGCAAAGATTTTGAAAAAGTTTTCGCTACCGACATCAGTCGCCAACAACTTGACGAAGCACACCAGGCATCCAACATTTTCTACAGTGTCAGCAGCGCCGAGCAGACTTCGTTTCAGGACAACCAGTTTGATTTGATCACAGTAGGCCAGGCTTTGCATTGGTTCAGGATCGATGAATTTTACCGCGAAGCTAAACGCACCGCTAAACCCCATGGTTTGCTCGCCATTTGGGGATACGCCCTCCTATCCATTGAACCGGCCATTGACGAATTGTTCCTCGACTTTTATCATAACACAGCCGGCCCTTATTGGGACAGCGCGCGAAAACTCGTAGAGGGAGAGTACTGCGATGTGCCGTTCCCTTTTGAAGTGATCGAAACACCAAAATTTGAAATCGTTGTGCAATGGGACCTCGATCAGTTTGCCGGATACATTACTTCATGGTCGGCCACACAGAAATATATCAAAACACTCGGCACAAATCCCGCGGTAGCATTTTCCGAAAAACTGAAGCCTTATTGGAAAGCAGGGATCCAAAAAACCGTAACCTTTCCAGTATTCATGAAGCTGGGGAGAGTGGTTAAATAAAATAACACTTATATTCTTACACCGTCTTTTTTTTGTGCACAAAGTTCAGTTGATTGGCGTATTCAATATTATGCGCTATCTATTATCGCTCGCGATCGTTTTATTTTTTTCGATTGCGTGTCAACAAAAACCACCGGTTGAGTTCGACATCATTATTCGTGGCGGTTTGATCTACGACGGTTCCGGTACCCAACCCTTTGTCGGCGATATCGCCATTCAAAACGATACCATAGCGGCCATCGGTGATCTGAAAGATGCTGTTGGCAAAAAAGTAATACAGGCCAAAGGACTTGCTGTGGCTCCGGGTTTCATCAACATGCTCAGTTGGGCAGACGGGACCCTGCTGCGCGATGGCACCTCTATGAGCGATATTAAACAGGGGGTAACATTGGAGATTTTTGGAGAAGGCTGGTCACCGGGGCCCGTGAAACGTAGTCTTAAGAAACCAGTCGACAGCCTGTGGACCACTCTCGGGGGGTACTTTGATTACTTGATAAAAAAAGGTGTAAGCCCCAACGTAGCCTCTTTTGTCGGGGCTACAACCATCAGGATCCACGAACTGGAGCATGCCAACAGACCTCCCACCGCGGCGGAGCTTGAACGAATGAAGAACCTGGTGAAACAAGCTATGGAAGAGGGGGCTATGGGCTTGGGCACATCACTCATTTATGCGCCAGCCAATTATGCCACCACAGAGGAATTGATCGAGCTTTCCAAAATCGCTTCACAATACGGCGGCATGTATACCACACACATGCGCAGCGAAGGTGATTTTATATTGCAAGCTTTAAATGAAACAATTCGTATTGCCAGCGAAGCCCATGTTCCTGCGGAGATCTATCACCTGAAGATCAACATCGCCCGCAACTGGAATAAGATCGACACCTTGCTCCAAAAGATCGATAGCGCCCGTAAGGCCGGACTGGCTATCACGGCAAATATGTATCCATACACAGCCAGTGGCACAGGGCTCACCTCGCGAATACCAACATGGGTACAGGAGGGTGGCGCCAAAGCCATGCGAAAAC
>JBMOKS010000215.1:0-2742 GCA_049324355.1 Bacteroidota bacterium
CATTCGACAGTGATTTAAAGTTCGCTTAGTTTACGCAGGTAGTCATCGATGTATTGCGACACGAGTCTCCGTTTGTATTGCATGATAAATCGCGGATGAGCCAGTGGTATAACCTGCTCGAAAAAATTCTCTTTGTCGTTAAGTTTTCGAAGATATTTAAAGTTATCGCCTTCGCCCAAACAGTAAGCTACTTTACGATTGATGCCAAAGCTCAGCTGCTTGTGCATGGAAGATAAAATAAATTTTTCCAGGCTTTTGATCAGCGCCGGTGTGTCGTAGTAGTTCAAATTTTTGCCATTCAGCGTAAATCCCAGCGGTGAAATGGAATTGAAGTAAAATTTGGCGTAGAATTCCTCCAACCCTCCAAAGGCATCGATCATCTGATGAATAAAATCAGCGGAGAGCTCCGCTTTTTTATCAAACGAATTTGGTATGCCACATATCTTCTCGAGTTTTACCGGATCAGTAAAGGGTATGCCTGTCAACCCGCCGCCAAACCTGCCGGGGTTGATGCCCAGAATGATTGTACGCTGAAACGAGTTGCCATAGTATTTATGATAGAATTGCTCGCAACATTGAAACGCCTCTCTGTTTTGGTAAGGATTCAAGATCTCAACCCCCTTCGGCAAGCGGGTCTTGATCTCAAGCTCTTTATAAAATCGAAGTACGTTGTCCGAGAAGTTCATGTCAACTGCTAACTTTTAACTTAACTATCTATTTCAAACGCGCTCTTGTAAAAACCTTCCGCCTGTGTGAAATCCAGGAGTTCCAGGTAAAACGGATGCGATCCCAGTGTAGCGCTGTCGCCAACCATGATCAGTTTTTTCCGGGCGCGCGTCATGGCCACATTGGTCCTTCGGATATCGCCGAGAAAACCAACTTCGCCTTTGTCATTACTTCTCACAAAGCTGATGGCGATCACATCGCGTTCTTGCCCCTGGAAAGCATCCACGGTGTTGATTGCCACAAGTTTATTCAACGATTCAAGCACCGAAGATGCCTCGGCAAGTTTGCGCAGCTGATCCACCTGGGCACTGTACGGCGTAATGATCCCCAAGGTGATCTGTTCCTGTATCCATAGGTCAACGCCTACCTCTTCCGCCAACTTTTCCACCTGGGTCATAAGCAATTGAGCTTCTTCAACGTTCATTCGGCTCAGGGTCTCAGGATCTTGGGCTTCGGCGTAACCACAGCCTGCGGTATCAATAAACTCAACCGGCGATTGATTGGGACGCAGAAGTTTTGTTCGTACCGATTCGTGTGCAATCAGTTTGTCCTTATAAAAATAACGCGAAGAAAATTTCATGATGTCTTCGTGCATTCGGTACTGCACCTGCAGCATCGATGCCGCGTGTGGTTGATTTTTTACTCCTTTTTCGAAAAGTGTTTCGGCTAAACCTTGCCTCGCAGCTTCCATCGACTTGATGGTAGGAGGAAGTTGCTGATGGTCGCCGGCAAAGATCACACGTTGAGATCGCAATAATGGAATCCAACAAGCGGGTTCCAGGGCCTGAGCAGCTTCGTCAATAAAGACTGTGTTGAATTTTTTGCCGCGCAGCACGGGATGCGACGAACCTACGAGCGTACAACAAATGGCTTCACTGTTTTGCAGCAGGTCGTTTACGATATAGAACTCAAGCAGATCGGCATCTGATTTTAAAAGTTTGGCTTCTTGTTTTAGCTGTCGCCGTTGTTCTTTTTCATGATAGCCATAGTTTCGTTTAAACTTCGACGCCGCGGCGCGAACCTGCTCCATTTTTTTTCGCAGCGCGCGTAGCTCCTGGTAACTCGGATGGCTTGCAATTTTCGCGTCAAGCGTTTTACTCAATGTCTGTTCCGTAACTCGCGCAGGATGGCCGATGCGCAAAGTGTTAAGTCCAAGTTCGCTCAGTTTGTCAACCAAAAGATCGACAGCAGCGTTGCTCGGCGCGCAAACCAGCACCTGTTTTTCTGACTTTGCAACATATTTGATAGCTTGAACCAGCGTTGTGGTTTTGCCCGTGCCTGGCGGCCCATGAATGAACCCAACATCTTCAATACTGATGACCTTTATCAAAGCCTCGTACTGAATTTCATTGAGAATTCCCGATGCCTCCGGTTTTATGTTTTCTGTTCTTAGAGTGGATCGCTCTGCACCGAAAATTATTTTTTTAAGGTGGGCCACGCGATTGTCTTCGGCTTTGATCACCTCTTTTAGCGCAAATTCCATCTCGCGGTAAGTCATCTCGTCAAACATTACATCTACGCCCAGCATGCCGTCGTCGAGCCAGTCGGGAAGGTCGTCGCTGTTGATGGTGATCACCATGGTATTGTCGCGCACGTAATTGATCACGCCGTTGACGTGTTCGTGTTCTGGTTTACCGGAAGCGTTGGAGAATACACTCACGAGTTTTCCGCTTTGAAAACTGTGCGGTTGATCGAGATGATTTGTTCGTTCGATTTCAATAACGAGCCTTTCACCAGTACCGATGTAGTCGCGCTTTAACGACACCGGGTACCAGGTAGTGCCTTCTTTAGTGCGCTGGCTCAGCGAGCGAAGCAAAACCTTTTGACGATATTGTTCCATATCGGCCGTGCGCTCCAGCTTGATGAGTTCCAGCGTATGAAGAAGTTGTTGATTGATGTGCATCCGGTGGCAAAATAAAATCATTTTGCTGCCTATTGCAGAATATGTTAAATATTTTAACCGTCCATACCTGTGATCCAAACCGCTCATACAGTCAGGTATTCGAATTCCGGCAG
>JBMOKS010000216.1:0-2734 GCA_049324355.1 Bacteroidota bacterium
GTCTAAAACCTTCGGGCAGCAGATGGCCAATTACCTGGATGACTATATATCGGGATCGAACGAAAATCAGATCGCGTTTGAGAACCGTCTGGCGGACCTCGCTAAACTTTCGAATCTCGACGCCAACATTTACAATACCGATGGCGTGCTGCTGGCAACCAGCCAACCGTTGATCTTTGAAAGTAATTTATTATCCCGCTACATTAACGCCACGGCCTTTCTCAAGATCAGGGACGGCAACAACCTGTTCATTGAATCTGAAAATGTCGGAGACCTGCGTTACTTTGTTTCGTATGCCGCCCTAAAGTCTCCGCAGACGGGCAAGCTGAATGGTATATTGGGCATCCCTTTTTTTCAGTCGGCTTACTCAATCGAAAAAATGCAGATCAACATCCTTTCGAACATTCTGAATATTTTTGCACTCATTTTTATTGTGTTGTTGGTGCTTTCATATTTTGTATCGAAGTGGCTGACATTCCCGCTCGAGTTCATCACACTCTCCCTTCGAAAGACCAGCCTGACAAAAATGAACGTGCCATTGACCTGGGCCGCCAAAGATGAAATTGGGCTGATGGTAAAAGAATACAACAGCATGCTCTTCAAGCTGAGCGAGAGCAAAAGCGAACTGGAGCAGACACAGCGCGAAAAAGCCTGGCGCGAAATTGCTCAACAGGTAGCACATGAGATCAAAAATCCGTTGACACCTATGAAGCTTACGCTGCAGCAGCTGGAACGTAGCGTAAATCATTCGGGGGCGGCTAACGACAAATTACAAAAAGCGATTGTGACCCTATTGTCGCAAGTCGATACGCTGAATGAGATCGCGTCATCGTTCAGTACGTTTGCCAAAATGCCGGAGCCGGTGATCCACAGAATTGATTTGGTATCGCTGGTCAGGCGCACAGTCGACCTTCACAGCCCGACAGGAGACATTAACTTTAAAACCTCCGACAAAGAGATCATGGTGATGGGCGACGATCAGTTGCTCAGCCGTACGTTCTCCAACATCATATTGAACGGACTACAGTCTGGCATTCCGGGCCAGCTGATAAGAGTAAATGTTGTGGTCGAAAAAGTGGGCATGCAATGCAGGGTATCGTTTCATGATAATGGCAAGGGTATTGAACCCTCTATTGTAGAAAGCGTGTTTGTTCCCCACTTTAGCACCAAAAGATCCGGTTCAGGATTGGGATTGGCCATTGCCAAACAGGCTATAGAGCACATGAACGGAAAAATCTGGTTTGAGACCGAGGTAGGGAAGGGGACGTCCTTTTTTATTGAATTGCCGATAACGAACTAAATCGAAGTTCCTTGCCTCTGGTTTAAGGGGGCAATACAAAAACTCCTGGAAAAGTGTAACCCCCTGCCATATGGGAAGTAGTAAAAGGTGAAGCAACCCTTTTGGGAACGGCTTGTCATTAACCAAACTTTACCAACTATGATCAGGAATTACCTCGTCGTCGCCTTCCGGAATATTTTCCGAAATAAGTTATTTTCTACGGTCAATATTTTGGGTTTAGCTTTCGGTATGTGCAGTGCGCTGCTCATTTTTCTTTGGGTCAACGATGAACTGCAATACGACCACTTCCATACAAAGGTAGACCGGCTGTACAGGGTGATGGAAAACCAACAATATACCGATGGCAAGTTGTATACATTCTCGTCTACGCCGGGCCCCATGGCGCCTTTTATCAAGGAAAAGTATCCTGAAATAGAAATGGCATCACGCTACACCTGGGAGGTGAACAATCTTTTTCAGTTTGGCGATAGATCGTTTTATGAAACCGGCCGGTATGCCGATCAGGATTTTATCGAGATGTTCAGCTTTCCTCTTCGTGCCGGCGACGTGAAGACTGCGCTAAAGGAGAAAAACTCGATCATCATCAGCCAGAAAATGGCGACGAAATATTTTGGTAACGACGACCCGATTGGAAAGATGTTCAACATGAACACCAGCGTTGCCCTTACGGTTACCGGTGTGCTGGAAGAGATCCCTGCAAACTCATCGTTGAAGTTCGAATACCTGCTACCCTTTCAAATGTTCTTCGATGAAAACCAGAACTGGCTTGGCCAGTGGGACAACAATAACATCAGAACTTTTATCTTGCTGCAAGAGGGAACCAATGTGGCCGATTTTAGCGCCAAATTCAAACACGAAGTGAGGGAGCACGTGAAGGAAACCAATGTTGAGCTATTTGTTCAACCCACCAAAGATGCATATTTGTATGGGCAGTTTGAAAATGGTAAACAATCGGGTGGAAGGATTGAATACGTGAAGATATTTTTTATCGTCGCCATCTTTGTGTTGATCATTGCCTGTATCAACTTTATGAACCTCGCCACCGCGCAGGCTACAAAACGCGCCAAGGAAGTTGGGCTTCGCAAGGTGATTGGTGCTGTACCCAAGCAACTCTTTCGCCAGTTTATGGGTGAATCATTTGTTACGGTAGGCCTTGCTGCAGGCATTGCCGTTTTGCTTACGCTATTGCTTATTCCGGTGTTTAATGACATAACAGGGAAGACGCTGGGGTTGAACTTGCTGGATAATCGTATTCTTATCATATGTATAACGATTGTTTTGTTTACCGCTTTTGTGGCGGGAAGTTATCCATCGTTCTTCATGTCTGAGTTTAAGCCGGTACAGGTACTGAAAGGCCAGTTGAAGAGTGGACGCCGGGCAACGACGTTCAGAAAAGTTCTCGTTATAGTGCAGTTTTCTTTGTCGATAGTTTTG
>JBMOKS010000217.1:0-2730 GCA_049324355.1 Bacteroidota bacterium
TGGCTTCGTTTATGGCCCAAGAATGGAAGCTTAAGCCAAACGATATCGTGGCCGTGATGACAGAAAGATCGGTAGAATGTGTCATCGGCTTATTGGCCATCATGAAGGCGGGTGGAGCATTTTTACCGATGGATGCCAGCTCGCCGGCCAATCGCATAGCTGCAATTCTTCACGACGCCAATGTATCGGGAATATTGACAGAATCTCAATTCCTCTTCAGTCTGCCGGAATCGTCGACACAAAATATTCTTGCGCTCGACGTGCAGCTTGACGAGGTCAGTGGTTACGCCGAAAATTTGGAAAGTAATGTTGATCAGAGCAACCTGGCCTATGTGATCTATACCTCGGGTTCTACCGGCAAACCGAAAGGTGTGGCCATTCAGCAGAAAAGTTTTGCCAACTACCTAAACTGGGCAAACGCTTACTATTTCAAAAATCAACGCGGAAATATTTTCGGATGGTTTACTTCTTTGGCATTCGACCTTACCCTGACGAGCATATTCACGACGCTGATGCGTGGTGATAAACTGGTGATCTGCCCGGCTATGGAAAATGATGACCTGGTCCGTTTCGTCTTTTCTGAAGAGAACGATATTAACACCATCAAGCTTACGCCGTCGCACTTGGGATTATTGTCTTATGTTCCGGTGGCCAAAACAAATATTAAAACTGTGATCGTCGGTGGCGAAAAACTCACACGCGAACAGATCGCTAGCTTATTTGCCATTGATAAGAACATCGTGCTGTTCAATGAATACGGCCCGACAGAAACCACTGTTGGCTGCAGCGTAAATAGAGTCAGCAGTGTGGATGACCACGAGTCTGTTGGCAGACCCATTGAACACACCGGTATTTTTATTCTCGATGAAAATCAGAACCTGCTGCCCGTAGGCTGTTCGGGTGAAATTTGTGTGAGCGGCGACGGCGTTTCACAAGGATATCTGCGCCAGGTAGAACTTACGAAACAAAAGTTTGTTGACCATGCTTTGGTTTCTGCTGGCAAATTGTATCGAACCGGCGACAAGGGCAAATGGACTCGCGACGGCCAATTGATCTACCAGGGAAGGCTGGATAGCCAGGTTAAGATTAGAGGATATAGAATAGAGCTTCAGGAAATAGAAACCTTGCTGTTGCAACATCACGCAGTAGAGAAAGTAGCAGTGCTCGCCAAAGCTTTATCACAAGACGAATTGCAGCTGGTTGCCTTTTATACTTCTGCGTCAGGAACAGAGCAAGATCTGAACGGTTACCTTAAGAAGTTTCTTCCACCCTATATGGTGCCGTCTATCTTCAGGTTAATGAAGGACTTTCCACTTAACCGGAATGGAAAACTGGATGCAGAGAAACTCTTAAAAGAAGATCTCGGGCTTAAAGTGGAAGGATTTGTTGAACCGGAAAATGAACTTCAAAGGAAGTTGCAGACGATTTGGCAAAACGTTTTGCGAAGAGAACCGATCGGTATCAACGAAGACTTCTTCAGTCTCGGCGGCGAATCGTTAAAGGCTATTCAATTGGTCTATCACATCGGACGGGATCTCGGCATGAAAATAAAACCCAGTGATGTCTTCACTTATACCACAATAGGAACGCTGGCTGAAATCCTGGAGGCGGCTGCCCAAAAAGACCACCAACCACTGGCATCGATGGCCGTTGAAGAACAAGATCACTATCCGGTATCGCACGCGCAAAAGCGCCTTTGGTATTTCGATCGCGCGAATTCGGCGAACAGGCATGCTTATCACATCCCAACAATTCATTATTTCACGGGCAACTTCAGCGCCGAAAGTTTTAAAAATGCAGTGAAGGCAGTCGCTGATCGCCACGAAGCACTGCGAACGGTGTTTGTCCAGATCGATGATGTGCCCCGGCAAAAGATCATCGAGCCAGCGCATTTTGAGGTTCCGGTAAATATCGTCGATCTTTCCAATCACTCCGATAAGGATACTGCATTCGAGGCTATAAAGCGGGCTGTTGAAAATAAGCCTTTCGACCTTCGCTTTGATGCGCTCTTCAGAATGTGCGTAGTAAAAATAGACGATGGCGATTTCCGCGTGCTTGCTGCCATTCACCACATTATTTCTGATGAATGGTCATTTGAACTTTTAGGCCGCGAGATCATAAGCCGTTACAATGCCATCGAGAGCAAAGAAGATCTCGTCTACGAAAAACTACGCGTACATTACAAAGATTTCGCCGTGTGGCAGAATTATACCATCCACGGCGACACAGGAACCGAAGTCAATGGACGGGATGAGCATAAACATTATTGGCTCAACAAGTTTGCGTCACCGCCTGCACTGATCGACCTTCCGTTTGCCAAACTTCGCCCCCAAGTGAAAACATTTTCCGGTCAGCGCGTGAATTTTACACTGGAAAAGCAAGTAGTGGACGATCTGAAAATCTACTGTAGCCGATCGGGTGTGAGTTTATTTATGCTTCTGTTTGGCGCGTTAAAAGTTTTGATATACCGGTACACGCGTGAAACCGACCTGGTGCTCAGCACACCCACCGTTGGTCGTGATCATGTGGACCTGGAAAACATGATGGGCAATTTTGTGAACATGCTTGCTATTCGCACATCGGTAAACGGTGACCATAACTTCGAAACGTATCTGCGCCAGGTCAAATCTGCGATGCTCGAGGCTTATGATCACCAGCTCTATCCCTTCGATTGTTTGTTGGAGGAACTTCACC
Source organism: Bacteroidota bacterium (assembly GCA_049324355.1). Classification (GTDB taxonomy): domain Bacteria; phylum Bacteroidota; class Bacteroidia; order Cytophagales; family Cyclobacteriaceae; genus Chryseosolibacter. Next base: position 2,695 of record JBMOKS010000217.1, read on the forward strand.
TGGAGACAGACTTCAGCAGGCAACCTTTATTTGACA
>JBMOKS010000218.1:0-2715 GCA_049324355.1 Bacteroidota bacterium
GAAGCAAAAACCAAAGTCGAGCGAAAAGGCAATGAAGTGCACGTTTACATGACAGCCATTCGTTCTCACTTAACACCAGACAATATTGAGGGAATAAAACAAGGTGACGACGTGTACTTTCACGTAACGAACCTCGAACAAGATTGGGATGTGCCGCACGGCTTCGCCATCAAAGGGGCAAACAATGCCGAAATTTTGATCATGCCAGGCGAAACACAGACCTTAAAATGGAAAGCAGACAGAGTTGGCGTGTTCCCTTTCTATTGCACAGATTTCTGCTCAGCTCTTCACCAGGAGATGCAGGGTTATGCGCGAGTTTCTGCACCGGGCAATAATGTTCCTATAAAGTACTCAACCGGAAATACCGAAGATCAGACAAGTGGCGCTGGTCAATAGGGTGTAAATCATAGTTTACAGGTTGAAAGGCCCCATCTCACGGTGGGGCCTCATTTAAACAAACGACTGATGAAATCATTGACCGCATATTCGAGAATTATACTGGCATTGTCTGCACTCCTGTTGATCTCTGCCTATTTCGTACCGATCTGGCAAATCCTTATGTGGGCACCACAATATCCGGAGGGCCTCGAAATGAAAATATGGATAAATGATATTACCGGTGATGTAAAAATCATCAGCGCATTGAATCACTATATCGGGATGAGACACATCGATGTCGGCATGTTTCCGGAATTTACATACATGATCTACATCGTGGCCGTGCTGATTGTGGTTGGGCTTCTGACTTCTATTGTGAATAGACGATTTTTGTTAGTTGCGTACGCCTTGTTACTGGTAGTAAGCGGAACAGTTGCCCTTGTTGACTTTTACATGTGGGGTTATGATTACGGACACAATCTTGACCCCAGGGCTCCGATTGTCGTTCCGGGCATGTCATATCAACCACCACTCATCGGCACCAAACAACTCCTGAACTTTACAGCATTTTCAGGGCCCGACCTAGGAGGTTGGATCTTCCTCGTGTCAGGATTGCTTGCGATCGGAACGTTAGGTTTTGAAATTTATAGATCAAGAGTTAAGAAAGCGAAAATCAATCCGGCAATAGCAATTGTAGTTTATCTGCTTATGATTTCTTGTTCGACCGAGCCCGAGCCATTGCAATATGGAAAAGATTCTTGTCACGCTTGCAAAATGACGCTGGTGGATAACAAGTTTGGAGCTGAAGTTGTAACGAAAAAAGGGAAGATATTCAAGTTCGACGATACAAACTGCCTGATCAATTTCCTGAACAACGGTCAATTGACCGACGAAGATATCAAACATTATCTAATCACAGATTTTGCATCGCCAGGCGTTCTCATTGATGCGAAGACTGCGTTCTATGTTAAGTCTGTGGAAATCAAGAGTCCTATGGCGAGCAACGTTGCAGCCTTTCAAAACAAAACTAACCTGGAGAGTCAAAATGACTCCTGGAAAGGAATTGAATTGAGTTGGGGTGAATTGATAACAGCGTATAAATAAAGAATCCGGACTCCATTTTGGTGCTAAACGAAATGAAAAAACTTGCACTATACATCATCCTCACAACGATTTGCTTTTCGGTATTTGGCCGCACCATTATTGTTTCCAAAAACGGCGATGTCAGAGGTCTGAAGCATGCCGTTGACCTAGCTCAAGCTGGTGACACAATTCTTGTGAAACCGGGCATCTACAAAGAAGGAAACATTATTATTCAGAAAAGTCTTGTCATCATAGGCGAATCTTTTCCTGTTTTCGATGGGGAAAACAAATATGAGATCATTACCCTTCATGCAAACATTGTTACCATCAGAGGGCTCAAATTTGTCAAGACAGGGATCGCCAGCATCTACGACCTCGCCGCGATCAAAATCCTGGACTCTAAACGCATTAAAATCATCGGCAACCAATTTGAAGACACTTTTTTCGCCATCCACATCTCAAATTCTTCACAATCTTGGATTGAAGACAACGAACTAAAAGCCAATGCACAAGCCGAACATCAGATAGGAAACGGCATTCATCTCTGGAAGTGCAATCATATCACTATCAACAATAACAAGGTTCAAGGTCACCGAGACGGTATCTATTTTGAGTTTGTGACAAATTCTCTGATCACCAATAACCACAGTGAAGGCAACATGCGCTATGGTCTTCATTTCATGTTCTCTCACCACAATGAATATCGAGACAACAAGTTTATCAATAACGGCGCCGGCGTGGCTGTAATGTACACAACCGGAGTAAAAATGATCAACAATACTTTTGAACGCAATTGGGGATCATCTGCATATGGACTACTGTTAAAAGATATTCGGGATAGTGAGGTTCGAAACAATCGCTTCATTGAAAATAGTATTGGAATTTTTATGGAAGGCTCGAGTCGAATCGAATTCACTAAAAATGAATTCACACAAAATGGATATGCCATCAGGCTTCAGGCAAGTTGCGACGGTAACTCCTTCCTAAACAACAATTTTAAAGCAAACACTTTCGATCTTGCGACGAATGGGTCGCTCGTGCTTAACAGAGTTGAGGGCAACTATTGGGATAAGTACGAAGGCTACGACCTCAACAAAGACCGCATCGGCGATGTTCCGTTCCATCCGGTAAGCATGTACTCGATGGTAGTAGAGCAAATGCCTGCTGCCGTGCTATTGTGGAGAAGTTTCCTGGTGTTGCTGATGGACCGTGCGGAAAAAGCTCTCCCGGCCATTACGCCAGAAAACCTGAAAG
>JBMOKS010000219.1:0-2709 GCA_049324355.1 Bacteroidota bacterium
CATAACACGGCAAAGATGTCTGTATGGTGGGCATCCAGAAGGGACAACAGCAATATGTTTTTGTCCTGATGTTTTTCATCTGGAATTAACTGAAGCTCAATGTCCCTGAGATTTGAAAATGAAAGCAGATTTACGGTAAAAGTTTTCGGAAATGATGCGGCTATGGCCTTGTACTTATGAGGTTGCCGTAAAGCAACAAACACATCAGGCAAGACTGTTCCTGAATATCTCCTTATAACCAAGCCACTTGAAACTGACTGATCAGATTCTAGCTCCTGCCATATTTTCTCAATTTTCGTCATCGTCTTCGGTTATTTCGAAGGTATCCTCCTGATTGAACATTGGCAGCAGCTGCTGGTGCACGGCATAACTAACGGCATCATCTCTGTCAGTTCCAGGGAAACTAATGGCAAATCCTATAATTGGATTCGCGTTGTCTGTAATTCCTGCCCTTGATGGATCCAAGAAATAAATGAGTAATAAAACACGGTTTGGTTTTCTAATCTGATTCCTGACCCAGTCACCATTTATTCTTGTTGGCTCTCCTTCTTTTGCTTTTTCTCTCCACAGCCTGGCTGATGCCTCCCATGCTTGAGCAGTTTCCTCGTCCGTTAGATCAATGAATTCATCCGGAGGGTTAATGATGTGTGAATTACGGATGTAGTAAAGCTCATTCGTTGAATTGTCTGCTTGTGTCCTTTCGATCATTTTAACCTCAACCGACTCATTGACGTTAAAGCTCTTGCCCTTTTGTTTTGTTATTACCCCAACATTCCATTGATCCAGCTCCCCATTCCTGTATTTTACATCGATGAATTTGAGCAGGTTATTTGGTGCCGCAGATTTCAGGTTATCGTAGCCCTGAAATCCTGATATAAATTGCTTAACGGATTCAAATGGTTTGTCCCGCCATAAAAAGTAGTTGGAATTGCGTTCAAAATCTTCACCAAGCGAGTTAATAAAACGTAATGTGCATCGCAGATTGGAGTCAATTTTAAGGGGGTCTTTGCTTAACTCGTAAGTTTCCACTAATCGTCCTGACCATGACACCCTTACTTCCTCAGCACGCCTTATCTTATTCGATGCAGAGATTTGTAACACACCAGGATGCGTACGCACTTTAAGTGCGAACTGATCAGGAGTACTGCCGGCTATATCAGACATATAGTCGAATTCGTCTCTCAGTTGTTCAGATGCTAAAGCAATGTGACAAAACCATTCATTCAATTCCCGACTTGTAAATAACCGGCACAAATCTACATATCCAGGTCTGTATCCAAACCATCGCCCCATCTGCATCAGCGTGTCATACATCCTTGACGCCCGAAGGTAATAGCTGACTGAAAGGCCTTCGAGCGTGAGCCCTCGGGAAAGTTTATCGCCTCCAATCGCAATAACTGATAAACCATTTTTGTGATCAAAGTAGTTTAAAGCGTCAGCCGATCCTCCATTTATTTCTTTCACAAGTATCCGTGAGGCAGCTTCATTGAGGTGGACCAGAACATCTTGCCAGTTATGTATCTGCACATGAGGGTCCATATCTCGCAAAGGTGTGTTTAATATGAAGTTCGATGTAGATACATATGATTTGTAATTCTCACCATCCTCCTCAAAAGCCTTTCGCAACTCTTCAATGATTGCCGGCACATTCATTTCAATACCTCGCCTGTAGAAGTCGAATACATCTTCAACAAGTTGCTTTACCCGTCGTTGCCAGGCAACTAAGCGGGAGATATGAACAAGCATAGAATTGTGCACATTAGTTTGGCCTCTGAGCCGGCGCACTGCACACGAAATAATGAAGCACTTGATAGCAAGCCGTAATGATGCTGGAATTTCAGTCGGTAAAGGTATTTCCGTTCTGCCATCCGGGTCGGCTCCGAATTCAAAGAAATTGTCCCGGAAACGTAGTCTGTCAGGAAGAAATGTATGAAAATCATCGATTCGTCTGACTATTGGCAAAACGCTTTGTGTTTCTTCCTCGTTCTCCAAAAATCTAAAACCGAATACCTTGTCAGGGCCAACATAATTTGAAGGCGCCGATAGATTTATAATAAAATCCCTCGGAAACAAATCATCCTCAATTATAGGAATGAAAATATTTGCGAAGGGTGTGGCTGTATACCCCACATACCCGCTTCGATCAAATAGTCTGATTATATCGCGGATTGAACGGTTAATTTTTGTAGCAGGATCCTCATCACGGTTTGTATTTATGGATGCATTATCCGCTTCGTCATCAATTAGAAGCAAAGATTTGTTTCTGATAACTCTACGCCCGTCAATTTCAACCGCTTGTGCAGAAAGCCACTGTAGTAAGCGATCCAGAACTCGTCCATTTTTCTTGACAACTGCTATTATCGGCTCATTGGTATTAAAGTTTATACCAATGGCGTTTGCTGCGCCAACATTGAAATCGGACTTGCTTGAAGTCAAAGAATGCGCAACACTGTTTTGGTCAATTCTGCCAACTCCTATCCAGAGATTATTTTGGCGGAATGCGCGCTCATGCTGCGTGTCAAACCCAAGAAATCCTTCATCAAGCCTTAACTGTGTTTGACTTCGCAGATTATTGTGAACACCTGCTAGTACTATGATTAGTTTATAACCTGCATCAGCCGCTTTACAAATCAGTCCAGTGTAGTTGGATGTTTTGCCTGACTGCACTTGCCCAACCACCAAACCATATTTACTTATTGCCGCGTTAAT
>JBMOKS010000220.1:0-2701 GCA_049324355.1 Bacteroidota bacterium
CACGTTTGTTAGTCCCATGGCCTCACGAACACGTTTGATGGCAAGACATTCCAGTCCGAAAGCGTGGCGATATTTTTTGGAGTAATAGCGCGATGCTCCACGCCACCCGATCATCGGATTTTCTTCTTTCGGCTCGAAGTACGATCCGCCCAATAGGTTTTCATATTCGTTGGTCTTGAAATCGGAAAAGCGAACAATAACCCGGTTTGGATAGAACGCCGCCGCGATTTTGCCGATGCCATAAGATAATTTATGGATGAAGAACGATTCTTCAGATGAGTAACCGGTGATGAGCTTTTTGATTTTGGCTGTAAGCTCCTTGTCGTTGAGCTCATGATGATGAAGTAACGCCAAGGGGTGCGCCTGAATGTAGTTGTTGATGATAAACTCTTCCCGTGCCAGACCAACGCCGGCATTAGGGATGCGCGAGAATTTAAACGCCAGTTCAGGCGACGCTACGTTGAGCATGATTGGTGTGCCGATTTCCGGGAGGTCATTCAAGTCGGTTTCGAGCTTTATAAATGGAACTTCCCCATCATAAACATATCCCACATCACCCTCACAGCAAGAGACAGTGATCACCTGGCCATCCTTCAATGTGTCTGTACCATTGCCGCTTCCCACAATAGCAGGTACGCCCAGTTCGCGGGCCACGATAGCTGCATGACAGGTACGGCCGCCTTTATTGGTAACAATGGCCGAAGCTTTTTTCATGATCGGTTCCCAATCCGGATCGGTCATGTCAGTCACTAGCACGTCGCCCTCGTGGAAATCAATGCCGTCGTGAGAACCATCCCGACCATCGAGTGAATACATGATCACAATTTTACCATGGGCGATCTTGTTGCCTACCGCGATACCATTGAGTAGGCGCTTTTCGGGCATGGCCTCTTTGATCTTATACTCCACCAGTTTGTTATCGTCGGCCCTGGAGTGAATGGTTTCCGGTCTAGCCTGTACGATAAATAGTTGATTGGAAAGACCATCGATGGCCCATTCGATATCCATGGGGCACCAATGGCCTTTTTTGTCGGAATAGTATTTTTCGATAGCGCAAACCCACCGCGCCAGTTCAAGTACCTGCTGTTCCTGAAGACAGAATTTTTCCTGATAGTCTTTCTGCACACTTACTACCTTGGTGAGTTGCCCGGGGTCGTCACCATAGATCATCTTACGGTCTTTTTTACCGAGGTTTTTTTCGATGATCGATTCGAAACCTTTTGATAGTGTAGGTTTAAACACGATAAATTCATCAGGTGATACGGCACCTCGTACCAGCATCTCCCCAAGACCATAAGATCCGTTGATGATCACAGCGTCTTTAAACCCTGATTCCGTATCCAAAGAGAAAGCCACACCAGATGACGCCAGATCTGAACGAACCATTTTTTGCACACACACCGAAAGAGCCACATCAAAGTGATCGAATTTAAAATGTTCACGATAGGAGATGGCCCGATCGGTGAACAGTGAAGCAAAACAATTACGGACGGATTCCATGATGCCTTCTGTGCCACGCACGTTCAGGTAAGTTTCCTGCTGGCCGGCAAACGAAGTGTCGGGCAGGTCCTCTGCCGTGGCACTGGAACGAACCGCTACGTCTGTGGCCTCTTGGTCATATCGATGCGATAGTGCCTGGTAAGCTTCTATGATCTCCTGCTCCATTTCTTTGGGAAACTTACCGTTGCGGATCATCTGTCGAACTTGGGTTCCGCCCTTTCGAAGCGATATCAGGTTGTTCATATCAATACCTTTGATCGCACTTCGGATATTGGCTTCCAGGCCGTTGAACTTTAAAAATTCCCAATAGGCATCTACGGTAATGGCAAATCCATACGGAATATTAATACCCATGCCGGAGAGATTGCCGATCATTTCGCCAAGGGAGGCGTTTTTGCCACCTACAAGGCTCAGGCTTTCGAGCGTTACTTCTTGAAGCTCGATGGTAAATCTATTATTCATAGACAGTTTGGGTTAAAATGGGTTAACTGGATGGAATGAGGATTTAAAAAAACACATTCCTTGGCCCATTTCAAACGTTTTCGGTGAGGAAATAAAGCAGCCGTGCAAGGCTGCTCATGGATCTGAGTATTTTTTTCTACAAGATGCTGTGAGCGAGCTTTTTAGAGATGTTTAATGGAATTAGCGTTTAAAATCGATGCTGTTTCTATTTGAATAGACCTCTCTTGGGAAGCAAACAAGGCAGCGGCCAGATAATACCAACTTAGCATTACGCTACTTACGCGCTTGGATCAGGGCTTCTGCTATAATAAGGTCTTCAGGCGTAGTGATCTTTAAATTTTCGTAACTGCCCTCAAAAAGTGATATGGTAAAACCTGCTCGCTCTGCTACACTGGCGTCGTCGGTAAGACTCGCGTCTTCTTCCAGTTCATAAGCTTTTTTGATGATGGAAACCTGGAACGTCTGCGGTGTTTGAATAAGCCTGAAGTGTGACCGGTCCAGTGCTTTAGTCTGATGCTGATCGGTGATTCGAATAGATTCTTTCAACGGCACGGCAGCAACCGCAGCTTGGTGGGTACTGGCCAACCTAAAAGATGTGCTTATAATCTCCTTGCTGACCAGGGGTCTCACGCCATCGTGGATAGCGACCAGCCCATCACCCTGAATTTTCTTGAGGCCATTCTTCACAGATTGAAATCTGGACTCGCCACCTTTTTGGAGGGTGACGGGCCTATGGTAG
>JBMOKS010000221.1:0-950 GCA_049324355.1 Bacteroidota bacterium
CCATAAGTTGTGATCGCCCGACTAACGAAGTCAGGGTTGTGTTTAATAATCATACAGGACGCAGGGACTCACTTTTTATCATACATGATGATGGCTTCTGGCTCGATACACTGGCAATGAGCCCAATGGACGTTGGCGAAACAAAGCATTTGAAACTTAGCGTACCGAAGGAACTGTTTGCCTCCTTTCAATTTGCTGATCGACGGCATTTAGTTCTTCTAACGCCAGGTGCGGAGTTGGCAATCTCTGTCGAAGATGATGCAACGTTTTCATTTTCAGGCGACAATGAACTTATCAATACGTACCTGTGCGCGATTAGCCCGCTGATATACAAAACAGAAGGGACGGAAGAAATGCCTTTGGGGGACTTCTTTTCTCGTTTTGATTCCGTTAAGGCGATATTTGAGAGTTTTTCTTCCGAGTTCAATAACACTCATCAGGCTGGCGACGATGTGAAAGATTTGATTCGCCGAATAAACAACAGTGAGCTAGCCCGTATGGGGTCTACCCGATTGTACCATTACCACAACGACACACTTGTGAAACAAATAATGGCATACGTGGAAACAGGCCAGCTGAGTGAGATTTCTTTCCCGGCGCGACTACTCTCATTCGATGAACGGCCACCTGCAGATTCGCTGCTGATGGCCTTGAGCTATCCTCACTATTATAACTACGTCTACTACTATCTCAGTCACATTAGCGCGAGAGATTTTGATGTCGCAACCTGGGATGGGCCAAGACTCTATTGGCCACTCCGGGTGGACAGCGTTATCGAAAGGAGTAATGTACCGTTAAATGTCCGTGAGTACATGAAGGCAAAAAATATTCACGAGTGGTTGAGCGAACAGGGAAAGACTGCTGAGTTGGACACGTTATTTCAATCTTTCAAAACGGAGTTCAATTCGATCTACACGTCCGAATTACAACGATCTTTTGAAAGATATGCG
>JBMOKS010000221.1:960-2694 GCA_049324355.1 Bacteroidota bacterium
TAGCGCCAGATATTTCGGGTGTAACACCAGATGGTCAGGTAAAATCGCTTTCCTCATTTGAAGGCCAGGTCGTTTTTGTTGATCTATGGGCTACATGGTGCGGCCCGTGCGTGCGCGAAGTTCCGTTTGCCATAGAATTGCAGCGGCAACTAAAAGGACGATCGCTCGTTTTTCTCAACATATCTATCGATAGAAAAAGTGAAGATTGGCTAAGATATCTGGAGTCTCACCCGACATGGGCCGGTGTTCATTTGCGCATCACACGGCAGGAGGACGACAGTTTTAGGAAAAACTACGGTATTCATGGTGTGCCTGTGTACATGATTATTGACCAGCAAGGGAAGATTGTATCGACACACGCGCCGCGTCCATCTAAACCAGAACTCAAAAGTTTGTTGCTGTCGTTGGTGGAGTAACGACTCCAATAAATTGATCAAAAAAACAACCCCGGATCAGCTCCAGGGTTGTTGTTGTATTCATTGAGGAAATAAACGATTACTTCGCCTGTATCAACCATTGCCGCGCCTCTTCAAGTCGGTTGAACGACTTGACGATGTCGTTGGCAGGCATGGCTTTCTTTGCGGAGAGTTCCGCGAAAATGTTTTCGCTGAATATCCAGGCAAAATGCAGAAGACCGGCTTTTATCATATCCGGAAACCAAACGGTAGCTGTCCACTCAGCGGCATCTTGCCACGGACCTGTCACCTTCGTGTTGTCGTTTAAGATTTTACTGATGCCCTTTTTCTTGAATAGATCCAGTATCACAGCTCCGGTCTCCATAATCGATTGTTTGTTTTGAAAGCCGAGCCAGTTACAATACAGATACTTGTGGGTAGGGTCGTAACTGATTTCGATGCTTTTTGATTTGAACAGTGATTCCATAAAGTTTGAATAATTGTTAGAGGTTAAATTGTTTATTGTTGTGAGAGTAAGTTTTAAATTCTTTGCCAGGTGATACGAAAGACGATGTCACGTCCTTGCGCCGGAATCGGAGGAGTGCTTACGATCAGTCGATCTCCCTCAATGCTGGCGTAACGTACTTGTCGGTTGCCTACCCAGTTGGGAAAAAGACTACCTTCCACCAAGTGAACAATCTCGCCCGGCTGCTCCTCGTGATACTTTCCGTAATACGCCAGGTAACTGTGAAACGCTTCGTTGGTTTCCTCGGGTTTTCCACCGCTGATGGAGTCTGACACAAATTTGTTTCGTCGCGGCTTCATTAGCTGTGCATTCATGTACCCATGTGCATCATACATGAGAATGCCGGTGCTGTTTTTGCCGAAGTACTCGACTTCTTCTCCTGCCTCGTTTTGATATGTCCAGGAGACCAGCTTCCACGTACCCACGATGTCGTTCTTGAGCGATTTCATAATACTACGCGTCGGCTATTGATGGGCACAGGCTGAGTACACTCGAATTTGATCAGGTCGGTGAGAAAGGCACTATCGTGATCAATGTAGCGGTGCCCGCCGGGTCGCACATGAATATCACACGACGATGTTGTCTCTTCGGTCCACTTCACCGCTTGTTCGGCTGTTACGCGTGGATCGTTGTTGCCGTGAACAACCACAATGGGAACGTTTAACTTCGAATCTTTTTGGTAGCGGTACGCATTTAGCAAATGAAGATCGCCGCGCATTAAATTGACGAGGTATTGGTGAAGTTCATCGTCGCCGATGTTGGTTTTGTCTAAATGAGGAAATAACGCCACCAGGTCTTCCATGCTTGCGTTCG
>JBMOKS010000222.1:0-2693 GCA_049324355.1 Bacteroidota bacterium
TCCACGCGCTTCTTTATTAGTGATTTTATTTCTGCTTCATCGTTTTTGTAGCATGTCTTCGCTAGCAGTGAAACCAGCTTGTCATAGTCTTTTAAAATAGGTTTTACTTCAGCAGCAAAGCCGTCGAGTTCAAACACTGCTGGTCGTTGGAAGAGGTTGTTTAGATTGTAGCATCCTATTTTCATAACGTGTTGGGGTTTAATAGTGGCGAAAAGTGGCACACCGCCTTGCGGCGATGGCAAACAATTTTCCCCAACTTCTGCTACAGGTTTCTTTAGCGGATGAAGCTCAGTGAATATAAAGAATAGATAGCCGGCACCATCGCGACGCGTGTTAAGTTTTGGTTAACCCGCCATAATTACCCCTTTTCAGGTAGCTTAGATAAGGGATGTCGTTAGGCGCATACTTCCACGAAATGATCCGGGTTTACCTGCCGCAGCATTATTGAACGCAGAGCCAAGACGAAGGCTGACGTTCCACTTCTATAGCTCGCGCATCGCGTTTTCGTTTTGTTCAGCCGAAGGTTAAAATGTACTTTTTTCTTCTGGACACTGCGCGTTGCAAGTTACTAACCATGCGCAGTACATACCGTGGCAACTAAAATGCGATGGAACGCATTCATTTCTTAATAGCATTCGGAACGGAAGGGCAGTCGCCCCTCAGTTCGAAATGCCAACCGTGTCGCGTATGTGTTTTCTGGAGTTTAGCTGGTCCACCATAAAATAAGCAACGTCTGCCCGTGGTATGCTAAGCCGTAGATTACGTGCCTGCGCATTAAAACCTACTTTAAACGTTTTCGCCGCCGGTTCATTGGTAAACGCACTCGGTCGCACAATAGTAAAGTCGAGTTTGCTGGCGTTGATGTGCTGCTCCTGCAATTGATGGTCGGTAAAAGCTTTCTTTAGAAAAAAGCCAAACATGATATGCTTCCAGAAAAAATTAAGATTGTTCCAACTGTCACCCAACCCGAGTGTGGTTTGGCAAATCAGCCGGGTTACGCCAACGTGTTCCATTGCCTTTACGATGTGCAGTGTGCCGGTGGCCCGCACGTTGCCTGCGGCGCCGTCTCCCAGGCAACATAGTACGGCGTCAGTTCCCTCAATAGCCGTTTGTACGTCTGCCAGGCGGTATACGTCGCCTTTAACAATCGAAAGTTGGCTGCTTTCAATGTCCTTTATTTTGTCTCCGCTTCGGGTAAAGGCTCTTACGGAATGCCCGTTGGCCAATGCTTCTTTTACCACATAGGTACCGAGCGAGCCGGTGGCTCCAAAAATGATTACTTGCATAAACAGGATGTTTTTGTTTCAATTTTTATGCAAGGTGCCCGTGTTCTACCGGGTAGAATAGAACAAAAGCGACAAAATCAGCGGTCGCGTGTTTTCGCGATGAACTGTTTTGGTGTTTTTCCGGTAAACGATTTGAAAACGCGAATAAAATGAGATTGATCGGCAAATCCATTTCTATACACTACATCCGTTAGCGAGGTAAAATCTTTTACGGTTAGTTGTGTCAGCGAATTTTGAAATTGAATGATCTTGGCAAACTGCTTTGGCAAAAGTCCCGTTTCGGATACAAACCGTCTTTCAAAGGTTCGTTTCGTAAGGTGTACTTCGTTTGCCGTGTCAGTCAAACTGCATTTCCCTTTTGCCGATAATATTTTGGTAATAGCCGAATGTATTGCCGCATCAAAGCTGTTTCTTTTTGCTTCGATCAACCGGCCGATGTAACGCGTTAGTATGGAAATCCTCGTGTCAAGATCTTTCTCCTGCGTCAATTCAACGAATATGTGGTTTTGCACCTGTATCTTCTCCTCACTCAGATCATAACAATTGTCGTTGATCGATTGTGGATCGATGTTAAACAACGACTTCACGGTAAATGGAAAAAGTTGAAGCACAATCATTTGGTACGTTCCTTCAATCTCTATTTCAATGGGCTCAATAGTTTGTCCGTATACAAACAGGGGAGGCATTCTTTTTTTATGAGGGTTCACGCAAAGTCCCAGAGGTGTTTCGTGGCACATCAAACCAGGAAAACCATCGGCAAAGAAAGGCAGATTTGTTTTAGCAGCGGCGTCTGTTCCTTCAAACACAAGAATGCTTTTCACAAATGATGAAACCGCTTTGTCAACTTCAATATTCCGAAACATCATTTGGCTTGTCCGTGCTGATGTTTAAATATACGTTTCAACCATGGCATTACCACAAACGCCTGGCGCGTTAGCTGCATAAAGATACACCGTTTACGCATCGGTGCACGCGTCACTCGCTTCTTTCCATTTACAGGTACTCACCAACGAGTGGTAACGATTAATTCAACACAGCAACTTGCAAAACGCCAGACCGACCCGAACGCACACAAGGGCAAGAGCATTGAATTGGCTCTGGCAATCGGCAGTTTGTAAAAAAATTAATTACGCCGTTTCCACACTTGCGATCGGTAAAAGGGCCCCAGGTACCCACGCACTTTCAGCGTGTCAGCATCTTCCAGCCAAATGGAAGATGTATAGATACGGCCATTACCAGGATCAAGTATTTTTCCATCTATCCACTTGTTTCCGTCCGGTGTAAAACCCCAGATTATTTTCATGCCCACTATTTTTTTGTCCTTCAATTCGTCGTTGCACGCCGCGCAAACCGGATCAGTACCCTCATGAGGCAACACAAATATTTTCCGAATGTATCCCTTCAACT
>JBMOKS010000223.1:0-24388 GCA_049324355.1 Bacteroidota bacterium
GGATCAGTTGAAGGCCTGCGAAGGCCTCCTTGAACGACGCAAATATACCTGCACCCACGCCCGCGCCGAGGGCTGCGCCTTTGGCTCCGTCTGAATCATATAATTGCAGAGGCGACCCCATTGTATTGACGAACGCTTCACGGAACAAGGGACTCAAAAACATATTGGCATAACCGGCTTTGATCATTTCTGTGTGCAGGCCCATGCCCTGAAGAATTTCAAAACCATATTTTAAGGCGAACACAATTCCCTCCTGTGCGGCGCGGAAAAGATGTGCCTGGCCGTGGCGATTGAAATCCAGTCCTTCCCATGAACACTGAACATTCTTGTTTTGCAAAATTCTTTCGGCTCCGTTGCCAAAGGGTAAGACACTCAAGCCGGCGGAGCCGATGGGTGCCTCGGCCGCGACCTTATTGATCTCATCGTAATCGTACCGTGTGCTGTGAGCGGATACATTTCTGCGCAGCCAGCTGTTCAATATGCCGGTACCGTTAATACAAAGCAGCACACCTTTCATGGGCCGATGCAAAGTGTTGGCCACGTGAATAAAAGTATTTACCCTTGAATTGGGATCAAAAACGTTTTTATCCGTCACACAATAGATCACACCGGAAGTTCCTGCAGTGGCCGCGGTCTCGCCGGGTTTGATGACATTCAGTGAAAACGCGTTGTTGGGCTGATCACCGGCGCGATAAGAGATAAGTGTGCCGGGCACCAGTCCGAGTTCTTTAGCGGCATCGCCCCGCAGTTCGCCCTGTTCTGAAAATACCGGTACGATGGCGGGCAGGAGATTTTCGTCGATCTCGTAATACGCCAGCAACTTTTTCGAGATCGCATTTTCCTGGTAATCCCAGAAAATCCCTTCCGACATTCCCGTATCGGTCGTATTGATTTCGCCCGTAAGCCGGAAAGCTATGTAATCTCCCGGCAGCATGATCTTATATATGCGTTCGTAAATGCCCGGCTCCTGTTCGCGGATCCAGCGAAGTTTAGACGCTGTAAAATTTCCGGGTGAATTCAGGAAATGTTCGAAACAATAATTATGACCCAGATCGCCGAACGCGCGATGGCCTACTTTTACCGCGCGGCTGTCGCACCAGATGATAGCGGGCCGCAACGGTTTAAGATCCTCGCCTACCACGACAAGTCCGTGCATTTGGTATGAGATGCCAATGGCCGTAACCTGCTCAGGTTTGGCGCCCGATTGCAGGAGAACGGCTCTCACGCTCAGCACCACATGTTGCCACCACAGGTCAGGGTCTTGTTCGGCCCATCCCGGATGCGGCGACTCCATAGGCATTTCTTCTGCCGGAGAATGCGTCATGGCCAGGGTCTTTCCGGTTTCCACGGTAACGAGACAGGCTTTTACCGAAGAACTTCCGATGTCGAGACCTAACAGGAGTTTGTTCATGCGCGAGGTTTGTAGAGCAATGATATTTACAAATAGTCAAAATGACTATATTTTTTAAATTTATTTTTTAACTTCAAAACTTAAAGGTTTATTTGAAGATGCCCGTCAACAATTTTTCCGATGAGATCATTGATGCGTTGTCCATCGACTGCCTGATCTTCGGGTTTCGCGAGGGCGAACTGGACATTCTGCTGATCAAGCACGGCGAAGGGATCAGCCAGGGGCGTTGGGCGCTGCCGGGCGGTTGGATCCAATACAATGAGAGTGTTGACGAAGCCGCCAACCGACTGCTGAAATCATTGACGGGTGTTTCGAATATTTACCTGGAACAGCTTCGGTCTTTTGGCGCTGTCGAACGATATCCCGGCAAGCGAGTTATTACCATCGCCTACTACGCTCTGGTGAATGCAGATCATTATTCTTTAAACCCGGGCT
This sequence comes from Bacteroidota bacterium, assembly GCA_049324355.1. Classification (GTDB taxonomy): domain Bacteria; phylum Bacteroidota; class Bacteroidia; order Cytophagales; family Cyclobacteriaceae; genus Chryseosolibacter. Next base: position 1,847 of record JBMOKS010000223.1, read on the forward strand.
TCACCGCGTCTGACGCGCAATGGTTTAAGGTGCACGACGTCCCGAAGCTGCCGTACGATCATCATGAAATTCTGGACTTCGGTTTTCAGCATCTCAAGCACAAGGTGAAGCACGAGCCAATCGGTTTTAATCTGTTGCCCAAAAAATTCACCCTTCACCATTTACAGAAACTATATGAAGCCGTCCTGGAAACCCAACTGGATAAGCCGAACTTCAGACGAAAACTTTTGAATATGAACCTATTGGTGCCGTGCGGCGAAAAGCAGCAGGATGTTTCGCACCGCGCCGCCAAACTGTATCGATTCGACAAAAAGATCTATAACCAACTTACCGAGAAAGGTTTCTCGTTTGAACTATGATAACGTTTGCGGGAGCTTTTTACAAAACCATATCACGGTGCACGGAAACAAATGGATTTGCACGAAAAAAATATTCCCCTCATCTTCAACAATCAATTACACCACTAAAACTTTAAAAACTCCATGGAACAGACTATAAACCGATCCAGTCTTTTTTGGGCCAGTTGTCTTGCGTTATTAGTAACGTCGTTATCATTTGGTATTCGTGCTGGTATTCTCAATCAGCTGGGTACAGACTTCAATCTCAAGGCCAGCGAGTTGGGAACGATCACAGCAACAGCATTCTGGGGTTTCCCGCTGGCGGTGATCATCGGTGGCATGGTCGTGGACATTATCGGCATGAAACGACTGATGATGCTCGCATTTATTTTTCACCTGCTCGGCATTGTGCTCACCATCTTCGCCGGCGGTTTCTGGAGCTTATTTCTCTCGACACTATTAATCGGTATTGCCAACGGAACAGTGGAGGCAGCGTGTAATCCGCTGATCGCAACAATTTATGCTGACAATAAAACCACGAAGCTGAACCATTTTCACTTGTGGTTTCCAGGCGGTATTGTCATCGGCACATTGATCGTATTCTTCTTTAATGATATGGGCATCGGGTGGCAACTGCAAGTGGCAACGATGATCATCCCGACATTGATCTATGGCTATATGTTTTCGCGCTTGAAATTCCCCCTTACAGAACGTGTTGCTTCGGGTGTGTCTACCGGCGATATGTATAAGTCGCTTCTCAATCCGCTGTTCATTTTTATGATCATCTGTATGTTTGGCACAGCCATCACCGAATTGTTCACTGGTCAGTGGATAGACGTGCTTCTGAAAAGTGTAACAGACAACGCCATTCTTATTCTGACGTTGACCACCGGCGTGATGGTGATCGGTCGCGGCCTGGCCGAGCCAGTTGTTCATCGTTTCTCGCCACAGGGTGTGTTGCTGATCTCAGCTATCCTGTCCGCATTAGGATTATACATGTTGGGGCATTCTACGGGTAATATGATCTTCGTGGGCGCGCTGGTGTTCGGTATGGGCGTTTGTTATTTCTGGCCCACGATGCTTGGTTTTGTTTCTGAAAATCTGCCGAAGACCGGCGCAGTAGGGATCAACCTTATGGGTGGGGCCGGCATGTTTGCCGTATCTCTTTATATGATGTTCATGTCAAGCTATTACGATAGTCTGCTGGCTGGCAAACTTCCGGCGGGTGCTGAACTGAAACAGTATCTGGAAGCACCGGCGGGAAGCGAAATGGCCAATATACTTTTCGAGGCCAAACGTGCTGCGGGTCCCGAAGTGTTGAATGTAACCCTGGTCATTCCGATCATTTTGACCGTGGCCTTCGTCGGACTGGTAATTTATATGAGAGGGAAAAAGAAAACCGTGTTGGAAGCTAAGGCTGTCAAGGTATAAAGCATAAAGTTTAAAGCATAAAGTTTAAAGCATAAAGTTCAAAGTATAAAGTGTAACATGATGCTCTATACTTTGAACTTTTTATTTTCATTTAATTCTGTATTTCTCCGAGTTGTCCTTTTTCGGCTTTGCGCTTGAGTTTCTCGTTGGCAAAAATAGCAACTTCCACTCTTCTGTTTTGCTGGCGTCCGTAATCTGAACTGTTGTCTGCTACTGGCTGATCGGGACCATATCCTTCTATGGTTAGTCGTTTTGCATTCACACCGAGGGATTGAAGATAGGTTGCCACGGCAGCAGCTCTTCTTTCCGACAGGCCCATGTTATAATCTCTCGTTCCGGTAGCATCTGTGTGACCTTCTATGAGCACATTGGTGTCGTCATATTTATTCAACGTAGTGGCGAGGTCGCGCAAGTTGGCCTGCGACGTTGTCGAAAGCTCTGCAGAGTTGAGAGCAAACTGGATACCGTCGCGGAAGGTAATCTTGATACCCTCACCGACACGTTCAATTTCGGCGCCTTCCAGGTCCTTCTTCAGTTCTTCAGCCTGCTTGTCCATGTAGCGGCCTATGGCATAACCTGTGGCTCCACCCACGGCTGCCCCCAGGATAGCCCCCATGGCAGTGTTACCGGCAGCCTTACCTATGGCCGCTCCTGCTGCCGCTCCTCCGGCTGCCCCGATATACGTGCCTTTGCGTGCACTGCTCATGTTTTTACATGATGCGAAAAACAAGCATGCTGCCAGCAGTATACTGAGAACGGCAGGTGTTTTAATCAAAATGTTCCTCATAAAGCTTTATAATTAGTTTAGCTTTTACGAGCATAAAAACTATGCCTGAAGCGGCTGTGGCGTGAAATGATGATTCCGTAATGAAGGGGATATGCAGAGAGTCGAAAAATTTTCTCGTAAAATTTTTTATTAGGCTAATTTTTGCTCGCCTAATAAAGTGAGAATGGCAAATCCGCTTATCATGCCTGACCAATTTTCCTGACATATTGCAGTTCAACAATTGCAATCCCTGGAATAATTTCCAGCATCATAATATTGTCAAGTACTTTCCAGCCGCACCGACTTTTACTCGCGAATACAACCTGCCCAAACCCAGAAAAAATCACGACCATGCCGATGAAATAAACCGCGTCTTGAATTGTATGAAGGCTAATGACAACCACGTCATCAGAAATCCCATGCTGAAACAAATTCTGCTCATGAACCGGAAAAGGTTGGCATTGAGTGGCATGCCTTCCGGTAAGAACTGGCGCCTTTTAACAAATAAGGTCATGCCTCCACATAAACATATGATCGCGACAACACTCAACATAACCTGCAAACTATCACAATCATCATTTTACGTTTGCGCCCGCGTCTTAACTTTCACGCCAAAGAAACCATTCACCAACGTCGTTATCGGCATGAAACACGCCGTCGTCATCTTCACGAAGCAATGGTATCTCCCACAATCCTTTGAACTGGTTGTCGTCGAAATCGAATTTTCCTTTGTAATAAACGATAGTCGGGTTTTCGCTGTCTATAGCTACCTGCTCGGAATTTTCGCCGAGGAAATGTTCTTTGGTGTAATGTTTTTCAAATTCTATTTCGTCTCCGTTTTGCCGTCCTTTTATGGTTATCTCATCGTCAATTCCCCCATAATCTGTGTCTTCAAATACTCTTCCAACGAATTGGTTTATTCCTCTGCTGATAGCCATTCGAAAAGGGACTCTCCTGTCTTTTCCCCAATCGCCGTACCTTTCGTCGAAAGTGTAATAGCCAATCCAGTTGCCTTTTATTTCAATCATGTTTATTTTCGGTTAGGGATCAGTGCCGAAGTTCTTAACTATTGAAACTATTCCAACCTACAGTAGAATTACAGGCATTGCCAAACATAACTACAATTTAAAACAGAATCTGCTTAATTTGTATGATGCCCGTTCTTATTTGCGCCGTCAACTATATCCCTGAAATTTCTAAATTCAATAATATTTCAGTGCTAAAATGCCTTTACGCAGATGACTACCTGTCTTCCGTGGGGCTCTATGCTTGGATGCTTTAATCTGGTATTAACTCCGCATAAAAACTTTTCTCTATTTCGGGCCTGTTTGAGATATTGATTCGGTTTCTCGCCAGACTCTTTTTTCATTTAACTGTGACAGGTCCTGGCTTTATTATTTCGGGTAACTGGGATGCGCTTTTACTTTTTTGATCTGCCGCAAATGTCTGTCTGTGTGAACAAAAATCATCATGTATTTTTGATGAACATTGGGACCAAAGCATATGTAGTACAACCTGAGATTTTCAGTTGTTGATTTTAGATGATCAATGCATTGATCGCGAATGGTATTGAGCATTGTTCGTGCCTTCATTGTTGCCCAGCGGCACAGAAATCGAAAAAGGTTTTGTGAAATCTGTTGTAACGTTCTTTTTCAATCCCTGTGGGTCTTGATCTAAAAAGAGGCTGTCGGGAAGATGATGCGGAAATTCAGAAATGGGCCCGCTCTGTAACGCCACTGAAATTTCGTGCATAAAAATCAACTCATGCAGGGCGATATGTTCAACGATCTGGTTGATACTCCACCGATCAGGGCTTTCTTTAAAATTCCATTGCTTTTTGGTTAGGTTCTTTGTTTCATCGATCAGTTCCTGCTTCGAACGAATGAGGTTGTCTAACAAGAATTTTCTGTCCGCCTCCGTCCACGCTGGTGTTGTTGAAGATTGGCTGGCGCTTGTTTGGGCCTGACCATGAATAAAAATCGTGGAGACAAAGGTCAGTGCTACTAGAAATGATTTCATTATGAACAAATTAATCACTGGTACTTTGTAAAGTCATGGGGTTGCTGCCCAAAAGAATGCTACTGCCTGGCCCGTCTTCACTCGTCGCTGATCATCTTAGTAGCCACTTCAAGCAGTTCATCCTTCTTGTCTTTTACTCCCTGTATTGTAGGCTTAACTTCGACATCAGGTACAATTCCTATTCTTTGTGTTTCCTTGCCGTCGGGATAATATACACCTATCCCACTGATCATGGTATTAATCCCTCCAGGCAAAACGATGTTTGAAACATTTCCATCTGCTCCTGCTGTGGTGCTTCCGATCACTTTTGCCTTGGGAGCTGTTCTAAATGCCATCGCGTGATACTCTGCCGAACTCTGTGTTGTTTCATTTACAATGATAACAATTTTGCCCTTGTAGTAGTCAGGGTTTGGTTTTCCAACTTTTAAGTCATTTGTCATCGTAAAAACTCCGGGATATTCTATACTTCCGCTGGAAAACTTCACAAACTTTTACTGTCTGGCAAGAGGTATTCGCTGAGGCTAAATACAATAAAGTCAGAAGGATAGCATCTTAAATCAATGATTAGGCCTTTTGTTTTAAAGACCTCGTCCATGATGGTTGGCAAATATTCATTTTTAATCGAGCCTGGATAAAGGTAGGCTATATCTGAATTGATCATTTTAAAGCACGTATCCTTTCTTTCGTACTTTGCATATAGATTTATTTCTGCTGAAGCAAACGTCCGAATTTGCGTCGACACTTTTTCTTTACCATTCCAGTAAGTTACATCCAATGAATTCTTATTTGTTCTCAACAAATCATTCGCAATATCTCTTAGTTGCGTGGGGTAGTTGGATGCCGGTGTTAATGGCAGTTTTTCTTTGATGATGGAATCGACTGTTTTGTTGTCAATCGTTTCTATCGCGTCGCCGATTTTTAATCCTGTTTTTTCTCCTTGTTGTTTGTCAAAATAGTCAGTAACAACTGCCCGGTTTTCAACGAAGGTAATTTCTAACGGAGAATACCTTTGCCCTTTGAATTCAGCCAGGGTTTTATCTCTTCCCCATATATTAGCGTGCGTGTCATGAATTCTTGCGATCAGAGACAATGAATTCAGCTTATACTCCAGCTCATTGCCAGCATTTATAAATTTAGGAATGAATTCCGTCAATACCTTATTCCAGTCTTCTTCGATTAAATTCTTATAGGGAAAGTAATAGTTTATCATATTCCAATACCGGTAAAGACCAAGCAGACGAAACCCCTGATCCGGATTTACCATGGCACTGTAAGCCTTCTCATTTAAAAATTCGGGATTACCTACTCCGCCCACTTTCCCAATGTAGTAATGTTCGGTGGGACGCTTAGCTGATTTCACTCTATTCAGCGACTTCGATAATTCCGGTCCAAGCTCTCTTTGATTGATCCATGACAAGTCTGGTTTAAATTTTATTTCTTCGGTGAACGTCATTTCGCCTTCAACCGTTTCGAACCCACCGACATTGACCACCCAGCTGTTCAAGATCGAGTTGCGTTCCTTTTGATTTTTCGCATTAACTATTTTAGGCAGAACTCTAAATAATTCATAATCCCAATTGTATTGCCCCTTTGCAATTGACGGGTGATAATATTTTAAAAAGCCCCAGATTTTGCCAAGGATATCCAAATCTTCGATCTTTGATTTTGTTAGCACTATATTTGCCAAATTCGAACCGTTATCGAATTCTTTATCGGCGTCTGCTCTATATTCTTTGGGTTTTATAACCGTTACTTCACTAATATCTTTACCGTCTAATAACAGTTGAAAGTCATCTACCCATAATTGTCCGCGACCAGACAGAATTGAACCAATGTAAATCGTCTTAGCATTTTCAGGAAAAGGAATTTTGACTGAAAACAAGGTCCAATCCTTTGTACCTTGAACGTTATCGCCTTCGGTACTTCCAAAACCCAATATTCCTGATGATCCATCGATTCTAAGCATTAAACTAATTGGGCCGTCCTCTACTTTCTCTAATTTCATATAGGCCCTCAGTTCGATCTCTTTCGCCTCAAATTGTGATGGAATGGCATAAGCAACACAACCGAAGGAATTCGGCGCTATTGCTCCTGTTGGTTCAATAAGTACGGAGGCTTTGCCGCTGTGCTTGGTTATGGTGTCTACCTTAAGCTTAAAACCTGTTCCCCATTGAAACCATTTGTCGGGGAGTAGTTCCTTAGAATTTATTTTTTCAAATCCGAAGTTGAATTCATGACTGGTGGATTGTGCAAATGAGACTAGAGACATCAAGAGAACGTAAAGGAAAGTAATCGTCTTTATCATAGTTATTATCATTTAGTGAAAATCGAACGTTCCGAAGGATCAATTTATTATACTCGTGCTGATTGTCAAATTGAACTCTGAGGCGGTTCAGAATTTTTGAAGGCCGCGTAGTCCGAAAGGAGTAAGAAATATCAACATACGATTGATCAAAATACGGTTTTTATCGTTCCTGGACTGGTGTCAACCCTCCACTTCGGGTTGGGCCATGGTTTGTTATCACATACCCGTCTTACCCCTTAAACAGATATTACCAGATTTGTTTTCTGCGATAGTCTGGGAGATTAAGTGCTCTTGTCCTCCTGGGCCACGCAGCGTGGTATAGGCGATTGCTAAAAGGGTATCCAAAATTCACCTCATCGTTATTCGTAATTCGTAACTCGTCATTATCTTTAATGCATGAAATCAATTCTGATTTTACTGTTACTCAATTCAATCATTACTATGGCGATAGCGCAGACTCAGACACCGAAAGAGAAGATCAGATTTTTGGCTCTTGGCGATTCTTATACGATAGGAGAAAGTGTAGCCGAAAACGAGCGGTGGCCCGTGCAGTTGGTGCAGGCTTTTCGCAGGCAATGGCTGGACTATGCCGACCCTACCATCATTGCCACTACAGGCTGGCGTACCGACGATCTGAAGAAAGCAATCGAAGCAGCCAAACTTCCCAAAAATTTTGACCTCGTGTCGCTGCTGATCGGCGTAAACAATCAATACCAGGGAAAGTCGGCAGAAAGTTATGCGCCAGAGTTTGAAGAGCTACTCAATATGGCCATCACCTATGCGGGAGGCGACAAGCGGAAAGTTTTCGTCGTGTCCATTCCCGATTATGGCTACACTCCTTTTGGGAAAGAAAAACAAGAGGCCATTACGAAAGCAATCGACGAATTTAACGCCGTCAATAAATCCATCACCGAAAAATACGGGATCAAGTACTTTAACATTACCGATGTTTCCAGGAAAGGTTTCGATGAGCCTGCGCTAGTGGCCAGCGACGGACTTCATCCCTCCGGCAAAATGTATGCTGAGTGGGTGAAAATTATTCTGAAAGGATTAGAATAATGTCGAGGTTCCAAGTTCGAGGTTGAAAAAGCTTTGGCCCCGTCTCCAACCTTGAACTTCGAACACTTCAAACTTTAGAACTAAACGGCGTCTACTACTTTGATCACTATCTTTTCCATCACATCTCCCTGCCTGATCTGATCGATCACTTCGAGACCTTCGTACACTTTTCCGAAAACGGTGTGGTTGCGGTCGAGATGTTTGGTGTTTTCGCGGTTGTGGCAGATAAAGAACTGTGAGCCACCGGTGTTGCGGCCTGCGTGGGCCATAGACAGCACACCTTTGTCGTGGTACTGGTTGTCGCCGGTAAGTTCGCAGTCGATCTTGTAGCCGGGCCCTCCGTTTCCGATGCCGTTGGGACATCCGCCCTGGATCACGAAATTGGGGATAACACGGTGAAAGATAAGGCCATCGTAAAAGTTATGTTCGGCTAGGTCGACAAAATTCTTGACAGTTTTGGGAGCGTCTTTTTCAAAAAATTTGATCTTCATTACTCCCTTTTTGGTATGGATCTCTGCAATCTTCATGTGTTTAAAACTTTTTTTGGAGGGTCAAAATTACTACAATCCTCAATGATATAAAACATCAGTCCGTTAACGGCTCATTGCGTGAATGATCCTCAATTTAATTACAGTGTGTTTGAAACCACTTGGCAAACCACATGCGTGAAATCGCTAGTAAGATTCACGAAAATAAATAGAATTTCTGAGCCGGGAGGAATCGCTGAGACAATTGTTATTTCAACCGCACCGACTGGTCTTTAACAACTATCTCTATCGGCGCACCAGATTCCAGCAATGTCTCCGTCACGTCTTTGCTGACCTTCACTTTGATCACCCTGCCGCGAAATTCGAGACGGAAAGAATAGGACTTCCACTGGTCTGGCATAAACGGGCTCAAATGAAGTTTCCCATCTTTTACTTTCATTCCACCAAATCCTTTCACTACGCTCATCCAGGTTCCCGCCATGCTGGTGATGTGGCAGCCGTCTTCTGTATCATTATTGTAATCGTCGAGGTCGAGGCGCGCCGTGCGGAGATATAACTCGTAGGCTTTTTGTTTGTAGCCCAGTTTTGAGGCGAGGATCACATGAACACAAGGCGACAGCGACGATTCGTGCACCGTCATCGGTTCATAAAAATCAAAATTCCGGCGAATGGTCTCGTTGTCAAAACGGTCTTCGAAGAAATACAATCCCTGTAGTACGTCGGCTTGTTTAATAAAGCATGAGCGGAGTATCCTGTCCCACGACCATTTTTGATTCAACGGACGGTCTGCTTTTTTCAGGTGGCCCACCGTTAACAGTTCTTTATCCAGAAAGCCGTCCTGCTGCAGGAATATTCTCTGCGCAGAATCTTCGGGATAGTACATTTTTTCGACGATGTCCTTCCACCTGACCGTTTCCTGAGCCTCGTTAAATTTGGTTTTCTTCAGGATATCGTCGTAGCGTTGGGCGTCAGCTTTTTTTACAAATTCGAGCGTCTGCAGGGTATATTCCAGCGTCCACGCAGCGATGGTGTTGGTGTACCAGTTGTTGTTTACGTTGTTCTCATACTCATTCGGACCGGTGACACCGAGCATTACGTATTTGTTTTTGTGCGTTGACCAATTCACCCGCTGCGACCAAAACCGCGAGATGCCGATCAGCACTTCCAGACCAAACTCTGAAAGATAATGCTCATCGTCGGTGTACCTGACATAGTCGTAAATGCCATATGCTATAGCACCGTTTCGGTGGATCTCTTCGAAGGTGATCTCCCATTCGTTATGACATTCCTCACCGTTCATCGTCACCATCGGATACAGGGCCGCTCCATCCGTGAAGCCCAGCTTTTGTGCGTTCTCTATTGCCTTCTTTAAATGTTTGTAACGATATACCAACAGGTTACGGGCTACTTTCTGCTCTGCTGTGCCAAGGTAAAAAGGCAAACAATAAGCCTCGGTGTCCCAGTAGGTGCTTCCGCCGTACTTCTCTCCGGTAAACCCTTTGGGGCCTATGTTCAGGCGCTCGTCTTCGCCGGTATAGGTTTGCGTGAGTTGAAAGATATTGAACCGGATGCCCTGTTGTGCCGCCACATCGCCTTCGATGGTGATGTCGCACTCCTCCCATTTATGGAACCATACTTTGGCGTGATCTTCAAACAGTTTATCAAATCCTTTTGCTACTGCTTCATCGAGCACCTCATTGCAATGGCCAACAAGCTGGTCTTTAGAATGATTTTCTGAAGACAAAATAGCAGCGTACTTGTACACTACCGTTTCCTTTCCTTCTTCCAGCAAAAGTTGAACGACATTGCCGGCAAACTTTTCACGTTGCTCGATGTTAATACGATCTGGCTTGGCTTTCGTGCCCGCGGTTTCGATCGCATAACGAATGCCCGTAGTCACGTGAAACATGGTTTTTTTGGTTTGCGCAGTAACCAGCACCTTGCCTTCCGAGGCTTCCTTGTAAACCTCTTCCCAGAATTTTTCGTCATAGTTCGAGTCTTTGTTCACCACATCGGCGTCTACAAAAATGGAAAAGGTGGCTTTAGCGGAAAAGTTAACGGGTGTAATCGCGTAACGAATGGCGCCGATCTCGCCGTGTGCCATACTGCAAAATCTTTTGGCGTCTACTTTTAATTTTTTGCCATCGGGCAACGTAGCGACAAAGCTTCTTGACAGCAGCCCGGTCTTCATGTCCAAGGTGCGTGTGAAGTTTCCTACTTTACACTTGGCGATATCCAGTTTCTGATTGTCGACGCTAACGTGGATGGCAATCCAGTTAGGAGCGTTGAGCACTTTAGCGAAGTATTCCGGGTATCCGTTTTTCCACCATCCCACCCTGGTCTTGTCGGGGTAATAAACACCGGCGACATAACTTCCTTGTAAAGTTTCGCCTGAGTATTCTTCCTCAAAATTTGCGCGTTGCCCCATGCGGCCATTGCCGATGCTGAACACACTCTCCGAGATCTTATTGTAGTGCGGGTCAAACCCTTCTTCGATAATCTGCCATTCGTGATGCTTCAGATAGTTTTTCATGATCAATTTCGAATTTCAATTTATTCCCGCCAGAATTTTTGATACTCGATCGATGCTGGTATGGATATCAGATAATAAATCTAAGTACCTACGCCATCCATTATACAGTTTCCAAGTGCTGCAAGGCCGAAAGTTTAAAGTCGCCCGTTTTGCGAATCACCATATCGGCCTTTCCCAATTGGTTTTCACTGCCCACCCCTACACACTTCATGCCCGCGGCCAGCGCAGCGTCGATGCCAGCTTCAGCATCTTCAAATACGATGCAATCCTTCGCATCAACACCAAGTTTTTGCGCCGCCTGCAAAAATATTTCCGGGTGAGGTTTGGAGTGGGTGATCATGTTACCATCAACAATAGCATCAAATTCATGAATGATGTGCAGTAGCTGCAGCACAGTCATCGCATTTTTGCTGCTGGAGGCCACAGCCACTTTCATCCCCATTCCTTTCAGTTGATGAATCAGTTGTTTTACACCTGGAAAGATCTCCTCCGGAGCCATGCGTTCTAGGAAGTCAACAAACCACGCATTCTTTTTATTAGCGAGGTTTTCCTTATCGTGCAGGCTCATGGAAAGTCCGCCAAGTTCAAGAATAATATCCAGAGAGGCCATACGGCTCACTCCTTTGAGTCGCTCGTTGTGGGCTTCGGTGAGTTCAATTCCCAGTTCATGCGCCAATCGCTTCCAGGCTAAAAAGTGATAATGAGCGGTATCAACAATCACTCCATCCAAATCAAAAATGCAAGCTTTAATCACGTCCAGTTGGTTTAGCCTAATGTTAACGGCGTCAAAAATAAGTTTCGCGGATGATTTTGTTGGTCTCTTCGAGCGATTTAAATACCGCAAACGTTTTCCCCTGCGTCCTTAAGGCTCCCAAAGCATTTCCATATCTCACCGCGTGAATATAGTCTTTCGGATTCTGCAATAATCCAAATCCAATGCCTCCGGCAAAAGAGTCGCCACAGCCTGTTGTGTCCACGACATGCCCGACTTTGACCGCCGGCACCATTTCTTCTTTGAATTTGCCACGGTCTTTGAAATACACCATACAACCACGCGAATCCATGGTGATGTACACACATTTTACCCCTTTGTCCAGGCAATGTTGCGCAAACACCGACATTTCGGCTGCGCTGATCTCCTGATCGAAATCCTGACTTTCGTATTCCTTTTTGAACCAAGAAGCCTGGGCTTCTTCAATGTTCATCTTCAATACATCGATATACGGAAGCCACTGATCACGATCGACCCAAAACTTACGCTGCCTTTCTCCATTAAAAAGGCATGCCGTGGTAGGGCCGTGGGCATCAAAGATGATAACACTCTTTTTGCTTTTCTTCTTGATATATTTGAGGGTGTCGAGCGCGATCTCGTAGTCGCTGATGGGAATAAATACAAACACGTCGCAATCCAGTAGTTGTTCTACGTCTGCGGGCAGGATTGGATCCATGAACCCTGTTTGGCGTTCGAGGCGATTGTTTACGTCGACAAACTTCAGACTGATGATGTCGCCCTGATCCTCCTTGGAAGTGATGTGGTTAAGGTTAATTCCGGAATAGCCGTGAAATACTTCGGCCACGTTGTCCTTATCAACCCTCCGCACATGCGATACCGGTATGATCTCGATCTGATCGCCGGCCATCACCGACAGCGCAATGACGGGATGAGTGACACAGCCCCATTTTTGGATAAGGTCGCCATGGTGTGTTACGATGTGATCGCGTGGTATAGGTCCAAGCACTGCAATTCGTTTCATAACCGAATAAAATTTACTATCTTTTTAGTCCTGCTGCACAAGGAAAGCAGCACCAAAAACACCGGCGCTGTCACCAAGCGAGGGTTTCACAATAGGCGTATCGAGTCGTGTATTAAAAACATATTTCTTCACAGCATCCACACCGCGGTCGTAGAGCAGATCAATGTTGCCGACGCCGCCTCCGATCACAACTACATCGGGATCGAGAATGTTGATCACCACGCTCAGCGCCAGGCCGAAGTATTCTACTAACCTCATCATGGTTTTCTGGGCCGTGGGATCAACCTTCGATTCGGCCAAAGCAACAATATCTTTTAAGGGTTTCCGGTTTCCGGTTTCATTGAAATAATATCGTTCCAGTGCGGGCCCGGAGATCACATTTTCCACACACCCCGATTTTCCACAGTAACACGGGCCACCGGATTCATGTAAAAAATTATGGCCCCATTCGCCGGCAATTCCCTGCAAGCCCACGATGGGGTGTCCATCGATGACAATGCCGCCTCCCACGCCCGTACCCATGATGATGCCAAACACCACGCGTGCGTCTGGAAACTGTTCTTGTACAACGCCGAGTTTGGTTTCGGCGAGTGCGAAACAATCGGCGTCGTTGGCCATTTCTAATTTTACTCCCAGAATTTTTTCAAGGTCTTTCTTCATGGGCTTTCCATTCAGCGCCACGGTGTTGCAATTTTTCATCAGACCAGTCTTGGGGTCGTGAACACCGGGTGTGCCGATACCCAGGCGGGCAGGCTTGAAGCCCGCCTCTTTTTTCATTTTATCAAAAAGTTTCTTCAGCTGCCGGAGCATGTGCTCATACCCTTGATCGGCTTCTGTGGGAATTCTATCGCGAAACAAAACTTCGGGGTCCTTGGCCGAGCGCAGGATCACACCCTCGAGCTTGGTTCCGCCCATGTCTATACCCCAAAGGCTCGTGTTATCGATTATGTTTTGCTTCTGTTTTCCCATGACGAATTATTTCAACTTTGTTCCCTGCAACGCGATAGTGACGCAAGGACTTGCGTCGCTACTGATTTGCATCAATTTACCGAATCACTTATTCTTTCACTATGTTTTGAGAATTATCTTTTCCTGTAAATCTACTCACTTGCCTTGTACTGAGTACTGTGAGGTCTGAAAGTTTTCCACGAGTGCCAAAACTCCTGATACGACTGTATACCCTGCAATCTGCTGCCAGTCAAAGATCCCTCGATGCTGACACCCCGCGCGTTCCACCATGATTGAGTTTGTTTGTCACGTATCATGCGCCGCGACTCGTCCCACGAAAACTCCAGTGTATCACGCTTCCATACATAGAACGAAAGGCTGTCGCCATCCACAGCGATTGCGATAGGCGTTTTCGATAAGGTGTCGTTGATCACGTGTTGGGTGAGCAACTCATTCCAATCGTACGCACGGGCTTGCGTACCAAGCTGTACGCCGACAACCCACGACTTCTCCTTCCATGACAGTGAATCGCGATGTTCGAGGCCACTCTGAATAGTGCCTTCATCAAAATCTTTTAAACCTTCATAGTGTTCATTGTAAGTAGTGTCGGGTTGCAGGATCTTCGAATCCGGATGAAGCTCAAGCCATGCTCTCAGGCTCATCTGTTCGGCAGGGATCTCCTTCAGCGTCTGGCCTTTCAGTGGACCAGCAATCGCTTCGCCATTTACCTGACGCCACCAGGTTTGCGTCCCACTATCTTCGAACATGGCGTTGAAATGGTCCATGCCCACCAACCTGAACGTTTCCCATCGACCTTCCACCTGCGGACTGAATACCCGGCCCGTGCGGCAAACGGTGCAATATGTCACCATCACGGGTTCACGTCCTACGGTGTCTCTTACCTGGTGATGATAGCCAATGATCTCGATCGGGTAAGCTTTAGATTCTCCGTTGATGGAAATCCCAAGAACAAGGTTGTTTGCGGGAACACTGTTGTTTTTGGCTTCGACAAATGTTTTTTGTTTGATCTGCAAAAACATTTTGTCGGCCAGGAAGCGGTAGTTAAACAGGAAGAACACATAGAGGTAGAAACCCAGCACAATGCCGGTCAGCCATTTGGTCCGGGTGTTGCCATAAATAAAAAAGTAAAAGACAGGATAGGCGATCATGAGCCAGCCTATCCACCTGAACCACACAATATTCTGATGAAGAAAGTAAGCGATGTCAATAGATTCTGACCGCTGACTTCCCGGAAAGGGCATGATAAAATAGACCCGCAGCACCTCCAGCCCGATAAGCAGCAGGAGCGCGATGATGAATTGAAGAATTCTTAACATTTTAGGAGTTACAATTTTTAATTATGCCGATACGTTTGGGTAAAAATCCAAAAGCTATACCCAGAAGCGGCAGCCACGACTTTTGCCCGAAGCGCGCCATTATTACGCGAGTTGTGCTGCAAAACTCATCCATTAAATTCTGTGGCTTCTTTCACCAGCACATCCAGCGCCTTGAGTTCCTGCTCAAGCTTTTGATCGTCCCAATGGAGCATCTGCCGGAGCTGGTCTGCTATGTCCTGCTTCCATCGCGTAATTTTTTCGATGTCAAAGTACAACAAACCTGTTCTGCGAACAAAAAAATCCTGAAGGGTAGCCACCATTTCATGATGCACGGTGAAAGTGAGTTCAGCTTTCAACAGTGCCAACTCGGGTTTGCTTTCATGGGCAAAGGTTTCATACTGACCCAAGATCTCATCGGTTTGTTTTCCATAGTTTTCCACCAGATACTTAGCCATGTAAAATGAAAAGCCCAATGGCTTCAGTCGTTTGAAAACTTTCTGGGTGTAATTGCGGATGGACTTGTTGCCAGTGAAGTCGGCACCTGGCAAGCGGAGGTTTTGGGTATGGCAAGATTTTAATTTCTTTTCTGGGAAATGTTTTTTAACAACCAGGTTAACGACCCGCTCCGCCATTTTTCGATAGCCGGTGAGTTTCCCTCCCGCGATCGAGATCAGTCCTGTGGGCGATTCAAAAATCTCGTCTTTGCGTGAAAGCTCGGACGCCGATTTTCCATCTTCGTGGATCAGGGGCCTGAGCCCGGCCCAGCTTGATTCGAGGTCAGACAATTTAAGGTCGGCTTTGGGGAAAGTTGCGTTCACGGCACGCACCAGGTACTCGGCGTCTTCACGCGACGTTGTGACCCGGTCGACGCTTCCAGTGTAAGTCGTATCGGTCGTTCCAATATAGGTAATTCGGCCGCGTGGAATAGCGAATATCATACGGCCATCTTCCACATCGAAATAGATGGCCTGGCGAACGGGAAATTTTGCATGGGGAACCACCACGTGAACTCCTTTCGTCAGGTGGAGCCTTTTTCCTTGCAAAGATCGGTTCACTTGACGCAGCTCATCCACCCACGGGCCCGCCGCGCTAACGGTAACCTGTGCAGCAATAGTAAAAACCTGATTGTTGAGCTGGTCATGAACCTGCACACCACGAATGATATTTTGTTCGTAAATAAAGTCGTTTACCTTGACGTAGTTCAAAACGTCGGCACCAAAGCGCACGGCAGTCTTGACGATCTCCATTGTCAGCCGGGCATCATCAGTGCGATATTCGGCATAGATGGCACCGCCCTTTACATCGTCTTTCTTCAGCAAAGGTTCATATCGCAGTGTTTGCAACCGGGTAAGCATCTTGCGCTGATCTTCGCGTTTAACACCGGCCAGCCAATCGTAGACGCGAAGGCCAATAGACGTGAGCCAATAACCAAGCCCCTTCTTTTCATACAACGGAAGCAGCATCTTTTCGGGTACCACCAAATGAGGAGCAAGGTTGTGCACCACTGCTCTTTCGCTGCCCACCTCTTTGACCAAGCCAAATTCAAGCTGCTTCAGGTATCGCAAGCCACCGTGGATCAGTTTTGTTGATCGGCTGCTGGTGCCAAATGCAAAATCGTTCTTTTCAACCAGCGCGATCTTTAATCCGCGCGACGCTGCATCCAGGGCGATACCCGCTCCTGTAATGCCTCCACCGATCACAAGCAGATCATACTGCTCAGATTTGAATCTCGAAAGGATGACATCTCGTTCTAATACCGAATAGCGGACGGTCATACTGTATTGTTGGATATGGGCATGGACAGAAAAATAAGGAATAGGTGGAGAAAAGCCAAGGATGCTTCCATGCATTCGAGAATTCGAATATAAATTACAAATCATCAATGGTGAACAAAATAATTTTACGGTTCTTCGCAGTTGATTTCGCATGTCCATGACAAGTTTCATTCATTACGGAACTTCAATTCGTTATCCCGGCTGGCTGAATAGAAACGTGATCGTTACGAACAGCATAGCCCTGATGTGTACGGGCGTCATTCTTTTACTCACACTGGTTCATGGAATTACACACGCTTTTAGTCAGTCTTATCTGGGCTTTTCCGTCATCGTGGTTTGCCTGAGCGTGCCCTGGCTCAACCGGTTTGGCAAAACATACCTAGCACGCACCGTCTTGGTCATAGCGCTGGCGGTGGGGACACTAGCCATGACTACTGCCAGGAAACTAGCCATGGAGGTACAAATACCCGAAAGTGTCTACTTTCTTCCACGTACAGCGCTGCTTGTTTTTTCCATTGTTCCTTTTGCCATCATTCATTTCCGCGAAAGGTTGCTGTTGATCGGCAACCTCATCATCGGGTTACTGGTCCTCTCCGTCTTCGATCCATTGCACGAACTGCTGGGTATTGGCTATTATCAGGTGGGTCACTCGGGCCCGGATTATTACTATACCAACTTCCTGGTGCTGATCATCTATGTGGTTTTAGTTGGCAGTGCCGGTTTCTTTAAACGGCTTCTTGATAAGTATGAGGATCAGAACGAAAATCTGATCCTGGCACAACATTCCAAAAATCTTTTGATCCAGGAACAGAAAGAAGAGCTCGAAAGTCAGAGTGATATCTTAAAACAACTTTTAAGTGAAAAAGACAGGGATCTCTCCGCTGTGACGCAAGAGCTGATCCGGTTTAACCATGACCTGCTTCAATACTCGTACACGGTCTCACACAACCTGCGTGGCCCGGTGGCGCGGTTGCTGGGGCTATTGCACTTACTCAAAAATCACCAGGATCAAAAAGAGCTGGAAAAGGTTCTGTCGTTCATTCATGCCTCCGTGGTGGAACTGGATGCCATTGTCCACGACCTTAATATAATCATCGACACCCGGAATGACACGTTCAATTTGCGCGAAAAAGTGCGCTTTGAGGACGAGTTCAACAACATCAGGAAGTTATTGGCAACCTCCATCAAGAAATATGATGTTCAGCTTCAAGCCGACTTTCAGGTCGATGAGGTTTATTCATCTCGCCAGCGCATCAACCACGTTCTCTACAATCTGATTGCCAATGCCATCCAGTACCGAAAGCCCGACTACAGACCGGAGATCAAAGTCAGCACCCGGCATCACGACGGCATGACGGCCTTGGAGGTACAAGACAATGGCTTGGGTATGGATTTGGAAATGCACCATGAATCAGTGTTCAAGGCCTTTAAAAAATTCCATCCAAATGCTTCCGGTAAAGGTATCGGGCTTTATCTGGTAAAACTTCAGGTGGAAAAATTGCAAGGCCACATCGAAGTAAAAAGTGTTCCGGGTGCAGGATCAACGTTCACAGTTTTCTTTAAGGACTAGGCTATGTCCTTGCCGTTGAGAAACTTCTGCATACAAACACTTTCTTTCATATTTACATAAGGCTCGTAATTTTCAGTCACCACAAACCCGGCCTTTTTGTAAAGACCGATCGCCTCGGGTTGCTTGAGTCCGGTCTCCAGGATCACTTTAGAATACCCGAGCTCTTTAGCCCAACACTCGAGTTCTTTTAGGATAAGGCCGGCAATTCCCTTTCCGCGATGGTCGTGGGCTACAAACATTCTTTTAACCTCTACAGTGTCGTCGTTGTATTTTTTAAAACATCCGCAGCCCGAGGGCAGGTTATCAGCATAGGCCAGCACTACGGTATTGTTCTTTTCAACTTTGTTATGCCGGGCATACTGGGCTTGAAGTTCTTCATACCGTTCCCAAAGTTCGGCATCCAATCGCCGCACCAGGTTCGTAAAATCTCCATGATCACTCGATGTGCGAATAAGTCTTATCATTGCCCGTCATTTTGATGGCTCAAGATGGGCAATGAAATGCTACCAAACAATCAATTCTAGCTGCTGATGTTAATAGCTTGGCTGAATATGCGGATCATGCCATCAAGGTGCAGATCATTCCGTTCGCAGCGTATCAGCTGGGTTGGTGACAGCGGCTTTTACAGACCGATAACTCACGGTGAGCAATGCGATCAACAGAGTTGCCACCATGCCAATGACAAATACCGACCAATGTATGGGTATACGGTATGCAAAACCCTGAAGCCACTCATTCATCCCATACCACGCCAGCGGTGCCGCAATGATGAAAGCAAACGCTATCAGTCTGGCAAATTCTTTCGAGAACAGCACCACAATACTCAACACTGACGCCCCCAGTACTTTTCTGATGCCCACTTCTTTCAGCTTCTGATTGGCCATAAAAGAAATCAGTCCATATAGTCCTAAGCATCCGATGAAGATAGACAGCGCGGAAAAGATCTTGAACAGCGTAAATGTTCTCTCTTCCTGGCGATACAGTCCGGCCATGTGATCATCCAGGAATTTGTATTGAAAATCGTATTCAGGATAAACACTGCGCCACGCTTCTTCTATAAACTTTACTGTTTCCGGAACACGCCCGGGATTGATCTTTATACCGGCATCGTAGTAGAAATACGGAAAGTTCATGATCACTACCGGCGGAATCTTGCTATGAAAGGAGCTTGTATGAAAATCGGCAATGACACCCACGATGGGCGCGTTAATATCATTCAAGCCGATCGTGATCTTCTTACCAATGATCTCTGAGGGATTGTTGAAACCCAATGTGCGAGCGGCTGCTTCGTTTACTACAAAAGAAAACTGGTGGTCTTCCATCTTACTGAGTGTGGCCATTTTCTCTTCACTTTCTTCGATCCAACGACCGAACTTCAGGGTAAGGCCGTAAGTTTCTTTGTAATGAATATCGGCAAGCTTTAAGCTCATATCAAAACTCTCGTGCGCGCCTTTTTCCGTCAAATAGAAGTGCGTATGCACGTCGTTATAAGAGGAAGGTGCCCCCAGCGAGAACGATACCTGCAGGATATCCGCATTACCTTCGAGGCGCGATTTAAACGCGGACATCAATTCAGGTTTATTCACCGGCAGCTCCACGTTGACAACGGCGTCCTTATCAAACCCGAGCGGCTTTCGGCGGAAATAATCCATTTGATCGGCCACCACCAGCGTGCCGATGATTAATATCTGCGCGATAAGAAATTGGAATACGACCAGGAATTTCCTGACAGAAGCACCCGAACTGCTTTGGCCCGTGATCTTGTTTTTCAGCACTGCCGCAGGATCAAAGCCCGAAAGAATAAATGCGGGATACAATCCGGAAAATACGCTGACCACCAACACGAGCATGGCCAGAAAACCCACCAGCATCGGATTACTCAAAATGTTGAGGTCGAGTTGTTTGTCTACAAAACCATTGAGCCACGAGAGCGTCCACTCTACCACGCACAAAGAGATCAACAAGGCAACGAGCGTGAGCATAAAAGTTTCGCTCAGAAAATACAGGCTCAATTGCGACCGTCGTGCGCCTAAAGTTTTTCGTATGCCGATCTCTTTCGACTTTTTTACGGCCAGCGCCGTGGCCAAATTCACAAAATTGATGCAGGCGATAACCAGTATAAAAACTCCTACCAAAGCCAATACCACTAATCCCGACCGATCAACCGTGGGTAGCTGTGACCTGGTGGTCTCATAATCTTTATCGAAATGCACCTCCGACAAGGGCTGCAAGTGGTAGGTTTCCTCCTGATCCTTATTTTTGGTATAATATTTTTTAACAAAATCCTTGAAGCGTGTCTCCACATTTTCTTTCGTCACCGATTCGGGCAATACCAGGTAAGCAAGGCCTCCGGAGTTTACACCCCATTGATCTAACGGCAATCCCACAAGATCGTCTGTGAGTGTTGGCATAGAAACGATCATTGTAAATTCCAGATGTGAAGTGGGCGGAATGTCTTTGATGATGCCGGCAACCTCCACCGTAACGAGGTTATTGATCTTGAAGCTGCCACTCGTTTTTCCCTTCAATAATTTTCCCGCCATTGACTCAGACAAAAAAACCTTGTTGGGTTCACTCAAATCTTTTTTCGGATTTCCGGACAACACCTCAAAATCGAAAACATCGAAGAACAACGAATCGGCAAATAAAACACCTTGTACACGCTGCTTTTCTTCACCCACGGCCACCAGCACTTCAGCCTGATCATGAAAATGAGTTACCAATGGAATATCAGGAAAGTCATTCCGGAATGCGCGCGTAAATGGGTATGGTACTACTCCGCTATGATCGACACCAGACGCATTTCTTGAATCGTGAACAACGCGATACAGTCGATCGTATTGACTGTGAAACTTATCGAAACTCAGATCGTAGGTGATCAGGAGAAAGATAACAATACACGATGTAATGCCTATACTAAGGCCCAGAATGTTGATCAGCGTATAATTCTGGTTGCGCAGAAAATTGCGAAGCGTGATAACAAGGTAATTTCTGATCATGCTCTTATTCTTCTTTTAAGGATTTCACGGGATTGATCAACGCGGCACGAATGGATTGATAGCTCACCGCGAGCAGCGCAGTAGCCAGCACCACCAGCCCTCCAACAGACAATATCCATAAGCTGAGTTCGGTCTTAAAGGCGAAACCATCCAGCCATTGTTTCATAATGATATAGGCCAACGGGGCAGCAACGATAAACGCAACCAATATGATCTTCACAAAATCGGTGGACAATAAAACAACGATCTGAGATACGGTGGCACCTAAAACTTTTCTCACGCTGATCTCTTTACTTCGTCGGTCAGCCATGTATGCGGCCAGGCCCAACAGCCCCAAACAAGCGATGAATAATGCCAATGCCGTGAACAAGCCGAAGATCGTGCTCAGCTTGGATTCTTCCTGGAACAAGTCATTGTAGTTCTCGTCGAGGAAAGTGTATGAGAAAGGAACGCTGGTTTGTTGCTGTTTCCACAAATTCTGTATGGACGCAATCGTAGAGCGATAATCGCCCGGCGCAAGCCGTACACTCAGAAAACGTTGGTTGCTGCGCAGGAAGATCGCCAATGGTTTGATCTCGCTCTTGAGAGATTCAAAATTGAAATCCTTTATGATTCCTACAACGGTATGCTCGCCCGAGTAGTACACTTTTTTGTTCAATGCGTCACCCTCGAATAAGAACCGGGCAGCGGTTTCATTGAGAATGACAGCGTCGGAATCTGCGGATATATCTCTGGAGAAATTCCTTCCGGCAACAAGTTTGAAGCCGGCGGCGTCCAGATAATCATAATCGGCGTTGGTAAAGTTCACCAGCTTACGATTTTCTTTATCTTCTTCCGTTACCACGGCGGTGCCATCGTAATCGTCTATTGGTCTGAAGGTAGAAGCTCCTACTAACTGAATGCCGGGCATCTGTTTCAGGGAGTTGATAAACGCCTCCTGGCTGGGCAGCTCATGAGCGTTGTCAATACAGATCACATTTTCTTTATCAAATCCCAGTTCGCGTGAGCGCATAAAATTCAACTGCTTTTGCACAACGAGTGTGCACGTGATCAGCGTTATGGAGATCACAAACTGAAGCAATACCAACCCATTCCTCAACTTGCTGCTGCGAAAACCGGCACGCAGTTTTCCTTTGAGTACCTGGGCGGGTTTGAAAGATGCCAAGAAAAAGGAGGGATAAAGTCCTGCCAGCGCGCCCACGACGACCACAAAAATCGCC
>JBMOKS010000224.1:0-2672 GCA_049324355.1 Bacteroidota bacterium
TGCGGCTGCCGCCATTCATTACCTCTTGCCACTTCAAGTCGAAAACCTCAAATGATAAAAAACTAGAGAGAATAAATATGAGCAATAGCATTCCAATACTGAATTCCTTTGGATAAGTGGGTCTGATGATCTTTGCCATTGATGAGTTGAGATTGTTTAAGTTTAACGAACATACCTGCGCGAGCCAAGGTGTTGTGCCTGCATGTTAATTCCATCCTCCACCGAGGGCTCTATAAATATTTACCTTCGCGTTCATCTGTTTCATCTTGATTTCCACCAGTTCCATTTTAGATTCCAATGCCTCGCGTTGGGTTAACAGAACTTCAAGATAATCTGCTCGCGCCGAACTAAACAGGCTGTTGGCAATGGTAATGGAATGCATCAGGATATCTACTTCCTTGTCTTTGGTTTTATAACTGCTTGCGGTGTTGCTGACCATAGACAACTGATTAAGCACCTCGACGTAGGCATTCAATATGGTGCGTTCATAGTTATACACTTCCTGTATCTGCCTTGCCGCCGAATTTTTATATGCTGCGATGATCGCATTCCTGTTGACGAGCGGGGCCACGAGATCTCCCGTCAAACTGTAAAGCATAGACTCAGGTTTAAGAAGGTAGGTGAGGTTGAACGCCTGAAAACCTGCACCTGCTGTAATGCGAAAGGATGGAAAGAAATTGGCACGGGCTACTTTTACATCGATGTTTGCCGCCTTCAATTGTAACTCTGCCTGTCGTATGTCAGGTCTGTTGGCCAAGAGCTGTGATGGTATTCCTGCATAAGCGGAATCCAGTGCTATATTGTTGAAGGCAACGGGGTTTCGGCTAACAATGGTGGCCGAGCCGCCGGTGAGAAACCGGATTCTGTTTTCTGTCTGCACAATTCTCTGACGTATTTCATATCGAAGATTCTGGGTATTTAGCAACTGGGCCTCAAACCGATTTACGGCGAGTTGCGTAACCTTTGCTGCCGCCTTTTGTTGCTGAACAATTTCGAATCCATTGGTTTGTATCTTAACGCTTTGATTAATGATATCGAGAAGATTGTCGAGCGCCATAAGTTCGTAGTAGCTATTGGCAATTTCTGCGATAAGGCTTGTAATCATAAAGTTCCGGCCTTCAACACTGGCCAGGTACCGGAGCACTGCAGCTTTTTTAGCATGGCGCAGCTTGTTCCAGATATCCACTTCCCAGGAGGCGGTAAGACCAACGTGGTAGTCGTTGAACGGCTCTGGAAATGAAGTTCCCGGTTTAATGTCGAGATTTTCATCTACGGCACCATAACGAGTGAAACGTCCGGTTTTTTCCGTGCCTGCGGCCGCACCGATATCTACAAACGGCAGGTATTCTCCTTTACGGGCGCGAATTTCATTTTTACTGATTTCGATCTCGCGTAAAGCGATATTCAGCTCCTGATTCTTCATCAGTGCCGTATCGATCAGCGCGATCAGCGTTGTATCTTTGAAATATTGTTTCCAATTGATCTTAGCGATGTTCGAAGAATCTGCAGCTTGAAACTCAGCATTGGAAGTTCGGTAATTTGCGGGTGTGCTGTTGCTTTCTTTTTTAAGCGAAATGGGAGTCACGCAACCTGCGAGTAGCCCCCCGAGGCAGATCAATACTGTGCGCTTAAATATTATTCTTTTCTCCATTGTCAGGGGTGATTTCTTGTAACACATTTTTGTCTAACGGTACTTCTCCATGGGGTTTTACATATTCTTCGCTCAATGGGTTTTCATCCTCGCCTTGAATTAGTTTTTTGCCCTCGGCCATTTTTCCAAAAACATAATAGAGGCCGGGCACGATGATGACCCCGAAGACCGTTCCGAACAACATACCGCCGAGGGCGGATGCGCCGATGGTGCGGTTGCCGACTGCGCCGGGGCCAGTGGCGACAACCAGCGGAATCAGTCCCGCTACAAATGCCAGGGATGTCATCAGAATGGGTCGAAAGCGTACCTTGGCACCTTCAATTGCTGCGTCGAACACCGTTGATCCCTGTTGATGCTTTTGTACTGCAAATTCTACGATCAAGACGGCATTTTTTCCCAACAAACCCATTAGCATGATCATGCCAATTTGCGCGTAGATATCATTGGCAAGCCCCATGAATTTTAACAGCATGAAGGAGCCCAGCACGCCCACAGGCAGTGAAAGAATTACCGACAGGGGTATGATGAAGCTTTCGTATTGTCCGGCCAGGATCAGATAGACAAATATTAACACCACAATGAAAATATAGGAGGCTTCATTTCCTCTTTTCGCCTCGTCGTACGACAGCCCTTCCCAGGCAATATCATATCCTTGCGGAAGTGTTTTAGCGGCCACTTCCTGAATGGCATGAATGGCATCGCCTGTGGTATAACCTGTTGCAGGAATTCCCCTGATGGAAGCCGAGTTGTACAGGTTGAAACGGGTGATCTCATTTGGCCCTTGCGTCTTTTCCATTCTCATGAAAGACGAATAGGGCACCATTTCATCGCGATCATTCTTGATAAACAAATTGAGGATGTCTGATGGCAGTTTTCTGTACTGCGGTGCCGATTGGGTGTACACTTTGAAAAAATTTCCAAACCTGATAAAACCTTGTTCATACGTGCTGCCGATTAATATGTCGAGGTTTTCCATAGCTTTTCCGATAGAAACACCTTTTTGCATGGCAAGCTCGTTATC
>JBMOKS010000225.1:0-720 GCA_049324355.1 Bacteroidota bacterium
TATTTCTGAATGTAGCGCTGGCACTGATTGTGCTCGACAGGACTATACTTAAGCCATTGTTCCAACGCAGAATGGAAGCCACACCTTGACACCCCGAACGCTCCTATTCGGGCAGGTAACAAAAGGTATTCGAGGTTTGCTTTGGCAATATTAATAGTTACCTTAAGGTGAAACTATCCTGAGCCCTATGGCATCCTCCAACACATCATTTCGCAATGCCATAGTGGCTGCGCTAGGCGGTTTTCTATTTGGCTTCGACACCGCCGTGATCTCTGGTGTTGAGACATCCATCCAGCAACTGTGGTCACTTGATAAAGTATCCCATGGATTTACGGTCGCTTCGGCCCTACTGGGTACCGTGGTGGGCTCGCTGGTTGCCGGACAGCCAGCGGAAAAATTCGGACGAAAAAAAGTTCTGCAGGCCATTGGTTTGCTCTATCTGGTCACATCACTGGTAACCGCCCTGACACCAACGTGGATTCCCTTTATTATCTTTCGCTTCCTCGGAGGGATCGGCGTAGGGGCGTCGTCCGTGGTTGGGCCCATGTACATCTCAGAAATTTCTCCCGCCCATAAACGGGGAAGACTTGTCGCGCTGTTCCAATTCAATGTAGTCAGTGGTATCCTCATCGCCTTCTTATCGAATTATTTTCTCTATGGTTTCAGCGATGACGCGTGGCGATGGATGCTGGGCATACAAGCAATTCCGTCGCTCCTGTT
>JBMOKS010000225.1:730-2671 GCA_049324355.1 Bacteroidota bacterium
GAAAGTCCGCGCTGGCTCACGAAACAAGGCCGGGAGGAAGAGGCAGCTGGCGTGCTCAGCAGCGTGGGCGAACAAAATGTTTCCGTCGCGTTGTTGAAGATCAAAGAATCTTTGAAACACGAGACGTCTGCGATACGCGAAAGTTTGTTCAACGGAGCATACACAAAGCCGATCCTTTATGTGGTATTGCTGGCGATGTTCAATCAACTATCGGGTATCAACGCTATTATGTATTATGCACCACGAATATTCGAAATGACAGGGCTCGCCAAAAATACTGCGTTACTGCAGGCCGTCTCCATCGGGCTCACCAACATGGTCTTCACCCTTCTGGCAATCTCTGTAATTGATAAGTTTGGACGAAAGAATCTGCTTATTGTCGGGTCTGGCGGTATGGTGGTTTCTCTGGGTCTTGTGGCCTATGCTTTTTATACGCAGCAATTTGGAGGCTTTTCAGTAATGTTGTACCTGGTTGCGTTCATCGCTTTTTTCGCGTTCTCACAAGGTGCCGTGATCTGGGTCTTTATGTCTGAAATCTTTCCTAACAAAGTGCGTGCACAAGGTCAAACCCTGGGAAGCTTTACACATTGGATCATGGCCTTTATTATCTCCTGGATATTTCCCATCATCGCAGAATCATCTACCCACGGTGGCTTTTATTCGTTCCTCCTGTTTACTTTGATGATGGTGCTGCATGGAATTTTTGCCTGGAAAATTTTACCGGAAACGAAAGGAAAATCGTTGGAAGGAATTCAGCAGGAACTCCACATTCACTAAGTTTTAATGAAAAGACTGGGCATTAAAATCCGTTCGAATCTTTCTTTTCGTCCTTGGATTCGGGGCATTCGATCTTCCAGTCGCGGGCTAAGGCTAGCGTTCCTTCTTTGGCTTTCTTGATCACTTCTTCTTTTTTCTTGCTGTACTTGCAGCCGATGTCTACAAAGCGATATTTTGCTCCATCTACTTTGAAATTGAAATGACACGTGTTGGTGGCTTTGTGTGTCTTAAGGCAAGAAAATTCAATGTTGTCGCCTTGAATGGGAGCAAACCCTGTGATGCCCGCAACCGCAACAATCGCCAGGCGGAAAAAAGTCTTCATACTACTGATTTGGTCCGCAAAGATAACTTGCCGGAGCTGTTATTCAAGCGCGGATGTCAATTCGTCCGACAGGCTGTTGAATCCGGCTTTTTTAAACCAAACGCAACCGTTCAGGAATAGATAATTCCTGCCCTGCGACGTGATTGAAGGGCTTAGTTCAAGACCGAATTCATCCATCCGGGGAATACGGATTTTGTAATGCGTCGAAGCTCTTCCGCCATTTAAAATTTTTATAGGCTGTGGCGAATCAGAATTGAACATCTGAAATGCGTCTCCACGGGAAATCAAATTTGGGCTTGCGAGCGAAACGGTATAGGAACTTTGATTTACGATTCGCACCACAACATTCAGGGTATCGAAACGATGCCGGGCGTGTACTTTGAGCCAGAGTCCGTCGACGAGAATTTCATTTCCCGAAACATTGACAGAATGTTCTGTCCGAAATTTCATCGTTCGATTCGAGTATTCTTGCTGTGCCAGCATAAATTTATCACCTCCGGAAAGTATGTAAGCCGTGGTGTTTGATTCCAGTCCAAACTTTGCAACACTTAGGCGATAGGATCTGGGATCTGCGGTCAATCGAATTGTTTCTGTGATCTCGGTTTGCGAAACATCTTTTATTTTTATCTCCAGGTCGTAAGTTGTCGCAATATTTCCGCGGAGACCTGTTTCCTGAAAAAGTTTTCGATCATGAACCGGTTCAAAAACCAAAGACACCAGCACATCGTCGCCCGGCAGCAGGGCTTGTGCCTCCGACGATATTTTTACCGGAGCAGAGCGCATTTGATTGCATACCAGCTGCCATTGGTGCGGCTGCAACAGTACTGATTTGTGGCCTGAAT
>JBMOKS010000226.1:0-2663 GCA_049324355.1 Bacteroidota bacterium
GTTCTTCTGTGATTCGATATAGATGGTTAAAATAAGAAGGAAAACATGAAATGTACCGAATACTGCAAAGAAGATTAGCCTGTTCTTTTTCATTGAAACCTTATTTCAGGTGATGTATTACTTATTTTCTTAAAGTTAATTTAAAAAAATCAGACGGAACTTAAAACTGCTTACGTTTTTTGAATTTCATTCAGTTTCCGATACAACCCATCTTGGCGCATCAATGCCTCGTGATTTCCGCGCTCAATAATCTGGCCACTTTGAATGACCACGATCTCATCGGCATGCTGAATGGTGCTTAAACGGTGAGCAATTACGATAGAAGTGCGGTTTTTCATCAGGTTAGCGAGTGCGTCTTGCACCAGCCTTTCAGATTCAGAATCCAGCGCCGAGGTTGCTTCGTCGAGGATCAGGATCGGCGGGTTCTTGAGCACCGCGCGGGCGATGCTCAGTCGCTGCCGCTGGCCGCCTGAAAGTTTGGAACCCCGCTCGCCGATAGTAGTCTGATAACCGTTTTCCGTTTGTATAATGAACTCATGCGCATTAGCAACTTTAGCGGCCTGGATCACATCTTCTTCACGAACGTTCTCCATACCAAACGCGATGTTGTTGAAAATGGTGTCGTTGAAAAGGATGGACTCCTGGGTAACAACGCCCATTTGTTTACGCAACGATTCAATATCATAGTCAGTAATTGAAACGCCATCGAGGCGAACTTCGCCCATGGCAGGATCATAAAAACGTGGCACAAGATCGGCCAGGGTTGATTTACCGCCACCGGAAGGTCCGACGAGCGCCAGCGTCTTTCCTTTTTCAATTTTGAGGTTAATGTTTTTCAACACGTGGTCTTTGTCGTAGGCAAAGCTCACGTTGGCGAACTCGATATCTTTTTTGAATTCCTGGAGTGGAATGGCGTTGGGTTTGTTTTGGATCAAGGGCTTGGTGTCAATCACTTCAAAAATCCGCTGTGCCGAAACCGTTCCTTTTTGCACAGACGTTATGCCGTTCGAGAAATTCTTGGCCGGTTGTATGATCTGTGTAAACATCGCAATGAATCCTATAAACTCACTTGCCGCCAGCTCGGAGTTTTTACCCAATACCAATGAACCGCCGAAGTACATGATGCCGGCCACGATCATCGTTCCTAAAGTTTCCGAAACCGGTGAAGCCAGTTCGTTCTTTCGTGCGATGGAGAGATTAACCTTTCGGTGGTAGCTGGTTTCTTCATCGATAGCTCTCAAAATAAATGGGCGCGCATTGAAGGCTTTGATCACCCGCATGCCGCTGAAAGTCTCGTCTAAAATGTTCACGATCCTAGCCAGGGATTGCTGGCTTTGGACGGCTTTGCGCTTAAGCCTTTTGATGATCTCTGCCAAAATACCTCCTGTAATAGGCAACAGCAGCAGCGTAAAGAGCGTGAGCTTTACCGATATGAAAAATAGCACGCCAAAGTAGACGATAATCGTGATCGGCTCCTTCATGACAAACTTCAAACTGTTGACCACAGAATTTTCTACCTCCGCCACATCGTTGGTGAAGCGCGAAATGAGATCACCTTTTCTGTTCTCGTTGAAATACCCGATGTGAAGGTTGGTGGTATTTTTAAAAATATCCATTCGCAGATTTCTCACAATATCTACTTTAATTCGGGAAGCTGCCATCCGCTCCATGTATCGAAACAGGTTGGTCAGCGTCATGCTGCAAACGATCGTGACGCAAAGGAAAAGCAGGGCATTCACCGGACCAAACTCCACCATGGTACGAACAAAGTAGTGGTTGAAGGTACCCAGAATATAGTCTAAGCTTAAAGAGAACTCCGGCAGCGGCGTAACCACGTTGGTTTTAGCCGGATCGTATTGAAACAGCATCGTCAGCAGCGGAATGGCCAGCGCGATGTTGGCAACGCTGAAAATTATTCCTGCTACGGCGAAAAAAAAGAAAGGAATAAGTCGAAGCCCGAAATTGGGTGCATAGCGTGAAATTCGAAGGTAGGTCTCCATCTAAATCAAAACTCGTAAAGTCGTTGTGGAATATTCCAGCGCAAAGCTAATGAACTTATAGTTGTGTTGTTGTGATAAAATGACAGCACACTCTTGCTCTGCCGTACCACCACGGTGCCATCAACAAAGAGGTTGTGCTTCAACTGCCACGAAGCCGTGAAACTACCGTAAACGATGTCCTGACTAAAACCTTGGGCGATCTTGTTGCCAAATTCCCGCTCATACGTGATGTTGCTCTTTAATATATCGCCGCCCCAGTTGAAGCTGGCAGAATCGCGCCCTGTTTGCACCACCATCAATTTTCCGGTAATATTCAACCTCGGAAGAGGCTGATATCGCACGATGCCGATCAATTCATTGAAATTCGCCCCCAGGGGATGCGCCAGCGGCTGACGGAAGTTAGAGTAGTTTCCATACGCCGTGTTGTGTGAATAAGTATAGGGTCTCACGATATTAACTTCTCCCTGCAGATCAAGATTAGAGACGCCAAGCGCGTCAATATATTTTCCTCCCAACTGCACTGCAAACTTGTTGGCCCACCACCCGTCGCCTGCGCGGATATGCGAGATCACAAATTCATCCAACACGAACTGACCGTAGAACGACAATTTTTTGAGGGCGTTCCACTTAAAATCAAATCCCAGGAGCACATTATCGCTGCTG
>JBMOKS010000227.1:0-2645 GCA_049324355.1 Bacteroidota bacterium
TAAAGATGAACTCATCACCGTAGGAGACTTGGAGAATTTCCGAAAGGCCATTGTTGACGAAATAAAGGAACTGCTGAAATCGCAGGGCTCGCCCCCTCCCAGGCAATGGCTCCGTTCGTCTGAAGTCAGGAAAATATTGCAAGTCTCAGTCGGTACATTGCAAAATCTTCGAATCAACGGAACGCTTCCTTATACAAAAATCGGAAGTATCGTTTACTACCGGTGGGACGATATCAACAAGGTGCTTGAGAAAAACCTAAACCATTAAGGGGATGGCGGATCCAGGCATGGTTCAACTTAAAGAAATCATTCATCAACTCGTCACTGACCCACGTGTTCGCCCCGTGCATATTTCATTAAGTCTGGCTCTGTGTCAAATCTGGATAGATCAGGAATTTAAAGATTGCTACCATATTTCCCGAAAGCGGCTCATGCAGTTTTCCCATATTCGGTCGATCGCGACTTACCACCGAACATTGCGAGAGCTTCAGTTATTCAGATATCTGAAGTACACTCCTTCTTACCATCCTCAGCAAGGAAGTGAGGTTATGCTGCTCCCCGTTAGTCGCCTCTTGCGAAACAAAAAGGAGAAGTGACAACAGTCCCCCATCCGTGAAAGGGCAAATTCCATAATGTCAAAATCTAGTTACGTGCTCTTTGAGTTTTTCGGGTCAATTAAGGTGCCAAAAAAAAACGAATCACAAGAATACTTTTTGTGTTTGTCGCCAAGTGTGCGATTCAAAAAAAGACCTAGCCCTAACCAACATAGTCCTTACAAAAGATTTCATCACAAAATCATTTTTTTGGCTCACGTGCACAGGTCACCCCTGGTGTCGGTACTAAAAATCCTGGTCCAGAAGGAAGCCCGGGCTAGCTTTACTCATTCCAGCAATGAGAACAAAGTCGTCTAGACAAACGAATGTAACCGCGGCATCCACCTGCAACTCACTACTTGCCCTTTGGACTAATTACATGGGATATCAACTCCTTTTTTGTTAGATTCCATTCTGTTTACCAAGTATTCACGGGATATTGGCATGAGCTTGCCGAGAAGCATGAAATAAGCCGGATATTAAACAAAAACTAGTGCTTCTAATCGAGGATCATCGGGATATCCGCGAGAATACAACGGAACTCCTTGAGTTAGCCGGGTACCGTGTCGCAGCGTTGGCAAACGGGCAAGAGGGGTTGATTGCACTAAAGAAAAGTAGTCCTGACATTATTTTATGCGACATAAGGATGCCTGGGATTGACGGCTACGAGTTTTTCAGAGAGATTAAAAGTGATCCTGTAAAGTGCGCCATTCCATTTGTGTTTGTGACCTCGAGTGCTGAAAAAAGTGAGGTAGAAACAGCCTTGGGAATGGGTGCCGATGCCTACCTGTGCAAGCCATACGAGACCGGAGAACTTTTTCGGACCATTGAAGAGTTAATCAAAAACAAATAGCACGGTAATCAACCGATCATAATTTAGACCACCACAACCAATGCTTTGAACGGCCTATTTCAAAAGCAAATTAACATATGCCAACATTTGAGTAATGTTTATTTGGCCCTTTGTCCTAGTCACGAATAAAAAAAGCCCATCACAGAACCTTCTTTACTATCAGGTGCACGCTTCAAACTCAGCGCTTCATTTTATAATTAAGGAACGGGACCAACATCTTTATTCATTTCTTGAATTGATAGCTACTCGAGCTGCGGCCTCTTTTTTCACGATGTAAAGCAAGGCAGCATGATTCGACACCCAGTGATGTGTCGGATGCAGCCTGAATGTACTTTTTCTTCCTTCGCCATTGGTGGTGTAGCGGTCTAGAGAGATGTCCTTTAGGCTTAATGTCGAAAATCAGCATCAATAGAGGCACACTGAGCAGCTTGTACTCAGGAAAACCCTGATAAAGTATCGGGTTACCTGATTTTTACGAAATCTGGTTTCGACTGACAGGTGGCGCCTCGGGGAATGTCAATTTTGTGCATCGTAGCACAGCAATACAACCAAGGATGAAAACAACAGCAAAATCAATGATCAACAAGCCAAGCCTCCTGACCATCTTATTCCTAGTACTTGGGACTGCAGCCACGCAAGCGCAACCGCGTAATGTGGCACAGCAAAACATTCTCATGCCTTCCTTTCTCAGGAGCGATAGTTATTCTTACTCCGGTCTTGATTTCAGCATGAGTGTTCGGAATTATACCTTTGAGTCAGATATTCCTGAGTTGAAGAAGTTGGCTGTGCGGCAGGCAGGCGCCAACATTGGCGGTGTATGGGGCAGTTCATTTGCCAAGATCAGACCGCGTGTCGGGTTATTCTACTCTGATGGATCTGTGCCTCACACCATCGATATGGCTGAGATTGCTGTTTCGGGCAACATTTACTTTATGAAGAAAATCAACCATCGCAGGCGGAGTATTGAGCCCTATTTAGTGGGAAACATTTCTTATCAGTGCACCAAGTTTTTTGGCACGTACCTGGATGATGATGCCACAACCAACTACAGCGTTTCCGAGGAGAAAGTGCTGGGCAGAGTAGACGCCCTTCGTGCTACTGGCGGTTTCGGCTGCGAGATGCAACTATGGAGTGCCAACGGTCAATTCATTCATCTGTACTCCGAAGTACTTACCGGCATATCAATGCGGACGCGTTAT
>JBMOKS010000228.1:0-2640 GCA_049324355.1 Bacteroidota bacterium
CGGTAACACCGTGATGAAGGGCGATCTCAAAGCTAGAACCGAAGCAAATGCCAGTGAACTTCCGGCGGGTGTTTACATTTTTAAAGCGGTGGGGTCGCAGACTGAAGTTATCCGGTTAATCAAAAAGTAAACCCGTAAAAGAACGGGGTCGCGATTCAGCGACCCTCGTTTGACAGCAACTACTTGTTCTTGGCCGGAAATTTCATAAAGCGTATCAGGATCAGATCAGAAATTATGGCCAAGGCAATTGACGCATAGAACCCAAGGGTTGTTGGATCAAAGCTGCCCCAGGGTGCTAGCCACATCAACGTCAAAGCAATAAGAATAGCCAATTGAATTCTCCAGCCGATGACCAATACTTTAAAATTCATCTTGTCCTCGGGCGGAAATTTCATGAACCGCATGAAGCTTAGCTCAGAAACTAGAGCAAATACAATAGCAACATAAAACCCAACACTTGTCGGATCGAAACTGCCCCAGGGTGCTAGCCACATCATTGTTAATGCAATGAGAATGATCCATTGAACCCTCCCTGTGATGATCAATGCTTTCAAATTCATCAGTCATCCATTTATTTTCCAAGCAAGTTTTTTGTCTGCCCACTCAAGACAATTAGAATTCTGCTTTATTTCTTCAAAAGTATCGCACATATATTCAGGTGGCGTAGTGTCATGACGCACAGTCTGCGAAAAACATGAAGTTAATAATTCCGCTGCAATGCTACTCGCGGCACCCCCTATGAATCCTTTGGCAAATCCAAATACGCCGCCACCAACCGCACCCGTTGCAGTGCCAAATCCTGGTAAAGCAACTGTTCCACCAGTGGCACCAATGACCACACCATGTATACCTGTAGCTACGCCGCCTACAACAGCCCCAGCCCAAACCGATCTCCAATTCACTCTACAATTGAGCGTCTCGCCGGTAACACCTGTTTCAATGATCACATTTTTGACTCCAGAATATTCTTCATTGAAAAAATCAAAAGCCAGCACTTCAGCACTGATCACAAAAGCCATCATCAAATAACGCTGTTCACTGGTAAAGAGCCCATTCCTGATCCTGCTTCGCACGTAGTTTCCTGCGCCTAAAATCGATTCAAAGTCTGTTGCATCATATAAAGTTTCTGCATATGAATCAATGATGGATAGTTGTGCCGCGTTATAAAGCATGGAAGCATTGGCAACTTGCGACGGCTTGATAAACGTTGCCGGCGGTAACGCTGGTGAATAGCCATCGACGAAGGCAGCTACGTCCCAATTGACATTAAAACTCTCAGCCATTGCATTGGCGCGATCGCGAACAAATCTCTCCGAATTAAAAAATATATGCTCTTCTATTCTGTATAGATACACATCGTTATGATTTGACGCTGTCGCAATCTGAGGTTCAATTAAATTGATCAAGGCAGTCATGTCCGGTAGTGTGTTGATCACCACTGGATAACTGCTCCCACTTGGAAAACGGCCAGGTAATGTCAGGCCGAGCTGTAATGACTCCATACCAGTATCCTGGCAACCTGAAAGCAAAATCACGAGCAAAGCAGAAAGAGATAAAAGGAATTTTTTCATAAAAGAATTTTAGTTGAGGTTGACAATTGCAAAACGATGTATCAATGTATGTACCTCATATTCCTACCTCATGGTAGATTTCTACTATTCTCAATAGTAGTTTTTTACTTCATTGCAGTGCGCAATGAATTTCCAATGCAGTATTCTAATGAGAGGCATAAAGGAGAGTCTACAAGGGAACGTAAACCACTCTTTTGGTTTCGAAAAATTCCTCTTTGAAATGATCTGACAAGTTAGAGACCTGATAAGGTTTTTTCAGCTCCGCGAGTTCTTCGTCGAGGTCGCCGCCTTTGAGATATAGGATGCCGTTGTAAAGTTCGTGTACCGACCGCTTTTTTACTTTCTGGTGGATCCATCCGTAAAATTCCTTGAGCCTGGTTACGGCGCGGCTCACGATAAAATCGTACTCGCCTTTTATCTGCTCGGCGCGGATCTGTTCGCCCTTGACGTTTTTTAGTCCGAGGCCTTCGGCCACCTTATTCACGACCGTGATCTTTTTGCCGATGGAATCAACCAGGTGAAATTGTGTGTCCGGAAAAAGGATCGCTAAAGGAATTCCGGGGAAACCTCCGCCGGTGCCCACGTCGAGAATGCTGGCGCCGGGTTTGAAGGTGACTACCTTGGCAATGCCCAACGAATGCAAAACGTGGTTGATGTAAAGATTCTCGATATCCTTGCGCGAGATCACGTTGATCTTCTGGTTCCACTCATTGTAAAGCGGATACAGTTTGGCAAACTGATCTTTCTGCCGGGGCGTCAGATCGGGGAAATAGTTAAATATGATCTCGGGACCCTGCAAGGCGATTCTTAGATGTGGTCTCTTTTGTTTTTCACCATCTCGAACATCAGTTCGCGGGCGCGGTGAAGTTGAGCCTTTACAGTTCCCAGTGGCGCATCGAGTTCAACGGCGATTTCCTCATACGATAATTCATGGAAGTAGCGCAGACGCACCAGTTTTTGATACTTGGCCGGCAGCTTGTCAACAAACACCTGGATGAGCTCGGCCTTTTGTGCCTTGATGGTCTCTTCCTGGGGGTCGAGGTTCTCGTCTTCCACGTCGATGGATACA
>JBMOKS010000229.1:0-850 GCA_049324355.1 Bacteroidota bacterium
GAGCCACCCGCCGCCCAACGAAAGTATCATACCGGTCAACGCTGAAAATAGTCCCAAATATGCATATTCTATCAGCGTAATTTTGGTGATCTGTCCGGTGCGCGCACCTACCGTTCTCAGCAAGACATTTTCTTTAATGCGCACGAACTTGCTGTTGATTACCGCGCCCGCGAGCACAACCAGGCCTGTGATAATGCTGAACAAGGCAAGAAACCGGATGATCAATCCGAGTTTGTTGAACAACTCATTGACGGTGCTGAGGATCAGCCGAAGATCGATCAGCGAAACATTTGGAAACTGCATCACAAGATTTTGTTGAAAACGGTTGGCCTGCGGCTGATCGTCGATGCGGGTTGCCGCCACATAGATCTGCGGTGCATTTTCGAGAACGCCGCTGGGAAAAACAAAAATGAAATTAGGTGGATCTTTGGGCCAGTCGACTTTGCGAACACCACCAATAAATGCTTTTACCGGAACACCTTGCATGTCAAAAACAAGTGAATCGCCGAGCTTCACGTCAAGTGTCTCCTCCATTCCCTCCGATATCGTCACCCACACAGAATCTTTACCTGCTTTCTTTTTGTGGATCTCACCCTTCACCAGTTCCTCCGATAGGTGAAGACTATCGCGATAGGTAACACGATATTCTCTTGTTAAAGCCCAGTTCGGTACTTTGTCGGTAGTATCCTTTTGTAAAACGTCGATGGACCTCCCCCGCAGCTCACTCAGCCGGCATGTAATGATGGGCACTACCTGGTTGACCGGCAATTTATTTTCCTTCATCAATTTTACCACGCCATCGCGCTGGCTGGGTTGAATGTCGAACAGAATGGTGTTGGATTGATTTTCC
>JBMOKS010000229.1:860-2636 GCA_049324355.1 Bacteroidota bacterium
TCCACCTGACTCAGCATACTTTGCTCCACAATATTTAATGTCGAAATAATGAATGCACCCAGTCCGATGGTGACCATTAATACGCGTGTCTGGTTATTCGGTCTGAACAAACTTGACAGGGAATGTCGCCATATAAATCCAGCCCGGTGTGGAAAAAATTTTCTGATGCTGAGCAGCAGAAGAATAGCGACACCGGTGAGGCACGCGAGTGCAGCAATGAGCCCCAAAAAAAACATGACGCCAGTGAGTATGCTCCTCGTTTGCACAGCCGCAAATACGATCGGAAAAATTCCGATAAGAATGACCGCGATCAATTTCGTTTTTGAAAACACCTTGCTGCCCTCGAAGTCGGTGCGGAGTACCGACAATGGCGGCACAAACCGAACGGCTACCAGCGGAAGGATGGAGAACAGCACCGACACGACCGCCCCTAAAAGTAATCCCAGCAGCAATGAGTTCCATGAGATAGTGAAGCCGATCTCAAAGGGAATAACACCTTTCAGGAAATAAGGAATTACCTGCTGAATACCCAGTCCTAGGAACGAGCCGATCACACTTCCTAAGATCCCCAACAAAAAAATCTGGATGAAAAAAATATTGAACGCCTGCCATCCGGACGAACCGACGCAACGCAACACGGCAACTTCATCACGCTTTTCACGCGCATAAATGTGAACTGAACTGGCCACACCGATACAACCCAATATCAAAGCAATAAAGGCAAGCAACGAGAAAAACCGGTATATCGATAAAAAACCTTCACCCTCCTTCCTTCTCTCCACTGTTTCCCATGAATAGCCGTGTTTGCGGATCAGGGGTCTTATTTTTTCTAAAGTCTGCGTAGCCTGTTTTTCGGTTTGGGTCTTGAAAAATTGTTTGTAGTTCACACGACTCCCATATTGAACGAGTTTTGTAGAATCCAACTCGCTCATAGAAATATACACTGAAGGCGTAAAGGTGGCCATGATGCCGCCACCGCCAGGTATTTTTGTCACTACGCCGGCGACCTTGAACACGCTGTTACCGATGCGTATGGAGTCGTCGGAACTAACTTCGAATTGGCTGGCAAGTGTTTCGTCAAGCATGGCAAACCGGCCGGTCTTCATTTTGGCGTACGCATTGGCTGGCTTGGTTTCAATTGTGCCATAAAAAGGGAAGTTCCCCTCGAGCGCCACCAACCTGATCAAACGCGATTGACCACTATTTAAGAACAGCACCATCGATGCCATATCGGCTTCGGAGGCCTGCTCGAATTTTAATGTATCGAAAGTGGCTTGCAGTTCTTTGTTGAATTTCTTTTCGCCATTCACCACCAGATCGGCGCCCAGCAATTCTTTTGCGTTGCGATTAATATCTTCCTGAAGAGAATAGTTGAGTGAATCCAGAGATACCACAGCGGCGATTCCTGTTACGAGCGATGCCATAAACAGAAACAAACGTGAAAAGTTGTGTCGCGCATCGCGCCACGCCATCTTCCAAACCCATCGATCTCTGAAAATGGATTTTGTGTTACGCTTGATTTTAATGATGTACTCAATCATGATCGGCGAAAAAAAATTATTGATGCACAGATAATTGACTTAGCACATCTTCGGCTAGTCGGCCGCCACGCATGCGCAGGATACGTTGAGTTCGCTGGGCGAGTTCAAGATTGTGCGTGACCAGCACGAGTGTTGTTTTTTGCTCTTTGTTCATGCCAAACAACAATTCAGTAATATGATGGGCATTTTCTTCATCGAGGTTTCCTGTAGGCTCATCGGCAAAAAGGATCTTGGG
>JBMOKS010000230.1:0-2631 GCA_049324355.1 Bacteroidota bacterium
GTGTTGTCGGTGATGGCGAGTTCAACCGAATCCAGCGCTGATTCGAATTTTTCTTTGCTGGTAAACCGGTAAAGGTTGGGATGGGCTTCCTGGAGAACGGCCCTAAAGATGCGGAGGTCTTTTCGCAAATTTGTTTCGCGGCATAGATCGGCCGGAAACGGTTGGGCATGGACCCAATACCCAATCAGCAACATCAACCAGGGAGTTAAGTTTCTCATTTCGCTTAGCCAGCCTACAGCCTTCAAATTATATAATGCAGTTTAACTAAAACCAGTGACTCGAATTGTGCGGAAACTCACCGGCTCTTAAATATGTAAGATAAGACGTTTTAAATCATACAACTACGGCTGCTTCAAGCGGCAATATATATTTCTTTTATTGGTTTTGTAGTTCATGGTGAAGCTCATCGGTGGGATTTACCGGTTACGAATAGCATCAGATCCTCGCCATCGGGAGCCTTAATTTTTTTTTC
The DNA here is from genome assembly GCA_049324355.1 of Bacteroidota bacterium. Taxonomy (GTDB): domain Bacteria; phylum Bacteroidota; class Bacteroidia; order Cytophagales; family Cyclobacteriaceae; genus Chryseosolibacter. The sequence goes on from JBMOKS010000230.1 coordinate 473, forward strand.
GAAATCCAGCCCCAACTTTTTCAGTAACGTCATGGAAAGGATATTATCAGTTGTAGTGATCGCCACGATGCGCCGAAGCTTTAGAAATTCTTTTCCATAGTGCATGACAGCGGAGGCAGCTTCAAATGCAAATCCCATTCCTGTATATTCCGGAAAAAGGGCAAAGCCTATGTCCACGTCATCGAGGTAGTCTCTTTTGATCAGCCCGCACATGCCGATGGGCTCAGCGTTTTCTTTTAACCTTACGGCATACAATCCGAAACCATGGCGCTGATAACTGGCGATGGGCCCAGTGATGATGTAGCTACTGGCATCGGCCAATGTGCGCACTTTTTTATCGCCAATATACTTTAACCAGGATGGTGTATTAACCAGACGGTATATAAAATCCGCGTCGTCGGCAGAAAGCCGGTTGAGGATCAGCCGTTGGGTTTTTAAACTAAACTCAGGATCTAGCGTAGCAACCATGAGAGAATTTCTACTGGACCTATAGCTTGCTTGTGCAAGTATACTATTTAAACAGCCCAAAAGAAATTCTCTTGTTCCACGCGGGATACAGGTTCTATGTCATGGATTTTTCGGTTGCCGTGTCGCGGCTCCAAACGCTTTCGGTTTCACGAACGAGGGCGACGAACAACTCGTCTGCTTTTTTATACTTGACCAATGCTGCTGACTGACCTGCCCAAAAGGAGATCAGGTCAGATCTTTTTTGGTCTATCGCAGCTTTTCGCAATGATCTTACAAAATAACCCTGCAAAGGATAAGGAGCGAGAGCGCCTGCAGATTCTCGTGTTTCGAGGGCGATCTTACTTTCTGTGCCCCGCGCCAGGCGTCCGGTGAATGATCTCGTTAATACAGTGTGATTGGATTCTTTTGAAAAGATCTTGGCCCGATGGAGGGCGGGTGCATTGGATTCTTCGCAGGCGAGGAATGCCGTGCCGACCTGCACACCATCGGCACCTAAAGCCAAAGCAGCGGCGATACCGCGTCCATCGGCAATGCCACCTGCTGCCAGGAAGGGGATCGTAAGCCGGTCAGCGACTTGAGGTATCAAGGAGAATAATCCTGTCAATGAATCTTCTGCTGATCGGAGAAACGATACACGGTGCCCTCCGGCCTCGAAACCTGTGGCTGTAACCACATCAACACCCGCCCCTTCCAGCGCAAGAGCTTCATCAACAGTTGTCGCAGTGCCGATGGTCTTTATACCCAGCCGTTTACACTCTCCAATGATGGCGTTGTCGGGAATACCGTAGACAAAACTGAATACCGGCGGCCTGGCTTCCAGAACCGCTTCCACCTGTTTTTCATAGACAGCGTCATTCATTTCCGGAAATGGTGGTAATGGAATGCTGAGTTCGTCGAAATACGGTTTAAAGAGAATACATAGTTTTTCGTAATCTGCTCTATCGAATTTTTTATCGAGCCCGTCATTTCTCACCCACAGGTTGATGGCATAAGTTCCGTCGGTGCGCGATCGAATGTCGCGATCGACGGCAATAATTTCTTCACGTGTGAGATGATGAGCGCCGAAAGAACCCATACCCCCGGCGTTCGAAACGGCGGCGGCAAGCTGCTGCGAAGAGTACCCGCCGCCAAACGGGCCTTGTATGATTGGATACCTGATATTTAGAATGTCGCTGATTCTGCTTCCCCACATAAATTTCAAATTAATTACAATGTGGTACTTCGTGTCTTTCCGCCTTTGGCGGCAAAAAAAGCATTTTGTCTCAAAGACCGAAGTCACTAAGTACCACAAGAAATTGTTAATTGTTTCGATTTGAAAGTGATTGGATGAGCTTCTGCGCCACCAATTCTGAAGATGCAGGGTTTTGTCCGGTGATGAGCAAACCATCTTCGATAGCAAAGGCTCCCCAGTCATTGCCACGTACGAAAGTTGCGCCTTTTTCTTTGAGCATATTTTCCAGCAGGAAAGGAACAACGTCTGTAAGTTTTACCGCAGCTTCTTCGCTATTGGTGAAACCGGTAATTTTTTTACCTTTCACGAGCGGCTCGCCGTTTTTATCTTTAACATTTTTCAAGACAGCGGGAGCATGGCACACCAACGCGACTGGTTTGTTGTGCTGATAAAACGATTCGATCAGGCTGGTGGACATCGCATCGTCCGTCAGGTCCCACAGCGGACCGTGACCACCAGG
>JBMOKS010000231.1:0-2630 GCA_049324355.1 Bacteroidota bacterium
TTAAAAAATAGTGCGTAGATGTTTCTGCAAAACTTGCGTAGGCGTAGGCGGGAGGGTTATAGGGTTTTCCGCCATTAAAACCAGCATCATGCCCACAGTTATGTTCCCAGTTATTCCTGGCGTCCCAATCACCGTCAAAGTCAAACCGGGTGATCATATCCTGCTGTTCGTAAAACTTATAGTCATTGGGGTCGTCATTCCGGGTGTCTTGGTAGACCCGGGGTGCCCAATGCTCCAATATTTGCCATTGTGTCTTTCCTGAATGCTGGTAGGGCTGTGCTTGACAGCAACAGGATAAGACAAGCAGGGCCATGGTCGGCAAGATCCATAGCCGCCTCCTCCATTTTGATGATGTACTTCGCATAGGTGTTATTGTTTGCTGCCACCTATGCCAATCGTACTACCAGAAAATAAAAGCCAAAACTTCTACGTTTATATTATTTCAGGTATTTGTCTATGGTCGGAGCACAGATACAAAACCGCGAAGACGGTATTTCGTCGAACTTTGCGCAGCGAAAGGCTAATTTTCAGGGCAAGAACAATGAAGAGCACGATATTTCGCCCTTCCGCGCAGCGCAGACTAAAGTCCAAACTCACCTTTTAATACTTAATCGCAATGGTTTGAAAATGCGCAAAAACAGCGTTTTTTCGTTGAAATGGATCGCAACTTTTTCAGCGTGGGGTAGCAGTGTGCCTATGGTCTTTTAACAAATAGTTAAAGCACCTCGGAAATAGCCCGCTGAACTTATCTCCAATACCAATCAGTGAAGTATAATTTCAGCATAAAGTGAGTCTGTCGTCACGCCGCACACCGTGCGCAAAATCCATCGCCAATCCAAGCACCGCACTCATCATTCAAGCGGGTCGTTGTGCGAAGTCAAATGATTTTTAATGCATACCTATATTAAAAAAGAGAAGGGATCAAAGTTTAACAACCCTGACCCCTTCAACCCCCTATTAAAAAATCCCACGCTTTAGGATTTGTTTTTGATCGTTGTTATTTGACCCTGCCCACGACGCGATCCAGTTGATTGTGCGCTGAAAGATATTCATACACAGCCTCCAGGTAATTGGTGTTCGCAGTTGTCAATGCGAGCTCAGCATCGGTCAGCTCAAGCCTGGATGCCACGCCTTTTTCATATCGATATTGAACGATATCATAACTTAGCAGCGCCGTTTCCTTCACTGTACTTTGTGTCAGCAGGCTTTCTGTGGTTTCGTGAAGGTAGGCTACCACCTGATGTACATCAACTTTCAGCTGCTCCTGGGCGTCGATCAGCTGCATACTGGCCTGTTGTTGTGACAGCCTGGCCTCTTTTACTTTTGCCACATGTAGATTGCCATTGAATAACGGTACGGAAACTTGTATACCGGCATACGAAACCGACGGCCAATTCGCGTCGCCAACATTAAAGCTGTTTGCCTGTGTCAGCAACTGGTACTGTCCTGCCAGCGACACCGATGGCAGCCGCCCGGCAGAATAAAAAGAAACAGTCTTCGCTGCAACACGTTCGTCGATCGCAAGCTTTTGCAGATCGGCTCGCGACCTTTTAGCTTCTTCCAGCACTTCTTCCTCCGAAGGTATGCGGTCAATGGTCTGGATGAAGAGAGAGTCTGTCAACAAAAGTTCTTCATTGTTCTCGAGACCCAGCAGGTGCACTAGTTCTTCGCGGGCAATTGCCTCGGCATTGGAAAATTTCAAAATATCAGGCTGAAGATTCTTCACGGTAGTATAAGCCCTCAGCGTGTCCACCCGCAACGCCCTGCCTTGCGCATATAAGGAGCGAGAATCGGCCAACACTTTTTTATTCCTGTTCAGACTCTCCTGCTGCAATTGCAAACGCTCACGTAATACGAGAACCCTCAAATAACTTTGCCTCACATTGGCTACCACCTCAGATTCGTCATTACGGAGAGCAAACTTGCTCGCATTGTTCTGCAAGTTCGCCAGGTCCCACTCCGGCTTGAACGCAGGATCGTAGAGCGGCTGAAAAAGAGAGAGTGTTGCCGCAAACTGATCCTCACCACCAAATCGGGCGTATGACAATTCATCAGACCCTGATGTATCATTTCCACCGAATCCGAAAAAAACTGGCCGGCTAAAGTAGTGTGAGTATTGACCGTTCAAGTTGATCTTTGGCAGCATCTTACTTTTAGCCACACGAATTTGCTGCTGCGACCGTGATACCTCCAGGCCTGAGACCTTCAGGGTCCGGTTGTGCTCAAGGGCCAGCGAAATTGCATCCTGCAATGTTATAATCCTTTGTTGCGCGGCGGCCTGGCTCGAAAGCAATAGCGACATACCCGCCAAAAAGGCAACGGTCTTATTTGTTATATTAAGTAGTTTCATAGATCATTTATTCTGAATTAACCATTACACTGTCTCGGCCACTGGATGGTCTGTGCTCAAAGCGTTCTCCGCCTTCGAATTTTGTGATCGCGACACCGATCTTGAAAAGTAAGTGTAGATCGAAGGTATCACGTACAAGGTGAGCACGCCCGCGAACAACAGTCCACCTACCACAACAATTCCCAGCGAGGTCCTGCTTCCCGAAGAAGTGCCAAGCGATAATGCGATGGGTAACGTTCCAAAGATCATCGCCAGCGTTGTCATGAGAATCGGACGGAAC
>JBMOKS010000232.1:0-2627 GCA_049324355.1 Bacteroidota bacterium
TCGGTTTCTATCCGAAGGAATTGCTTCTGAATGATAAGCAGGCCACGGATCGGGCAGCAATCTATATTTACGAAGAGCGCAAATAGGTTTTTCAAAAATTTTTTTGCTGACTGCGTCGTTTCAACGCCAGATAACAATTTTTTTTGGGTGGTTTATTGGGTCAAGATCAGATCTTAAGAAATAGACGCCCGCATTCAAATCCCTTATTCACTGCATACTTCCTGTTGAGCCGCCTGAATCGCTTCATACCCACGAGAATCTTCACCTTGTGCGTATCCAGTTAGAATTATATAGAAAGGCAACGTAGGGTTGAATTTGAAGCGAAGCCTTTTGATTAACGATTTTAGCTCATGCTTGTATTCAGCTTTCGTGAATTCACCAGCATTGATAAAGCTTGCGTCAGCCTCCCCTTGACACCAAATAACGCCTTTTAACTGGACATTTGTTTTTGAAATTGATTTTTGAATTTTTTCGGCACCTGCAGACCACAAGTCGCCGAGGGAATCCCACCTAAGGTGGGTGAGATAAGACGGATTTAAAGATGAACCACTCCTTGCAGCAGGAACAATGATGACTTGCTGATTGGAAATAGCATGGTAGGTTTTTGCAAAAGAAGGCCATGCGCTGCCGGTTTTGGCGACCTCAAACCCTGCTACATCTTCACCGACCGGATCAGCCAAGGGTAACAGTTCGTCCGTTGACAAACGATACTCAAATGCTGAATTAGCAATGCATACTGGTGAGGTGTGGTAATCGCCTACCCCCATGGCGTTGCTCTGACCTGCCACTACAAACAAGTGTTGACCGACGAGGTCCAGTTGGGCGATGATCATTATGAACACAACAATGAAACAGCGCGTCTTGGTAACGTCAATTGCAACACTGGATTTCGCCATTCGAAGAGAATCGTATTGCTCGATTTACAAAAAAAAATGCTATGGTTAATGAAACACAGCTGGATTATATTGGGGCGCGAATGTAGAGCCAAGATAAAAAACCGCAATTATGGGATTTGAAAAAATTAAGGAGATTGAGTTGAAATATCCACTTCGGGAAATCACGTCTGAAGGACAACAAGTGTGGCCACTTATTCGCACCGTTCTATGGACGCATTACACCTCCCGGTTGGTGCCTATCAAGATTTCTTCCCTTAAGGTTTCGGAGCTCATTCAATTGACGAAGCAGTTTTTTTTTGGTTTTAGATTCTACTTCAGAAAGTATGACTACTTATGTTTTTCAGATTCATCTGAGAGAAAACTCATAGACGGGAAGTGGATCGACAAATCGGTGGATTATATTCTGAATGAGCTTTCTTCTGTGTTGTTGTTTGAAACTCCTCTCCCTATTCATAGGAAGAATTCTGCTACGCGGTTTCTTGCATCAAAACTGCCTTTGTACCTGCTGGCACGCCTTTATTCTGCTTTTTTTTTGAGGAACATTCGTGTTCAAAACGAACAAGTGATTACCGAAATATTTACGGAGTTAAGGATGGATTTTGACTACAAGAGTACTTTGCGAAGTATGCTTTCACAGTATCAGGTGGGTATCTTTTTGAATTTCTTATACAAACCAAAAGCGGTATTTATTCAGTGCTCCTACACAAATATGGGTTTCGTTAAAGCTTTTCGAGATAACGGTGTTATCGTTATAGAGGTGCAACACGGGCTAATTTCATCATCGCACGAGGCGTATAATGTGTTCACAAAGTTTGATCCTTCGTACTCTCCTTCCTATTTCTTGTCGTATGGCACGAGAGAAATTGACCTTTTTGGCAAGAGCCACTTTTTGGAATCGAGTGAAAGAGTGATTCCAGTGGGGCATTACTATCTCGATTTAGTCAGCTCTTCGACCCAAACGAGATCTGAGGTCATTCCGGAGGTTCTCGATTTCGACTTTGGGGTTGCTGTTACTGGCCAAAACTTGTATGATGTCGAGAGCAGGCTCATAAAACTGATCACCCAGGCAGCTATACGCATGCCGGATGTATGTTTTTTCTATATCCCTAGGAGTTCGAAATCAGAAATATTTACCACGCAAGAATTACCACAAAACCTTGTTGTTTCATTCGAAAGGGACACATACGAAGTCATCAGGCTTTGTGATGTTCACACAACAATATTCTCAACCTGCGCGATCGAGGCAATTGTGCTGGGAGTACCAAATGTATTGATCAACATAGATGATCTGACAGTAAGCCACTTGAAGGAGATTTTGGGATGTCTACCTGCTACAGAGATTGTTGACAATGTGACAGACTATGAAAGCCGCATACGAGCAGCGCTGAACTCAAAAAAACCAATAAAACCAAATCCCTACTTAATTGCGCCAGAATATCGTAAAAACATTGCAAATTTTATTGATACTAGGATCCGGTGATAATTCGAATCAATGTTACCAAAAGCAATGATCACATTTCTTCAGCGAATTAAGCTTCCAGTATTTGCCCTGTCTGCATTCAAATACACAATTGCCAATCTATTTAATGCCATTGTGCCAATACTCTTGCTGCCAATACTCACCGCATATTTGTCTAAGGCTGATTATGGTTTGGTTTCGATTTTTCAAGTTCTAATAATGATTACTCTGCCATTTGTTGGTCTAAACGCCCAAAGTGCAGTTGAACGAGA
>JBMOKS010000233.1:0-2621 GCA_049324355.1 Bacteroidota bacterium
ACCGGTATCTGGTAAACACTGTAATGAAAGTGAGTATTGCTTTGCGACATGATTGGCTCAAACTTCAGTCCCTTGATCACAGTATTAGTTTGCGGGGTGATATAGGTCATGCGTTTCTCCATCGTCAGGGTTCCCGCTTCGTTATATTCTGATAGTTTGGTGAGAAAACCCCGTTTGAAGTCAAGATCGGTCAGCGGTGCAAATGGAAATGTGTAAGATCCATTTTTCAACAAGCCTGCAGAACACGGAGCACCCGCCTGGCGCGCCACTTTGCTTGTTGTGGCCGTTGCATCGGGATAAGTATTGGGTAGATCGAAATGATAAACACGTGAACCGAGACCTGGCATGATTTCTTTAACCCGGCTATAAAGCACTTGAGACCCGGGGCCGAGATCTTCATGACTCCTGTAGGTGAACGAGCCATCCGTAAAAGCAAAGACCGGTGGATATAAAATTTTTCCGCTGCTGGTAGTGTCGGTAGCCGATGTGCTATACTGATAAGTTTTTGTGACGGTATGCCACGAAGACACGTCGGCGGGCGCTACACGGCCCGAAGCATAATCGCCACCTGAAGTCTGGACTTTAGCAACCCTGATCCCCGGTCCGTACAAAACCTGTCCTGTGGAGCTATCCTTGTATTTAATTGCCTCATAAGTATACCGGGTGACCCCTCCCGAAGGCAGATGCACAGCGCGGATCGCTCCGATTTGCGCTTTGCTGAAGTTCACATCGCGGCCACCTTTGCCAATGCCTCTGTAGACCTGTGCGGACGTATTAGGTATAGGCGTTATCCGGTAACGACGGGCGCCACTTTCGCTAGCGTAGAAGTAGATGCGCGGAATATTTTTGTTGCTCGTCTGGTCATTGTTATATCCGAAATAATCCTGGCCCCAGCCCGTGTGCCATGCGATCGGGATCGTATAATTGACCGTATCCAGATCAACATATTCAAATTTATAAGAAGGCAGGGGATCGCAGACATTCGTTGGTCGTTGTTTCACTTCCATCAGGAATGGCTTGCTCACGAAAAGGTTCCTTACTTTGACGGTCGCGACGTCGTAGGTGGACTGAACGAAACGGTAAACGAAGTCGAACTGTTTACTTTCTCCGCTCTCCTGCTCGCTGATCACAATGTTATCCACCAGTGAATTGGCCCAATGAATATCAATAGCATAATTTTTTAGCGACACCCTATTCAAAAGCTTGGGATAGAAAGTCTCTTTGAAATAATACAGCGTATCTCCCTTAAGACTATCGGTCGGTTGTATGGCCGTAATGTACCGCGCGCCTATTCCTTGCTCGCCATCCTCGTAAGTGTAATTGATGGTGGCGCCGCTCGTTTTGCTTTCCACACTGCTCAGATTCCAGGTAGCGATGTAGCTTAGCGGTGTTTGGTAATAGTTGTAATTGCTTTTAAAGTAGTTAACTGGCACAGAGGCATCATATTGAAATGCCTGCCGCTCCACGCGTTCTGGAATGTTGAATTTATAAACAAGACCGTTATTAGTCTTAATCGTAAATGTGGTGTCGCTATACGTGATCTGAAGATCCTGGTAAGGGATGAGCTTTGGCTGTCCATCCGCACCAAATACAAATTTTCCGGACAGGCCACCGGGCGCAAAAAAATAATAGAGGTCCCCCTCACTGTCTGACGTATAGAATAAGTTATTGATGAAATTCCAGTCGGCAGATTCGTCGGTGCACACTCCCAGGTTATCGTCGGCGGATGGCGTAAAATTCTGAATATTCTGCGCGTTGTTGTTAAACAGCCAGCCCTTGCGGCCATCGCCACCGGTGCCATTGTAGTCATCAGGCAGTCCTCGCACTTCACGCGCGACGTAACCGTGGCCAAAACTCACCGAAAATCCTGCCCCTGCGTTTCCGGGGCCTTCAGCAACTTTGAGCGCGCCGCCGTGATGCGAGAGGTTCACCGAAACGCCAAGGTCCAGAGCATTAATACCACCCAATGGAATGTTGACTACAGCGCGACCCGTCAATGGATCTACTTCTTGTGCTTTACCCCGGCTTGTCATTAACATAGCAAAGGCAATTGAGATCAAGAAACTTCTTCTCATGAATGAGGTTTAAGTTAGATTTGAAAACTTTCTATTTATAATAAGTACAACTCAACAATATTCATCCCCGTTGGCAACCTAAAATGTCAACGCGCTAAACGTGATCGATGTCCACAAACCTACGGCGCCGTTTTGTCAATTCATGTCAACGTTCAAACGGTCATAACAAAAGGTCCTTAACAACCGTTAGGGTTCTCTGCAATCTTTCAATTGGATGGGCGAGGGTGGCGCAAGTAGTAAAGTCCTCGCAAATCCTGCAAATTAATTTCATAGTACTTTTTTACTAGTAAAGTCACCGGTAGTTTTCTACCAGAAAAAAAAATCAACACGCTCTTCACAGGCTTCGCGTATCAATCCATTTATATTCCAATCCAAGTTCATCATTCAGGCGGAGTCCTTACCGTTTTCTTTCCCTGCGACAAGTAACTTGGCTGCTAAAAGGCTCTGCTCGATCGCATAAACCATTTCGGTCTCCGTTTGCAACGGTTTGATCAGCGGAAGAACATCCTTTCGGAAATGTTTGACATACTCGATCTGCTTATCAAT
>JBMOKS010000234.1:0-2621 GCA_049324355.1 Bacteroidota bacterium
GAAAAATTATCAGCCTGCCTGCGGGGCCTCCTTGTCTCTAAATCTGACCGCGCCTCTCCAAAGAGAGGAGAGCAATACCATGGCTTTGCCAACGCACCATCGTCACAGCGGTAGAAAAATCATGTCTGTCAGCCGACAGACAGTTCGGATCCTGTCCAAAATGGAGCGAGACCAAAACCCCCAGGGACTGGAATCCACATTGCAGTACTACTGGGGCCTATTTCTTTGGGCTTGTAAAAATGTGGTGGAAGTTCAAGAGGAGGCAGACAAATTCAAGGTGCCTCATCTGGATACCACCATTATCTACCACCCCGACTATCGGATCGTTCTCGATGATGGACAGGTCATTTACCTGGAAATCAAACCAAAGCGCTGCGCGGAAAAGCCGGTCACGAAGGAGAGGCTGCGGTCCATTAAGCAGTATCTGGCGCAACGAGGATTCGGTTTTCTGGTTCTGACAGAAGCTGAATTGCCTGTCTGTCACGTTGGAATCAGCAATCTACGCAGATTGAAATGGTTCGCCCTGGGTAGCAAACGGGACGAATCGGATCTGGTGAAGCACCTTCCGGCATCACCCATGACCTTTTCTCAACTGTCATCCAAGACCGGCGATCCTCGAATCGTCATGGAAATGATGGCAGCACAGCTTTTGGCGTTTGACCTCAATCGACCCATCAACCAATCAACCTTGTTAACCACCTCAAAGGAGAACGATCATGTTGAATTCACTTTCGCGTAACAACTTCCTGAACATCCAGGGAATCCGCTATGAAATTGAGCGTAATCGAGTATCTGCGCAGCAGGTAGTCCTGCTCAACAATGACACTGGAGTGGAGCGCACGGTCACTTATAGCGAGATTTCATCTCTGTATGCACGCAATGAGCTCAAATTTGATTCTAAGGCGATGGAATCTATCCAATCCCTAAAGCTAGATGCAACAGAGCGTCAGTTTCTTCTGCTGTCAGACGAAACCAGAAAACTGCTTGAACGCAAAAAGGGTTACGCTGAAGCAATTACTGATCAACATGGACGAATGCTCAAAGGAACCGCCAATCAACAAGCGGCAATCTACGAGCATGCAAAGCTCAATGATCCTCTGAAAGAAGAGCTGGGTATTCCTTCGCTCTCAACAGTAAGACGCTGGACAAAAAAGCTAAAAGCAAGCTTTGGCAACATTCTGATTCTGTTGCGGCGCCCACCCACTCCGTCAAAATCGAATCCAGACGTGGTATCAAAACGTTTGCAGGAAGAACGCAACCGCGAGCTTTTTCACTACGTCATTGATGAGTACTACATGAAGCAGAAGTCGCTTAGAGCCACTAAGCTTCCCGACAAAATGCGTATTGCTATTAAAACTATTCAGCGCTACGAGAACTGCACTGTACCGTCGCTTTCTACGTTGTATCGGTGGATCAAAGAGCTTCCAGAGTTTGAGAAAGTCGCCAAGAAAAAAGGTTGGTTGCAAGCAAAACGCGATTTCCCATCGGGAACCCCTGTGATCGAGCCTACCTATCTGAATGAAGCAGCGGAGATAGATCACACTCAGCTTGATATCAATGTTGTTGATCCTGAAACAGGTGAGGTTCTGGGCCGTCCTTGGCTGACCGTGATTCTTGAGAAGATGTCGCGCATGGTGCTGGGGTTTTACCTCTCAATGGATGCGCCGTGCGCCAGAACAGTGCTCAAAGCGTTCCGCCATGCCATCCTGAGCAAAGACTATGTCAAGGAAGCCTTTGGCACTGATATCGAGTCAGAATATCCCTGCATGGGGATGCCCGAACAAGTGCAAACGGATAACGGCCGGGATTTGCATGCCTCTGAAGTGCAACGGGTAATCGGTCATTTTTGTGATGTTGTATATCTACCAAAAGGCAGCCCACAAATGAAAGGTCGTGTAGAACGATTTTTCAGAACATTAAATGAAGGGCTTTTTCATGAATTAGATGGGACAACCTTCAGCAACTACATCAAGTGTGGCGATTACGATAGCAAGGGTGAAGCCATCTACACGTTGGCAGATATTAACCGAATTGTTCACAAGTGGGTAATCGACGAATACCACGTAACCGTTCACAGATCACTGGGAATCTCTCCTTTGAATTTCTGGAAGCAACATGTCGACAATATGCCGCCCATACGGCTTCCTGGAAGCATCACTGAAATTGACGAGATGCTCTGGATGCGTGAAGTGCGCTACCTACAGAAGGACGGCATTTCCTATGAATCGTTAAAGTATAGGTCGCCTCAACTAATGGATATCGCCCGTCAGTATGGAATGAACATTGAGCTTAACATCTTTGTCGACCCGGAGGATCTGAGTGTCATTCGTGTAGTCATACCCAACACGAAGAGCACCATTGACGTTCCGTGTGTACAGGCAAAATACACGATGGAGAAAGTATCTCTAGCAGAACATAAGAACATTCTTCAACAGGCCAACAAAGAAAAAGCCGGCGCTCGCGCCATCGCTGAACCAGTACTTATCCGAACTCGACAGTGGCTAGAAAATATTGAAGCTGAAGCCAAGGGTTCCAAAAAGGGCTTGAACAAAAAGCGTAAGAAAAAGGCGGCAGGCAACAGCGAGGAATTCAATGGCACCAAACCGAAGACAATCGGCGAA
>JBMOKS010000235.1:0-2614 GCA_049324355.1 Bacteroidota bacterium
TTGAGTTCCGGGCGTGGGCCGACCAGGCTCATTTCTCCCTTCACGACATTGAATAATTGAGGAATGCGATCGAGTTTGCACGAGCGGAGGAATCGTCCAATCCATATGATACGGAGACGCTCGCCGTCTGTCTCAGTTTGAGTCTCTACTGTTCGAAACTTATAGATCTGGAACGGCCGGAAATTCTTTCCGATTCGTTCCTGTGTAAAAAAGACAGGTCCTTTGGAAGTTAATTTGATAATAATGGCAATAAGGATCAGGGCAGGAGCAAGCAAGAGAAGGGCGATGAAAGACACTCCGAAATTAAATAACCTTTTAATGCTCACCCCTCTTTTGGGGGAGTACGCAAATGGTCGCAACATCAACTTCCTCCAAGCCGTTTGGAATAAGGACATTTTAAAAAAACTCATCTGGAACGTTGATCACATTAAATATATTAGATATGCGTGGTTGGATTTTTAGTTACCGAAGTTCAGTATATCCGGAGGTGGGATTTCCGTCAAATCCAGCCGCAAAAATCTGAAAGTAAGGAGCATAATTCCAGCAAATCAGGAGTGAGGACGCAGAGTAAATTGTAAGAGCGACCGCTTCGGCACGCATATCTCGGCTCTTCACAATATCAAGAAAATAACGAAACGATCACTGCAATAATACGATTCTGTTGATCAACTGACATATTAGACCCCGATGGCAAACAAAGACCCTGAGCAAACAATCGGTCAGATACACTTCCCATATCATCATGGGTGTAATATGGACAATTTGCAAATAAAGGCTGCAAGTGCATGGGTTTCCAAACATGGCGTGCTTCAATCTTTTCAAGCGCAAGTGCAGATATAATATCCGTGGGCATTAACCGTGATTTTGCACTATCAATTGTGCAGGCCGTCAACCAATGGGTACAACGTCCATATGATGGTTCAGGCATCCAACGAAGCGCTGAAACATGAGCCAATCCTTCCTGGTAACGTTGGAAAACTACTCTCCTAGCTTCTACACGACTTTCCAGCACCTTGAGTTGGCCACGGCCTATCCCTGCAAGAATATTACTCATACGATAGTTGTATCCCATCTCACTATGCTGATAATGAAGCGCAGGGTCTCTTGCCTGTGTCGATAAAAATCTGGCTCTTTCGATCAAAGCGCTATCATTAGAGACTAACATTCCTCCGCCAGACGTGGTAATGATTTTGTTGCCGTTGAACGAGTAAATACCCAACCTACCGATAGTACCGCTAGCACGCCCTTTATAGGTTGCGCCAAGAGATTCCGCTGCATCCTCGACCACAGGCACATTATAACTGTCGCAAATCTCCATGATCGGATCCATGTTAGCGCTTTGACCATACAAGTTCACAACAATAACGGCTTTGGGCAAGGCATTCTTCGCGGCAGCATCCGCAAACGCACGTGACAGAGCCTGATGTGACATATTCCATGTTTCAGGTTCAGAATCTATGAACACAGGAGATGCGCCGACATACAAAATTGGATTTACGCTCGCCACAAAAGTAAAGGTTGAGCAAAATACAATATCACCTGCTCCTACCCCAAGAAGCCGCAGCGCCAGATGAATCGCTGCCGTCCCGGAACTCACCGCAGCGGCATGCTTAATACCAACATATTCCGCCAATTCACGCTCAAAGGCATTGACATTGGGCCCCAAAGGCGCAATCCAGTTCGTACGAAAGGCCTCTTCCACAAATTCCCTTTCGTGTCCACCCAAATGCGGAGTCGATAATAGAATCTGACTATCGAGATCCCGCCGCAATAACAAAGAAACAGGTCGTCCCTCGCCATCGACTATCGGTAGATGATCAATATCGAAATCATTCATTAGAGCTAACGCTGCAACAGAATTGTTAGGCTGTGTAATCGTTTTAGGCGGTAAGGGCGGCAATTTTGACAGGCAGTCTTCGAGCGAGAGGCCCTCGAGCAACAAGCGCCGAATATCACCATCCGTTATGGTCCGTATCAACCGTCCCTCGTTGTCCACCAATAACAACAGCCTCTGCCCGGTATCGTTGAGGCGCTGAAGCGCCTGACGCAGAGACATTGATCCATTGACAATCAACTTTTTAAAATTCTTCATTTTTCAGGTTTCTTTCGTCGATGCAAACACAACATCACTATGCATAAGTTTCCAAGTTCCGATCAGCCACAACATAGGAAATTTAACGCCGCTCCGGACTCATGAGATAAGTCTCTGATAGGTTCGCTAACGACATAAGGACTTGCTGATTAACTAACGTATATTTCTTCCCTTCAATTTCAATAAAGGCTCCAACATATGGAGGGAACCAGAATGCCCGAATTTTTCGATTGATGTCATCACCAGGCAAAATCTTTTTTAATTGTTCCATTTCTTTTCTAGAAATATAACGTCCACCATTATTCGGACTCGACTTCAATCGTCCTTTATTCAACACATCCCTAACAGTCTTTTTATATAGAGATAACATAAATTCTTGGCTTTTTCTTTCCAAAGACAGTGCAGTTTCTTCATCAGGATCGATACTAAATTCAAATTTTTCTATTATCTCCCCAGTATCAATCCCCGCGTCCATATAGTGCGCCGTAATTGCCCACTTATTCAGTGCTTCAAGTATGGCTA
>JBMOKS010000236.1:0-2611 GCA_049324355.1 Bacteroidota bacterium
CGTAGGCCGTCGTTGTCCATGTCAAAAAGTAAGGCCCCCCAACTCCACTCCGAGGCCGCCACTCCCCCTAGTCTCCCCAACTCAACGTATGCGCTGTCGCCAATTTTCTTTTGCAAGACATTTCGGGCAAATTGATGGTGATATCCCTGCTGTACGCCAAGTTGATGCCTATCCCAGTTCTCAAAAACGATCTTCGTCTTCCGACGGTTTAGGGAATCGGGCATCATTTCAGTGACAAAAAGCTCAGGTGTCGCATCGTTATCCAGGTCTGCTAAGTCAGCACCCATTGATCCCATGCTGATAGACTCAAAATATTCAGGCAGTGATTCTTCAAAACCACCATGACAGTTGTTGATGTATAAATAATCTCTCTCAAAAAAATCATTGGAGATAAAAATGTCTGTCCAATGATCGTTATTGAAATCGCCCAGTGTTATTCCAAGTCCAAACCCTATGCTGCTACGGTAAATGCCGGCCTCAGCTGAATAATCTCGAAACCTACCATTTTCATTGATGAAAAATTTATTTCCGCCACCTTGTGGGTCTGGTTTTTCTCGCTGGTCTTTGATCAGGTCATAATTACCAACTGACCTTATCGAGTTGGTAAGCAGGTAGCAATCGAGGTCACCGTCCTTATCGTAATCAAAAAAAGCAGCCTGCACTGACAAACCTGTCACATCTAAACCGTACTCCTTAGAGCTTTCGGTGAAGGTGAGGTTGCCATTATTGATGAACAACTCGTTATTTCGGCTGGGCACGTCGGGATCTCCTGATTTGCAAACGTAGATATCCAAAAAACCATCCGCATTGATGTCCACGAAAGTCGCACCTGTTGACCAAACACCGAGGCACGCTACTCCCGCTTGCTCGGTAATATCTCTAAACTTCAAGTTTCCTTCGTTGAGGTATAGCTTGTTGCCCACCTGATTTCCTGAAAAGTAAAGATCTTGCAGACCGTCGTTGTTTAGATCTCCAATGGCGATGCCGGCGCCGTTGTAGAAATTTCTATATGTGTACGGATTGAGTCGTTCCGTCAACGTTAACGTGTTGGTAAAAGATACACCGCTTTGTTCGGTGACATCGCTGAACAATGCCAGTTGTGGTGAAGGATCCTTCGCGCAACCGAACACCATCGCCAGAACTATTACCCAAAAGATTCTCATCGTTTAAAAAAATAGCGTCCAACAAGATTGGACGCTATTTTTAATTTACAAAATCTCAAAATCAATTTTAACTAGTAGCCAGGGTTTTGAGTGAGCGGGAAAGCGGTCCCGGCTGCAGCATTGATCTGGCTTAAAGGGATGGGGAAAAGATTGAGGTTTGCATTTGAGTGAGCAGCCTTTTCCCACCACGCATTGCCCCAAGCCCCAAACCTAATCAAGTCGGTTCTTCTAAGGGATTCCTGAAACAACTCCCTGCCGCGTTCGGCCAAGAGCTGACCTTCGGTCATAGAAGCAAATGTAGCTACCCCTGCCCTGGTCCTGAGTTGATTTACCAGCGCTAAAGTTGTGGCGTGACTGAAGTTGGTATTCAACCGAGCCACTGCTTCAGCCTTGTTCAATAGCACTTCCCCGTATCGCAATAACGGAAAATCGTTGTCCATGTCAGGATTCTGGCCTGTTTTGAACCTGAATTTACCCAGACGTGCGCCAGCTTGGCGTGAACCATTTGGAGCCAGCTCGTTTATTGCCGGTGTATAGTTGATAGGAGCACCATCGGGATCGGCTTTATCAAAAGCCAAGTCGAGAATAGGGTTGCCGTTAAAATCGGTCTGCGGGCCTACAATAAAGTTATTCTCTTTTCTTTTGTCGGCTGCCTCATAAGAGTTGTAAAATTCTTCCAACGTTGAATAGCCATTCCAGGGCTGCTGCGCCAACTTGAACGTTAGCTGGCTAGGATAGTGAAGCGTCATTTGGGCGAAGTTCATACCCGTACCCGTGGCCTCATCGAATACCGCTACAAAAATATGCTCCACATTTTCAACATTGTCTGGCGCAAATACATCCTTGTAGTCGGGATCAAGGTTATAAACGCCTGAGTTAATCACCATGTCAGCAGCGTCAATCGCTTTTTGATACATAGCCGATCCTCTGTACACCAATGCATTTAGGTAGAGGCGAGCTAGCAGTGCGTAAGCTGCTCCCTGGCTGGCCCTGCCGTATTCTGCTTTACCTGGTGGCAGATCGGGAATTGCAGCAAGTAATTCAGCCTCAACAAAATCAAACACGGCCGCGCGGTTGGATTGGACAACGTTAACACCCACCGTAGGCGACGTAATAATTTTAACATTGCCATAGAGATCCAGCAATCTCCAATAGAAATAAGCTCGTAGCATTCGCAGTTGAGCCTTCTGTGCATCGGTTACCGTGCCAGCCAAGAGCTCGTTGCAAACAGCTATGCTGCCATAGGTATCATTCCAGGCGTTGTTAACACCATCGTTGGTTGGACGAAAATCGTGCTTGTGCATGTTGAGCCAAATACCTCCATCAAACCAGTCGCCACCTTTTTGTGTGATCACAGCTTCATCGCTCGACAACTCCTGAATAGAAAAGTAGCTTCCGTGGTTTGCGGTTCCATTCAATAACCTGCCGAATGCTGAAGAAAGTCCATC
>JBMOKS010000237.1:0-2606 GCA_049324355.1 Bacteroidota bacterium
ATTGTTGTTGAAGCTCCAGCATCTTCTTCTGATCTTTGTTCTGCGCAGCGAGATTAAACTCGTCGTTGAGTTTCTGGAATTCGGGTGACTTGTTTGTTTCTGCCAACATGGTCTGAACCTGGTTGATCAGATCCAGATCGGGCGAGCCTTTGATCTCAAAAAAGCCTTGTGCCTGATTGCCGTCGGCATTGATCTCGATATCATTTTTATCGAGAATAACATTCAGTATTTGTTTGTTGTAGAAGTTGATCCGGTAATAGCCTGGCTCGCTAAGCTTTACTTTTTTAGCAAATGTATAATTGCTCTTCAACTGAATGGTATCCTGCCAGCCTGCACCATTTTCTTTGATCTCCTGGATGACGATCTTGCCTTGCTGTGGGAACCCCACCTTGCCCCGAACGGTGACATACCAGCTTCCTGGCTCAAGTTTACTTTCTTCCTTGCCCGATGAATTGCAGGCAAAGCACAAGGCCAGCAACATAAAACTTAAGGCTCTTAACTTCTTCATACTTCGGCTAGTTTCCTGGTTAATAATTCATTGGCCACCTTGGGGTCTGCTTTGCCCTTGCTTCGCTTCATCACTTCGCCCATAAACATGCTGATGATGCCCTTCTTTCCATTTTTATATTCTTCTACTTTTAACGGAAATTCTTTGAGCACGGCTTCAACAATGGGCAGTATCGTATCATGGCTGCTATCCTTTATGAGGTTCAATTGTTGTGCCACCTCGAAAGCTGACTTATTGGGATTCTTCAACAATTCGGCGAATAAATGTTGAGAAGCCACAGTGTAACTTACTTTTCCGTCGTCGATGAGCTGAATAAGGTCTGCCAGTTTTTTAGCCGGAATCGGAAACTCATCGGCAGAAAGATTAAATTCGTTGAGATGCGATTTTACCGGACCCATCACCCAGTTGGATGCTGCCTTAAAGTTGTTCACATGGCGGCAAACTTCCTCGAAATAAAAGGCCACGTCTTTTGAGTCGGTCAACACCTGGGCATCGTACTCCGGCAATTGATACGTGCTGATGTATTTGGCATACAATTCGCGCGGAAGCGATGGCATAGCAGCTTGAATAGACGTGAGCCATTCGTCTGATACTACCATCGGGCTGAGGTCGGGATCGGGGAAATAACGATAATCATTCAGCTCTTCTTTGGTACGCATGCCACAACTGTTACCCGTGCTGGCATCAAACATTCTGGTTTCGGAGAATATTTTATTTCCCCGTTCTATTTCTTCGATCTGGCGTTCGATCTCGTGATCGATGGCGCGCTGCACGTTGCGTATCGAATTCATGTTTTTGATCTCAACCTTCTTACCGAATTCCGCAGCGCCGTTCAACATCACCGAAACGTTCGCGTCACAACGTAGCGATCCTTCTTCCATGTTGCCGTCGCAGATGTCGAGGTATCGCACCAGTTTTCTGATCTCCGTCAGGTAAGCGTAAGCTTCTTCGGAGGAACGAATGGCCGGTAAACTCACGATCTCGATCAGCGGTACACCAGCGCGGTTAAAATCAACCAATGTATCTTTCTCATCCGGCAAGTGAATGGATTTACCCGCGTCTTCTTCTATGTGAATACGGTGAAGCGGAACGTTCTTTTCTTCTCCCCTGACATCGATGGTGATATAACCACCCTTGCAGATCGGTGTGCGATCCTGCGTAAGCTGGTAACCTTTTGGGAGATCGGGATAAAAATAATTTTTGCGATCGAAAATATTCAGTCGGCTGATCTCCGAATGGCAGGCCAGTCCCATCTTGATTGCAAATTCAACAACACGTTTATTCAAACGCGGCATTGTGCCGGGGTGGGCCAAGGTGATGACGCTGATATTGGTGTTGGGTGCATTACCGAAAGTGGTTGCGTCTGAGGTGTAGATCTTGCTTTGGGTCAGCAGTTGAGCGTGAACCTCGAGGCCAATGACGGCGGTGTACTTATCGCGAATGGATTTATCCATGGTTACGCTTGGACTATTTATAAACCGCCTTTTCCAGGCGTGTATTTCTGGATCCGTGATCGGCCAGTTTCATCAATGCTCTTGAATTTTCTGCGGAGATCATATTAAGCTTCACGATATGCTTTTCAACTTTATCAAGACGTTTGTTCACTCCTTTCATTTCGTCCTTTAAGCCTTTCACCTCGCCATTTAAAATGTCGAATTTATGAAGCATTTCCGCCAGTAGTTCTACAATTCGCTGCTCGTTCTTCATGCGCCAATAGTATTTATCCCACCAATTTACGCGCTTTTTCTATAACAGCATTGAGTCCGTTCAGGTTCTTTCCTCCGGCAGTGGCAAAGAAAGGTTGTCCTCCCCCACCGCCATCGATTTCTCTCGCAAGCTCTTTCACCATGTTGCCGGCATGGAACTTATTCTCCTGCAATAATTTTTCACCAATCATGACAGCTACCTGGGGTTTGCTGTCAACATCTGCCGCCAGCACCAGCAACAGGTCGTCGAACTGATTGCGCAGCGCATAAGCGATGTTCTTCAACGTATCGGCATTGGGAACAGAGATCTTTTCAACGATGACCGTATGCCCGTTAGTTTTCATTGCTTTCTTCGCCAGCTCATCTTTGATCTGGTTAGCACGCTCGAGATT
>JBMOKS010000238.1:0-23509 GCA_049324355.1 Bacteroidota bacterium
GTTGTCACGGGACTGGGGGCCTTAACACCACTGGGGAATTCGATACCGGAATTCTGGAATAACCTCATTGAAGGTAAAAGTGGGGCGGCACCGATCACTAAATTCGACACCGCGAAATTTAAAACGAAGTTTGCCTGTGAAGTCAAGAACTTCGATCCGTTGAATCACTTCGAAAAAGCCGAGGTCCGTAAGATCGACCCGTTCACACAATACGCACTGGTATCAACAGCGGAGGCACTCAAAGACTCGGGCTTGAATCTTGATAAGATCGATAAAACCCGCGTGGGGGTGATCTGGGGTTCAGGTAACGGAGGATTCTTTACGTTTCAGCAGGAAATGATCGAGTATGGAAGAGGCGATGGTACGCCACGAATCAATCCGTTCTTTATTCCCAAGGTGATTGTTGACATCGCTTCGGGATGGATATCCATCAAATACGGATTTATGGGGCTGAATTTTACCACCGTATCAGCGTGTGCCACATCAACAACAGCCATTATCGATGCCATGAATTACATCCGCTGGAATAAGGCAGACATTATCGTAGCTGGAGGATCTGAAGCGGCTGTTAATGAAGCAGGCATCGGGGGTTTTGGATCGATGAAAGCACTCTCCACCCGGAATGAAGATCCCGCTGCCGCATCCCGGCCGTTTGATGTTGATCGCGACGGCTTTGTGATGGGCGAAGGCGCCGGTGCTTTGATTCTGGAGGAATATGAACATGCCAGAAAAAGAGGCGCTAAAATTTATGCCGAAGTTGCGGGGGGCGGAATGTCGGCCGACGCTTATCACTTGACGGCAACTCACCCGGAAGGCAAAGGTGCCGCCCTGGGTATGCAATGGGCTTTGGAGGATGCGTGCATAAAAACACACGAAGTTGACTATCTGAATCCGCATGCTACGTCAACGCCACTCGGCGATGTAAGTGAAATGAAGGCAGTTGTCAAATTCTTCGGCGAGAACCCCGATCACTTACACATCAGTGCCACTAAATCGGCTACCGGCCACCTCTTGGGTGCTGCGGGGGCGGCGGAAGCTATCATTTGTATTAAAGCGATTGATGAAGGAATTATACCTCCCACCATTAATACCGTGCAAGTTGACCCGCAAATGCCCAAAGGATTGAATGTGGTGCTGAATAAAAAGTTAAAAAAGGAAGTGAATGTGGCGCTGAGCAACACATTTGGTTTCGGCGGCCACAACGCTAGCGCTGTCTTCAAAAAAGTGGGATAGCCCGTTCGATAAAATAAAAATAACTAAAAAGTAATCTTAATCGGGTAAAATTTATATATCTTCGATTTGTAAGCCCACTTCTGCTAACGCAGGTTTGGGCTTTTTTTATGTTTTACCATTTAACCCTGAATCCGAAATGTCCTGATCTTAATTTGAAAACACTTTAAGTCTAATAGTTTATGCAAAAAAATCTACCCTCTTGTCTTTTGCGTATGATCAAAAGACGTTTTGCTCTCCGTACACAGCTGATGCTGTGGTGCCTGATGCTCATCAATGTTGCAACATTTGCTCAACTTCACCTGGTAAAAGACATTAACACGGTTCCCGCCGGAACCACGTTATTCGACGGCGACTATGCGAACCAGACCAGTGTAAACGGCACATTGTATTTCTCGGTCCATTCACGCGAATTGTGGAAATCGTCCAGCGCAGGTTTAACCGCTTCTCTTGTAAAAGAGTTTGATCACGTCGCGAATTTCACCGACGTCAACGGTACCTTATATTTTACGGCTTCTGATGTTGAACATGGCATGGAACTTTGGAAGAGCGATGGCACGGCGTCAGGCACAGTGCTGGTTAAAGATATTCGCCCCGGTGCGACGGGAAGTTCAATAACAGAATTGGTCAACGTCAACGGCGTGGCCTACTTTAGCGCGCACGACGGCCTCACCGGAAAAGAACTTTGGAAAAGTGATGGCACCGCTATGGGAACGGTGAGAGTAAAGGATATTATGCAGGTGGTAGGAAGCAGTAATCCCGCCAACCTCAGGAACGTCAACGGCACATTGTTCTTCACAGCCAACAATGCTCAACAGGGATATGAATTATGGAAGAGCGATGGTACGTCGGCAGGCACAGTGATGGTCAAAGATATTCGTATCGGAAACAAGGTCAGCAGTCAGCCACGATCATTGACCAGCGTGAACGGCATTCTGTTCTTCAGCGCTGTGGATGACACCGCGATCCGTAACCTCTGGAAAAGCGATGGCACCAGCGCAGGCACTGTAAAAGTCAGCACCGATGTGCGTGATCCGGCAATGCTGACGAATGTAGATGGTACAGTCTTTTTCTCTGGCAAAGATGCTGCTCACGGTTTGGAACTTTGGAAGAGCGATGGCTCCGCGGCGGGAACCGTGCTCGTGAAAGACCTTACGCCGGGTCCGGGAAGTGTCGTGGGATATGCTACTCCACATCTTTCGTATTTCACAAGCGTTGGCAATAAATTATATTTTCTGGCTGCCACGAGCGACCCCGACCCAGGTTACCTTCAAAACCTTTGGGCAAGCGACGGTACAGAAGCTGGAACCCTTAAGCTTACACAATTCTTAAGCTTCAGCTTTGTCGATCCGTTTATCACTGATTTTAATGGTCAAGCTTATTTCGTCGGCCAGGACCAGTATCAGGACATATACAGGACGAATGGCATACCGGGGGCGCACGAATTATTTTTTCCCCATGTCGCGGATGGCTACACGAGTGAGTCCGATCTGACGGTGGTCGGCATTTATATGTATTTTATCAGCGACGGAAAACTTTGGAAGACGGATGGTGTCAGCGTGAACGTTGTCACCGGTGTTGGCATTGGCACAGCAGACAGCACGCCCACCGTGCTTACGGATGTTAACGGCACCCTTTATTTCTGCGCCAATGATGGAGCTTCTTTTGGACTTTGGAAGAGCAATGGCACCGGAGGCGGTACGACGTTGATCCACCGTTTTATAGACCCTATTCAGGATCTCACTGTTTCCGGAGGAAACCTCTACTATTATGCAAGATTTGAAGAGCCGAACGAGGGCACAGGTGGTTTTAAGATCTGGAAAACAGATCTGGCAACCGACGCCACTACGCAAGTCACCGATATTCATCCCGGGGAAGACGATTGGATAACAGAGCTGACAGATGTGAATGGAACGTTATACTTTGCCGTACAACAACCATCGGGCGAAGGCCAGTTGTGGAAAACCACAGGCACGATAGCCACCACACAGCATGTCAAAACTTTTAATACACTGGGCAATCCGCCGATCATGTTGACCCATGTGAATGGCACATTGTTTTTTGCTGCCATGCCCAATGAATTTGGCGAAGAGCTCTGGAAGAGTGATGGCACCGAGGCAGGCACTGTGATTGTAAAAGATATCAATCCTAATCCCGACGAACCCAGCGCGCCAACCCAACTGATTAATGTCAACAACGTGTTGTATTTCATTGGTTATAACGGATTTGACTATGAAGTTTGGAAAAGTGATGGTACGGTTGCCGCAACTGTGATGCTGAAAGATATCAGAACCGGCGATAACAACCACGCAGATGTGAATGAGCTGACTAACGTGAATGGGACACTTTATTTTGCCTCCGTAGATGAATTAGATATAACTACCGGATTTTATAAAAGAGCGGTGTGGAAATCAGACGGTACTGAAGCGGGCACAGTAAAGGTTGCCACATTCCCTGGAACACACGACGCCCCTTCGATACAAAATCGATTTTATATTTTAAAAACTGTCGGCGATGATCTTCTTGTAGCCCTGGGATTCGGATTTAGCGACTTCGAACTTTGGAAAACTGATGGAACAGAAGCTGGTACACAAATGATCAAAGAGTTCACAGGTTTCCAGAGCAGTACGACTTTCAAGGACAATGTCGTAAAAGATGACATCTTTTATTTCAATGCCTACACGACTTTCGGGGGATTTGAGGCGCAATTGTGGCGGACAGACGGTACAACATGTGGTACCTTTTGGATTACCAACGAAGGCCGCCCGGAATATCTTACTCTTTCCAATAACCATATCTTTGTAGCGCTGACCCACCCGGCCTATGGCAGAGAATTGTTCCGGCTCGATACCGATGAAGTTTCCGGACCCTGCAGCGCAACGTTGGCGAGAGGTTCTGAAGATTCGGGAAGGCAGCCCACGCGGGAACAGGAAGAGATACTCGCTGAATCAGGAATTTCGAATTACCCTAACCCTTTTCAGTCTGACTTTGTGCTCAATATCAGTGGTAAAGAAGGCAGCACGTATGATGTTCAGGTTTCGGACGTTCGTGGCGTTTTGACCCGCGAGTTTAAGCATCTGTTCTATAACAGAGACTATATTTTCGGCGGCGATTTCAATCCGGGGCTTTATATTCTGAAGATCAGAAAGGAAAATACCTGGCAGACCAGGAAAGTTATCAAGACCAAATAATCATTTATTAAAAAAGCCCGGAAGGATGTGACTTGCGGGCTTTTTCCAAGACAAACTTTACAAGGTCCCCAAACGACTTTCTATACGTTAAGCCTTAATCTTATGAAAACAAATTTACCTCCCCATTTTCAGCGCACAAAAGCGATGTATCTGATGATGCTGTGTTTTTTTTCGTTCACACCTTCGCAGGCGCAGGTTCAATTGGTGAAGGATATCAACCAAGAGGAAGTTCGGGGTTACAATGAGTACAGTGATTTCACCGACGTCAATGGCACCATGTATTTCACAGGCAAAAACAGCGAGCTGTGGAAAAGTGACGGAACCGTTGCCGGAACGTTGATGATAAAAAAATTTGATGAACTTTCTAATCTCCGGAAAAGCGGAAGCACTTTGTTTTTTCAGGCAAAATTGGGTGATCTCTACGGGCTCTGGAAGAGCGACGGTAGTGTTGCGGGTACCGAATATTTAAAAAATGTTTCGGCTGAGTCGCTGACCGATGTGAACGGCACGTTGTTTTTTGTCGGTACCACAACAGCTAACGGAAAGGAGATATGGAAAAGCGATGGCACTGCAGCAGGAACTATACTTGTGAAAGATATTATGCGGATTAAGGGTAGCAGTAATCCTTCGCTGCTCACGAATATGAACGGTGTTCTTTTTTTCGTAGCCAATAATGGTCAGCACGGATACGAGCTATGGAAAAGCGATGGAACATCGGCAGGCACAGAAATGGTAAAAGATATCAAAACATTAAGCAGGACAAGCGGATTCCCCGAACAGCTCACAGTCATTAATAGTACTTTGTATTTCACAGCAGAGGATGGGGTGCTGGGACGTGAGCTATGGAAAACAGATGGCACAAACGCCGGTACCGTGATAGTGGAAGATATCCGTCCGGGGTCAGCCGGCGCTGGTCCTAAGAACCTCACGGCCGCAGGGAGTACATTGTATTTTACCGCCAACGATGGTGCGCACGGAGTAGAGATCTGGAAAAGTGACGGCACTGCGGTCGGAACCGATTACATAGTTGACCTCGCGCCCGGCAACACAGGCACGGGCTTCGAAGGCTACGGAATTCCCCTATACGCAGAACTTACCAATTTCAACGGCTTGTTATACTTTACGGCCTTCAAGAATTCCCGGCATCGCTTGTGGAGAACTGACGGAACTGCAGCCGGAACTGTTCAGATGAGTGATATTATCGGCGTTGATTTCGAATTTGCAGATTATTTCTCCAATTATAAAAGAGTTCCGTATTTGAAGGCTGTTGACAATTTACTGTACGTGGTGGTGTATGGTGACTATGACGAACTGGATTTATGGCGGACAGACGGAACCGCAGCCGGAACAACTAAGTTGATAGACCCTGCCGCGTACTTCCCCTACTACGAAAGTTATATGCCTGTTATGGCGGGCAGTGGTGGACTTCTCTACACGGCCACGCAGGGACCAGAGTTGCATGGATTTAAGCTCTATCGGTCTGATGGTACAGCAGCAGGTACATTTTTATTGAATGATATTTTTCAACCCACTGGCGATAGCAGCCCAATGCACCTGGCCGATGTAAACGGCGAACTTTACTTCAGCACCGAAATACTCACACCGGAATATGAATATGATATAGGACTTTGGAAAACTGACGGCACCGAGGCTGGCACTGTTAGGTTGGCTGACTTTGCTAACAGTATTGATAACCTTGTCAATGTGAATGGCACGCTGTATTTTGTTGCAGATGAATATTATTATGAGATATGGAAGCGTACAGAAGATGGCGTGGAGGCGGTGACATCTTTTCTTTTTGACCAACACCCTGAAGCGCTCACCAACATCAATGGCACACTCTTCTTCAGAACGTTGCCGGACGGACTGTGGAAAAGCGATGGCACAGAACCAGGAACAATAATGGTTAAAAACCTGAAGACACCGTCAGAGACCCAGCAGTCAGAAATGGTGGTCATGAATGGATCCATTTACTTTATTGCCAGCGATGTTGTGCATGGAATGGAACTCTGGAAAAGCGATGGCACGGAAGCGGGTACAGTCATGGTAAGAGATATCCAGCCGCCAGGACTTCTCCAGCCAGCGTATCTTACGGTTTCCAACAATCGTTTATTCTTTATTGCCGACGACGGAACTCATGGCTACGAATTATGGAAAAGTGATGGCACCGCCGCCGGAACGGTTATGGTAAAAGACATTCGCACAGGAGACTTCCCCGAGCAATATTGGGGATGGGCTGATATTGGAAAACTGGAAAATGTCAATGGTACGATCTACTTCGATGCCCTCAATCAGGAAGCCGAGCATGAACTTTGGAAAAGCGACGGTACTGCCGCGGGAACCGTTATGGTGAAAAAATTTTATAGTGGCGCCAACAAGCTTCATTTAATGAAGGCCATCAACAACAAACTTGTTCTCACCGTACCGAATGCGGGGATCAATGAAATTTGGGTGACGGATGGTACGAACGCAGGAACAATGAAGATTGGCCTGATCAATTCTACGATAGTTACATCGGATATAATAGACGATGTTTTGTATATATCCACGAATGATGGACTCTGGCGAAGCGATGGAACTACCTGTGGAACTTTTCAAGTAGAATTCGTCGGCGGTAAATTCGTTTGGGGCACAGCGGTTTCAGATGGCAAGTTATTTATGCGGGCCTACCGAGCCGATGTAGGTCAGGAATTATTCGTGCTTGATCCAGCTGATGTTGCAGAAGATCCTTGCCTGACAACCTCCATAGTTAAGTCAGGTGCCGAAGCGGGAAGGCTAGGTTCTGAAGAACAACAAGCCGCAACCAACTCCGAAGAGCTTGCACATTATCCAAACCCGTTCCTCAATGAATTTGTTTTGAATGTCAGCGGAGAAGAGGGAGCCTCTTATGATGTTAAGATCACGGACCTGAAAGGCGTTAGCATGGGTGAGCATTCCGGACTGACTTACAATCGGGATTACGCCTTCGGTGCCGACTGGACTCCAGGCATCTATCTTTTAAAAGTTAAAAAAGAAAATGGTATGATTGTCCGTAAAATTGTTAAAACCCACTGATCGCACACAGATAAAAAGTATTTTGGGTTTTTAATTATTGAAATAAAAAATCAAGTAATTTCGAACAAGCCCAAGTGTCGCCTGAAATGGTGGTATTTGGGCTTTTATATTGAATATCCCCTGTATGAATAAAAAAACACTGCATTGGAGCTCCTGCTATTTGGCGAAGTACATGTTTATGCTGTTGATTCTACCCTTGTGTGGGAGTCCCGTTGGGGCACAAAAGCAATTGGTAAAAGACATCAACCATGTTCATAACCCTTTGCTGAACGAGTACCGAAACCTTCTGGACGTAAACGGAATTTTGTTTTATGTCGTTAGAGACCGGGAGCTGTGGAAGAGCGATGGAACCGAAAGCGGCACGGTAAAGATCAAAGATTTTCAGGCTATCGGGAAGCCGATAAACGCATCGGGCACACTCTACTTTTCTGCCAACGACGGAACCACCGGGGCAGAGCTCTGGAAAAGTGATGGTTCAGAAGCCGGAACTGTAAAAATCAAAGATATCAGACCTGGTTCCAGCGGAAGTTACCCGCAGCTGTTAACACCCGTGGGCGATGCAGTTTATTTTACCGCCAACGATGGCGCTACAGGGAAGGAGTTATGGAAAACCGACGGGACCGCCGCTGGCACATATCTCGTCAGAGATATCATGCGCGTGGTGGGAAGTAGCAACCCCTCGAATCTGGTAGCCTTGAACGGCCAATTGCTGTTTTCGGCCAACAATGGCCAGGCGGGTTATGAGCTGTGGAAAAGCGATGGTACTGTTGCGGGTACCGTCATGGTCAAAGACATTCGCGCCGGCGCCAAACAAAGTAGCTCTCCCGGCTTGTTGGTTACGATCAATGACAGAGTCTATTTTTCTGCCAATGACGGAATCTCGGGACGTGAGTTATGGAAGACCGATGGAACAGCTGACGAAACGGTAAAAATAAAAGATATCAGGGCTGGCGGGAGCGGCTCGGACATCGACAACCTCGTTGATGTCAATGGAACCTTGTTCTTTTCGGCAGATGATGGCATTCACGGCGACGAATTGTGGAAGAGCGATGGTACTAGCGATGGCACAGTGCTTGTCAAAGATATGACACCCGGTGCCGAGGGAAGCCACGGTGAGCAGGTATTCCAATATCGCATCAGCAATTTTACAAACATCGGGGGCACCTTATATTATACAGCTTATCGCGACGCAAACTACTTCTTCTGGAAAAGCGACGGCACAGAGGCCGGGACCATAGCGTATATGCCTTGCGAAGCCGTCGGCCTTTACAGCCTTATTCCGCGCTTCGTAACTTTAAACAATGCGGTTTATTTTTTCGATGGCGACTACGATCAGCAATACTCTAATATCCGCCTTCAGCTTTGGAAAGAAAGTGCGGGAAGTCTGGAATTGGTGAAAACATTTTTTCTAAACGACTATTATGATGAATATCGCGCAGAGATGGTCACTGCGGGCGGAACCATTTATCTTACTGTGCGCGATGAACAGACTGAAGGACATAAGTTGCTAAAGTCAGATGGCACTCCGGCGGGAACTACGCCGTTGATCGACAACTTTGTACCTACCGAATCGAGCTATCCACAAAATTTCTTAACGATTGGTGACATCATGTATTTTCAGGCAACTGTTAATGACAGCACCAGTATTTATCGAACCAATGGATCTGCAGACGGCACATTGTTATTGAAAAAGGCAAAACTTGTTTTTGAGTTGGAAAACGTTGAAGGGCAGCTTTATTTTGCAGCCAGCGAAGATTACTCCGGTCATGCAAAACTTTTTAAATCTGACGGAACACCATCAAATACAACGGAAGTACCGATCACCGGCGGATACCAACTTCCGCTGCCACGGAGTTTAACCAATGTAAACGGAATATTATTTTTTGAGAATGACTCCGAGGACCTTTGGAAAAGTGACGGCACGTCCACCTCGCGGGTAAGAGAATTTTCACTGATCACAAATCTCCAGTCGGTAAACAATAGTTTATACTTTTTTGGGAACGACGGTGTTTCGGGTGCTGAACTTTGGAAAAGCGATGGCACGTTTGCCGGCACACAACTCGTTAAAGACATTAATCCCGGCCTCGCCAGCGGTGTACTCTCCTTTCCGAATCCGGTAGTGCTGGATGGTGTCTATTATTTTATGGCCAATAACCTTACCCATGGCTTTGAACCGTGGCGAAGCGATGGCACCGAAGCAGGCACTTATATGCTGAAAGATATCCGAACCGGCGATACCGTACCCGGACCCTTATATGACTTTGGGCCGATGGCTGTGGTGGATAGTATCTTATTCTTCTCTGCCCTGGACACTGCTTCCAGCTGGGGGCTTTGGAAGAGTGATGGAACGGAGTCCGGAACCATAAAAATTATCAACCTCAACTCGTCTGCGACTTTGTTCAGCAGCGATAGGCTCTTGTTCTTCACTGTTTATAATTCATTCCAGGTGCAGGAACTGTGGCGAAGCGATGGTACTACATCGGGCACATTTAAACTAGCCGACATCGGAGTTTTCGACGGCAGCAGTTTTGTTGCCGACGCCGTTACGATAAGCGACGTGTTTTACCTTGGCATCGGCTCATATTCTTATTTGTCCTCCAAGCTGTGGCGATCAGACGGAACAGTATACGGAACCTTTCAGGTCGATATCGATCAGGGAGGTGCGTATCCATTGGCTGCATTAGAAAATTCTTTATTGTTTCAATCTTTTCGCGAAGAAGTTGGGCACGAGTTATTTAAACTGGAGGCGGGTGATGCGCCGACTTCACCTTGCGCCAGATCTAAAACAGATGACATCGTCGCCAGATCGGATAGAAATACTGGCGTGAAAGAAGAAAATCTAAATGCTTTGCGTGTGGACGATGTCTCGTGCTACCCCAATCCTTTCTCGAACAATATCGCGCTAAGGGTAAATGACGAGTTAAGCTCACAATATCGACTGGATGTCCTTACCTTGAACGGCCTCGCTGTCAATCGATACGATGCATTGCAATGCAACGAGGTCTATGAGTTTGGCAAAGAATGGATCACCGGCATTTATGTGCTGAAAATATCAGTTGGTAAAAAAGTGCTGACTAAAAAAGTGGTGAAGATCAATTGACTTCCCTATAAATTTTGCCGAACGCATAGTAAGAATTTACTACCATGTCATAGTAGTAATGTACTATTGGTATAGCCCTCCACTTTACTTGACAATTTCATGAAACGACAGTACATTTACGCTCCTCCCTTAAAGTAGAGCCCATCAGTATTTGTAAGATGAATGGAACTTCTGCGCTTTTGCGCCAGGAGCTCTTGATGATTGATATGGGCTTGTGCAGTTGAATTTTCTCAATTCGTATTTATTGTTAGTGAAACGACTAACCCTGGGTTACTATGACCAAAATATTTCCGGCACTTTTGATAGCATGCCTTGCCTATACGACAATGGCGCAGACTTCGATCCCGTTCCATGGCTTTAATTCAGGCGGTGAACGCAGCGTGGGGACCACGGTGATATTAAGCGGCGGCCTCGGACAACCCATAGCGCATTCAGAGGAAGGCGTCACCTTAAAGAGCGGCTTGTTGGCGGGATCGTTATTTTTTCTCACTGGAAATTTGCCGCCTGAAATAACTTTTGATTCAACCTTGTTTACACTGCTTAACAAAGAATCCAAAGAGCTGAAAGTTACCATTATTGATCGCGATGGTCTGGCCACTAAGGAATTTCATTATCGCCCCATAGCCAATTCATCATTTTTAGTAGCGCCCATGACCGCCGTGAATGGCGTGCAGGACCAGTACAAAGTCACCATTGATCCGAGTTGGATTGACGACATGGGCATGGAGTATTTTATCACAGCCAAAGATGGGACTGACAAGACGAGCCGGTATCCCGGGGGATCAACTTATATGCACGGTTTTGCAGCCATCACCAGCGTTTCGCTTCCCTCTACAGCATATAAAGTTTATAACTCCGGCGATCAGAAAAGTCACTATCGCATGATCGCCATTCCTTATAACCTGACCGGTCATGCTAACATCAGTGAACAATTCAATGAGGTCGAAAATTATTCAAAGGCCAAATACCGCCTGGCAACTTACGATAACGCTACTGGGAACTGGCTAGAGTTTCCAGACAACTTAGGTGAGTTCAAACGCGGTCTTGGTTATTGGTTTCTCACGCGCGAGGCCGTCAACTTTACTTTCACCGATGTTAAAACACCCGAAGAGTTTCGCTCCAAACTTTTTGAGATCACGTTAAAGCCTGGCTGGAACCAGGTAGGAAATCCGTATCCTGAGCCCATCAATTGGGAAGACGTGAGGGCGTATAATAACGACGCAGCGATCAATGCCATTAAGATCTACACCGACGGTGCTTACAACGATGGTAATTTGCTCAATCCCTTCGAAGGCGGTTTTGTGAAATTACAAGGTACGTCATCAAAAACCATTAAGATTCCGTTTCAGGGCCAAACTTCCGGAGGACGAAAACATAGCCATGAATTTTCAGGCGATCTCGCCAGTGAAAAATGGATGGTTAGGTTAAAGTTGGACGATGGTGTGATGTCAACTTCTATTGCGGCTATTGGCATGCATCCTCAGGCCTCTGCGGACGAAGACAGGTTTGATGATTTTTATCCACCACGATTTCTCGATTACGCCGAAGTGAAATTTACAAATCCCGAAAATTCTATCGAAGGTCTCGCGAAGGATTTTGTGCCAAGCCAAGGTAAATATATGTGGGACTTTACCATCGAGGCCACCGCTCCCGTGTTGAACCTTCAATGGGATAACGCAGAGATGGGGAATAATGCCATCGACTTGTTATTGTATGATGTTGCCAACGCGCGATTGATCAATATGCGCGAAGTAAACGAATGTGTGGTATTAAATGGATCACATTATAAGATCTACTATGGCGAACATATCGTGGCAGACATTAAGCCCGACAGGACTGTTGCCGGAAAACCTTTCCCGAATCCATGGTCAGGTCAAAGCGATGTAAGTATTCCTTTTGGATTGCCGATGAGCCAGCACCGCTTCGATGTCCGGGTTCAGATCCTCGATGCGAGAGGAAACATTGTTCGCGAGCTGGTGAATGACCGGCTGCCGTCGGGTTTTTATGAGACCCGATGGAATGGTGCCGATGGCCATGGCGAGATATGTTCTTCGGGATTATACTTTTATCGCCTCTCGATAGCACAAGGCGATCACAAACAGAATTTTTCGGAAAGAATTTTATTGACGAAATAAATCATGAAAAAGATTATCATTTTTGCAGGATTGGTGATGAGCCTGGCTTCTGGCGCCCTAGCCCAAAAACTTTCTGTGAGCAAGATCGAGATCCTCCGCGACAAACTCATTGTCCATTACTCACTCGACGACGCCAATCCCAATCACAATTATCAGGTCTCTTTGTATTCTTCCAAAGACAACTTCGCTACACCACTTACAAAAGTGACTGGTGATGTTGGCACTGAAGTAAAACCGGGTGTCGAAAAAAAGATCGAGTGGAGTATCGTGCAGGAATTGGGTGCGTACAAAGGTTCGATCTCCGTGGAGGTTCGCGCGGGTGTATTTGTACCGATCGTAAAACTCTCCGGCTTTAACGCGGAGAGAAAATACAAACGAGGCAGGACCTATCCGCTGCTATGGACTTCCGGAAGCATGGGCGGGCAAATCGATATCGACCTTTATGAGGGTCAGAACCGAATTCATAGCGACAGGAATATTCCCAATACGGGTAAATACGAGTATGCTGTTCCGGGGTCGGTAAAGCCTGGAAATGATTACAGGTTAAAATTCACCAACACCCGTAACCGGGACGAATATATTTTTTCTCCGGCCTTCCGCATTGTGCCGCGAA
The DNA here is from genome assembly GCA_049324355.1 of Bacteroidota bacterium. Taxonomy (GTDB): domain Bacteria; phylum Bacteroidota; class Bacteroidia; order Cytophagales; family Cyclobacteriaceae; genus Chryseosolibacter. Next base: position 13,324 of record JBMOKS010000238.1, read on the forward strand.
TACCTTTTGCTTTGAAGGCAGGGGCGCTACTCGTCGTGGTCGGGGGTACTGCGGCTGTTGTGAGCGGTGCTGGCGGAAGTAAAGACCCAGGCAACAACGCACCGGGTGAATTGGCAGATTTTCCGGAACCACCGGGTAACTAATTAAAAAAGAAAGATCATGAAAACCCTCTTATTAATCATCATATCGATCGCGATAACAACAGGCGCGGTGTCACAGAATGTCAGCTCGCGCAGCCACGAATTTACGGTCGATCTGAGCGATCCCAAGAATCTAAAAGAAACCAGTGTTCCGATGATCACGTGGGTGGCACCGGCGAACGAGACCATATTTTTGCGTGAGCAGCGATTGGCCGTCAACGTTGAAATTACTTCTCCCAGCGATATCAAGGAAGTAAATCTTTTTGTACGGGAGAAATCGCAGGCCGCAACACGTGGAAGCTCGACTGTTACACCCAAAGCCAATGAAAAGAAGAAAATGGTGATCGACAAGAATATTGCCATGCCCGAGGGCGTCAATGTGCTCGAGATCATCGTCGAGAATGTAGATGGTATTCAAGCTAAGAGTTTTCGCATAGTTCATGTGGGAGAGACCGCGCTGGCCGATGCCGCTAAACTGGGACGGAACGATTATGCCTTATTGTTCCTCACCGATAAATATGACAACTGGGGTTCGTTGGTGAATCCGATCTTCGACGGTCGCGCATTGGCCTCAACGCTCGAAAAGATATACGGATTTAAAGTGGATGTAGTAGAAAATCCTTCGCAAGACCAGATCTTCCGTAAGATTCGTGAATACACCGAAAAAAAATATCAGCCGCTAGATCAACTCATGATTTTCTTCGCAGGTCACGGATATTTTGACGAAGCCTTTAAGGAAGGTTTTGTGGTTGTAAAAGAATCCTTAAAAGATGATCCGGGAAAAACCTCGTACGTGTCGTATAACCGGTTGCGCAACGTACTGAATGTGATTCCTTGTGAACACGTTTTGCTCATGATGGATGTTTGTTTCGGCGGCACCTTTGATGACGCCATCGCGTCTTCGCGCGAAGCAGACGTTTATAAAGATGTATCGCAGTCTGAATTTATAATTCGTAAGCTGGCCGTGCGTACCCGTAAATATCTTACTAGTGGTGGCAAACAATACGTGAGCGATGGTATACCAGGCAAACATTCACCTTTTGCCAAACGGGTGCTCGAAGCCTTCAACAGTTTGGGCGGTAACGATGGCATTTTGACGTTAACGGAGATGTACCCTTACGTAGAAAAGCTTACGCCCGAACCACGCTTGGGAAAGTTTGGTAACGATGCACCCGGAAGTGAATTTGTTTTTGTTGTGAAGTAATTATTCGAACATATGAAAAATAGAACTTACCTCTCATTACTTTTTTTTCTTGTCGCTGTTGCCTGCTATGCGCAGGTCCCAACGACAATCAACTATCAGGGCTTTTTGGCTAAGCCGAATGGCGACCCGGTGGATAATAATCAATCTTTTACCGTGAAATTTTCATTTCTCGACATTGCAGGTTCGCCCATCGTCGCGTTAGGCACACGTGAAGTAGTGGTTCAACCGGTCAATGGGCTTTTTACAGCCGTTATAGGTTCCGGGTCTACGGTGAACAATCAGCCATTGCCAACAACTGCCTGGAGTCAGCCCATAAAAATTCAATTGTCGGTTAACAATGTTGATGTGGGTACGCCGGTTTCTCTTACTTCGGTTCCTTACGCATTCATGGCGTCGACGGTTAATGCAGCAAATATCTCAGGCAGCGCCGCATCACTGCCCAATACACTATTAGATACCGACCTTCAGGATCTCGCCGATGGAACACTGAGTGGCGCTAAGGTTGGAACAGGCATCGAGGCCGCCAATATTACTACCGGAACAATATCCAATGCTGTGCTCGACGACGACCTCGACGATCTGGTTGACGGTTCGCTTTCCGGTTCGAAAGTAGGAACGGGCATCAGCGCTACTAACATAACCATAGGAACATTGAGTGGCTCGTTGGTAGGCACCGGTGTAAGTGCTTCAAATGTTACCACCGGCACGTTGCCCAATGGCGTGCTGGATGCAGACCTTCAGGATCTCGCCGACGGATCGTTAGCCGGATCAAAGGTAGGTTCGGGCATCGATGCTGCAAACATCACCACCGGAACAATATCGAATGCTGTGCTCGACGACGACCTCGATGACCTTGTTGATGGCTCTCTTTCCGGTTCTAAAGTTGGCACGGGTATCGACGCCGCCAATATTACTACCGGAACAATATCGAATGCTGTGCTCGACGACGACCTCGATGATCTTGTTGACGGCTCTCTCTCCGGTTCCAAGATTGGCACGGGTATCAGTGCCGCAAATGTTACCACCGGAACATTGCCTAATACTGTGCTAGATGCCGAGATCCAGGATTTGGCAGACGGTACCCTCGCCGCCATTAATGTTGATGGATTTACAAAATTAGGTTCCGATGCTCCTGTAGTGAAGATGAAGAAGCTCACAGGAACTACATCAGGATCGGCTTCCGGAACGGTAGGAATAAACCATGGCTTAACCTCTACAAAAGTTTTAGATGTTGCTGTGATGGTAGAGTATTCCGCCGGAAATTTTGTGCCCTCAGATTTTATTTCAAACGCCGGGTATAATTTTAACTGGTACCTGACACCGACACAGGTTGTGGTGGCAAACATCGATAACGCCGAAGGAACTTCAACGAATGTGAGGGGAAAGAATATTGTGATTTTAATAACCTATGAACAATAAGCGCGCATGATGTCATAATCTTATCTTTAGAAACCTTAAATCCTAAACCAACCCCATTTTGTATGAAAAGAATTTTTGCTGTATCACTTTCCGTGATCCTGTTCGTTGCCATTTTGATTCTCGACAGTTGTATACCCAAACAATCCGAGAAAGCCGGCTTCGCTTTTGCCGGCAATGTTTACGACACCGAAGGAAAACCTTTGCCTAACGTTTTGGTGCAAGTGCAAGACAAAGAAGCAACAACAAATGATGAGGGATTTTTCAGGGTTATCGAACTCCGTGAAACAAACCCGTATGTATTGAACGCTTCGTTGCTGGGTTACGGCTTCGTTTCCAAAGTATACCGCGATACCTCAACGCACGTGCGGATAACGATGGCCAAAGCGAAAGTGACTCCTATCGATCTGGGTGCAATCGAAGGTGATAGTGTCAGCATCACAGATACCAGTCCGTCTTTCTCCACACCGCTGAGTGCAGGCTCGCCAGCCGGATCGAATCCACTTTCGGCCATTCCATTTGTATATGATTCCGCAGGCCGTTTGATTGGATTTGAAATGCCTGCACCGTTGCAAGCGACGTATGATGCCATCAACAATTTCAGGCCACCGGTGTTGGGTGCGAGGCTGGTGTTCCCGAAAGAAGGATTGGAACTTCAGGGAGATGGAAGAAAGATTGATGTGTCATTACAAACCATTGACTTGTATGCACCTGATGGCATGCCCGGCGACTATACCGTGAGACTGGAAAATCAACAGCGCGGGTTTATGCGAACCTATGGCGCCGCCAACATCGATATTTTTCAGGACGGCAAACCCGTACAATTGAAAAAAGGATATCAGGCCCGGGTGATCATACCGGTAGATACGCTTTCCATATTGACGAAAGAAAAACTGGCCGGCGAGATTCCATTTTTGGTGTACAACCGTGCAACAGGCGAGTGGGAACAGGAAGGGATGGCTGTCTTAAACCGATCACGAACAGCCTACGAGGCTTCTACCAGCCATTTCTCCAGCTTTAATATGGATATGGTCTTTGGCGCAGCAGCTTCATGTTATAAAGTTTGCAATGAGATATCGACGGCAACATTCCCCAATCAAAAAATTGAAATATCGGTTCCGTCAAAATCCAAACTGCTTGACGTCGGCGCGCCTTGCGCTTCGCCGGGTAACTGCACTACCAATGGTGCTGGCACGGGCGCTGCTCACGGTATTATCAACCTGGAGCCTTACACCCCCGTTGGTGTGAAAATGTTCAACGGCACCACGCTGCTGTCCACACATGTTTTTGTTACAGGTGGATCATCGATCAATCAAAATTGTGATTTCAATGCCTGCCATGGACCGGTGGTGACGACCAACACACTCGATCAGCGCTATGTGAACGGAACTTCAACGGGCATGTGCCACGCTTTACTGGCTGCACCCCAGAAAAGACTCGACGTTGCGGGACCTCCTTATACGGTCAAGGTCGCATGGCTTTATGACAATGATTTCGCCGTGAATGCATCACCGGCGCTGACGTTTGATGTTCAAGTTTCCAATACCGAAGATTTTGCCGCCACGTTAGTGAACCTGACGAACTACAATCCACCGGGAACGGTGGACATCATCAATAGCTATGAATTTGCTGCTGCTCAGAATAGCGCGAGTTATTATTTCCGCGTGCGTCCCACTGGCAGCGGAGACTGGAGCAACGTGGTTTGCATAACGTTTGATTCGATGGGTAATACTCCATCTACCTGCACCAGCGCTATTGTACCAAGTAATTGTATGTAACAATGTAATCGAAAAGAATCTGGATGTAACAGAAAAAGACCCTAACAAAGGTTTCCTGCCGGTGAGAGCAGGTATTTAATCAAAAGACCTGGTAAAAATTAAACCCTTGTCATAGTTTTGTTTTTTATCAGACATGTTCAGATTCTTTTTCATCGTATTAATTTGTGCTTCACTCACAGTGAGATGGGCATATGGCCAGTATAGTAAGACCTATTTGCCCCGTAAAACCTATTCTGATCAATCCAGAAAATTAATCTCTGAGGTACGGCATCAGCTGAACGAGGAGCTTAAGCGCTTGGAAAAAGATCGGCCATTGGTCAGCCGCATTTACGCCGAGCGTTCCAACTACCTCATACGGCAAATCAAAAATGAGGCATTCATCGAAGATGACTCGTTACAACGATTTGTTGACGTCGTTTTCGGGAATATCGTTGCTGTGAATAAACTCACGCACACACCCAAAAGGGTACTGATCCTCAAGAGCCCCGAAGTAAATGCATTTTGCTATGGCGAAGGCACGTTTATTATTACCATCGGTTTGCTGGCCAAAATTGAGAACGAAAGTCAATTGGCCTTTGCCATTGCCCATGAACTGGCGCACTATGAATTGGATCATATCCACGATCGTGTTGTTCAGGAAGTAGAGCTCAGATTGTCTAAGAAAACGAAAGAAGAGCTTACTAAACTTTTTGCAGGCACTATCACGATCGAAGAAATCGAAGAATTGCGTAAGTTGATCTACGGCCTGAGTGCCTTTAGCAGGGAAAAGGAGATCGATGCCGACTCGCTGGGATTTATTCTTTTCAAGAATACTGCCTATGCCCAGTCTGAAGCATTGTCGTTGCTGACCGTGCTGGATTCTGCACAAGCGCCCAAGTTTCCATTGAATGCAAATTTGTTCTCACCTTTTTATTTCAGCAAATATCCTTTCCAGCAACATTGGCTGAAGAAAAGACTCAATATTTTTAGCAGGAAAGATGAAAGCACGCTGATCTTTTCTAATGACTCCATCAATACACATCCCGATATTTTTGTCCGAAAGGCGAAGATCCAATCGCTTCTTGCCAAGAAAGATAATCCAAGAAACCAAAGGCCAGACGAGTTTGTTCGCGCTACCATCGAACTTGCTTCGTTCGAGGCGGTTGAAAGTGCTTACGACAGAAAGGAATACGATCGTTGTATGTTTCTTGCGCTGGAGTTGTTGGCCAGATACCCTCACAATGACTATTTAATCACTACCGTGGGCCGCCTGCTGATTGATCTCATCCAATTCAGGAATCTCAACACATTTCATTTCTACGTTCCCAGGTATACGGGTACTTATAGCGACGCATTGAGGACGGTCAATAATTTCCTATATAATCTAGAGACCAACGAAATGAGCGAGGTGGCCTATCATTTTTTGAATAATCAATCTAATTTCAAAGAGGACGTGCCTGCACATTATTTCTTGCTTTGGAAGGTCTGTGGATTGACGTATCGCGATGAAGTGCAGGAGCGGATCAAGCAGGCTTATCGTACGAAGTTCAACAAGAACATACAATATTTTGACTTGGGAGATTGATTGGTGCAGCAATCTTAATATGGAAAATTTGCTTGAAAGAGGGTCAACTGACAATCACTCCGACTCCAGATAGATCACTTCGCCATCAACCTCCAGCTTAGCAACATACCGGTTTGCATTTCCGGGTTCGATAATATTAAACCGATCAGGGTAATGGATCACCACCTCTTTGTGCAGAAGCCGATCTTTCAGCACTGCGAGGCTTAATCCTTTTCCAAATCCGTTATTGATATAATATTTTTTGGTTTGGCCTTTTAATTCCAGCACCAGATCTTTGAGACTCGTCTCATACATTTGTGCTACAACACCGTTTTCGGTCGACCAGGTTTTCTGCCTTGAAGCCGGTTTGAGGGTCGCAAGTATCAACGCTCCGAAAAGCAAAAATCCCGCGGCAATTAAAATATTAGGTCTCATAGCGATTCGGTTTAAAATGAAAATGAGAAGCGTAACACTGATGGGGAAGGCAAAATTAACGAAACTATGTGTCTCAATTCTTTGTGCAAGTTTGAAATTGTGGTATAATCGATGAACAGAAGGGTGTGCGCGTTACCACCAGCCATTTTTTACTGATGAGTGACAGGATGAATATCTTTCGGTGTAATTAGATTCTATGAACAAACACAGAATAATAGCGGGGGTGTATTTAGCTATCGTGATATTGTATTGGGCACCAACTTTGGTGAATGAGATTCGCAGCTATCGGCCTCAGGATTTTCTTTCAGGGCTTACTTTGTTAGTCATCACGTTTATCGTTTCGTTCATTCTTTTGGGGCTATTTGGAATTTTGGGATGGTTGAAAAATATTAAACAATGGATGGTCAGTGTTGCTTATGCCATGGTAGCCGTAAAGCAACTTTTTGACGCCGCTTGGTTTGAGAATATACTCTTTCTTATACTGTTTGCCGTATTCCTGGGATTCGCTGTTATTTCCCAATATGTTGTAAAGTGGATTTCCTTACAATGGCAGATTGCGATCATGAATCTTGTTGGAATAGGCCTTTCGATTTGGGCCATGATAGCGGAGGCTCTGGATCAACTTTGAATATATTAAAATTTCAGTGTAAAAACCGTTTTGACGTCCGGCTCCGACTCGACAGTGATGGATCCATTATGCATCTGCATGATTTGGCGCGACAAGCTTAATCCGATTCCCGAACCGGTTCGTTTTGTTGTGTAGAATGGTACGAAGATATGTTCTAAAGCTTCTTTGATGATACCCGGTCCGTTGTCGGTTACTTCGATCTTGATGGCATTCTCGTCGTAGCGACCGGTAAGTTCCAGTTTTGGATTTTGAACTTCATTCAGCGCTTCAATGGCATTTTTCAACAGGTTGATCAGCACTTGCTCGATCATTTCGATGTCGGCTTGAATGGTCAGGTACTCGGAACTGCATTCGTAGTGAAAACTGATGCGTGTCTTTTTTAATTCAGTTTTCATCAGCTGGGCAACTTTTTCGATCAGATCTTTCAATCGAACAGTCGCCATATTGGGTTTGGGCAGCGACGTGTATTCACGATAGGCGTCTATAAACTTGATCAGTCCTTTGCTTCGGTTTTCAATAGTGCTCAGTCCTTCTCTTAGATCATCGGCGCCCTCTTCTTTAAGTTCGAAATGACCATTTTTCTTTTCCATGTCATGATCCAGGATCTCACGCAGGGTGGAGGTGAGCGACGAGATAGGGGTTATAGAATTCATGATCTCATGTCGAAGCACACGTGTCAGGTTTTGCCACGCCTCGAGTTCCTGCTTTTGTAACTCGGGTTGAATATTTTGTAAGGTCACCAGTTTTACGTCAATTCCTCGGATGCGCAATTCTGTGGCCTGTATGGTGAGATAAAGCTCGTTGCTTCCTTTGTAAAGTTCGCTCTTGCCTGATTCAACACTATTCACCGCATGGTACAGCTTCGGGTTTAGCTGAATGAGTTCCTTGATATTTTTGATGGATGTAATGCCCATGAATTTTTTGGCATTGGCATTGATGAGCTGCACATGGCCGTCGATGTCGTAGGAAAGAATACCCGTTCTCACTTGTTGCACTACCGTGTTCAGATATTGCCAATGTTCTTCTTTTTCGGACCGGGCTTTTCGGAAAGCTTCCAGCACTTCATTAAACGCAATGTTAAGGTCTTTAAAGCTTTTGCCAAGCTTGTTATCTGAAGTGAAACCGGAAATAAAGTCTGAATACTTAACTGATTCGAGGAACCGTGTTAGCTTTCGATTGGTTTGGCTTACAAAACGAAAGATCTCTATCAGCTGAAGTATGATGATCACCAGGGTCAATATGGCGGCAAACAGCATGTTGGGCCTCGACACCATGTAGACGAGCAAGGCGGTGGAGATACCTAAAAAAATTACCCGTAGTACTACGCGGGTCCGGAAATCATCAAATCGGAAGCTCAATTAATTTTAAAATTTCAAGGTTCAAATTAAGGGATTTCCCGCACAAATTTGTTCCGCGCGCAGGGTAGTTTGTTCGGCGTTCTTGTTTGTTCACGAGGACTTTGACCAAAGAACCTCGCCTTAGACTTTGACCTCAGGCTATTAAACCCTGAAAAGGAACCAATGACCTTGAACAACTTTAGAGTCCATACTTTTCGAGACGCCGGTAAAGTGAAGATCGCGTCAGTCCCAGTTCAGAGGCGGCCTGTGTGATATTGCCGTTGTACTTCTTCAGCACTTTACGGATCAATAGTTTTTCTACCTCCTCAAGGTTATATTGTTCGAGGCTAAGTTGTCCGTCTTCTTTTCCACTGGAGGGTGTGAAATTAAAGTCCTCAGGTTGCAATACGCTGGAATTGCTCAGGATTACAGCACGCTCGATGGAATGTTGCAATTCACGGATGTTTCCTGGCCATGGATGTTTATGCATGCGGGTGATAGCGGCATCGCTGATCTTGTTCACGCTCTTATCGTACTTGGAGGCATAATGTTTCAGAAAATGGTTAGCTAGCAATGGAATGTCTTCGAAGCGTTCGCGCAGCGGAGGTACTTCGATCTCGATGGTGTTGATCCTATACAAAAGGTCCTGACGAAAACGATTCTCCTTGACCATATCGTACAGGGGCATATTGGTTGCGCAGATTAGACGGATGTCAATGGCGACATCTTTATTGGAGCCTACACGACTGACCTTTCTGTTTTGCAATACCGTGAGCAGTTTGGCTTGCAACGGCATAGACAGGTTTCCGATCTCGTCGAGGAACAGGGTTCCGCCGTTGGCAAGTTCGAAACGTCCGGCGCGGTCTTCCTTCGCATCGGTAAACGCTCCTTTTTTGTGACCGAAGAGCTCACTTTCGAATAAGGTTTCGGTGATAGAACCCAGATCTACCGCGGCAAAGCTTTCGTTCTGTCGTGAAGAGTTGCGATGGATAGCCCGGGCGATCAATTCTTTTCCCGTTCCATTTTCTCCGAGGATCAACACATTGGCGTCAGTCTTTGCAACGCGATCAATGGTCTGAAATATTTTCTGCATGGCACCACTCTGACCGATGATCTCGCTATAACGGTCATTAAGGGCCTGGTTGATCTCATAATTTTTTATCTTCAGATTTTCCACTTCATCACGCGATTCGCGGAGCCGCATGGCAGAATACAAAGTGGCGAGCAGTTTTTCGTTTTCCCAGGGCTTAAGCACAAAATCGGTGGCCCCTGCTTTAATGGCTTTGACGGCCATTTGCACGTCGCCGTAGGCGGTGATGAGAACAACGACTGATGAGGGATCGATGCTTAATATCTTTTCGAGCCAGTAATATCCTTCACTGCCGCTGCTCACATCTTTAGTGAAGTTCATGTCGAGCAGGATTACATCATAATCCTCATTGTTCATGAGAGCGGGTATGGCTTCCGGATTTTTTTCGATATCGACCTGAGCAAAATGCCGCTTGAGATGCATTTTAGCGGCCTTTAATAAGTCTTCATTATCATCAACGATTAAGATTTTCCCTTGCTTGTTGTCAGCCATGATTATAGGTTAAAATATGTGTTTAAGTATTCGATTTCGAAACAAGATGTCCGATTGTGGGCAAAGTACATACCGAAAGTTCAACATTGCGCAATAAGGCCAAAAACGGCTTTTTAGGTATTT
>JBMOKS010000239.1:0-2603 GCA_049324355.1 Bacteroidota bacterium
CGGCCCCCGCAACATAACGCAAGAAAGATGAGCTTCTCTTATAAAAACCAAACCTATTATCGTACGACACCGGCAGGTAGTGCACATCAATGCCTTCAACATTCTCGTTTCGATATTGGTTTTGATTGTGGGCCGTGATCACAATCACCTTCATGCCTTCACTGATCAACGCTTTCGCCAGGTAGTATGAACGAATGGCGCCGCCTTTCTGAGGTGTGTTAAAATGCTGATGGAGAATCAAAACTTTCACGGTGCAAAGAAAAGGAAAGAGTTGGAAGATGGGTGCTCCGACAACAGTTTTTGGAGGGGTTGGATGCTAGTTCATACTTGGCTTGACCGCCGAATCAAGCGAGGCTGCGCGGAATGAGGGCAGGGGCGGCATTTCAAATTCGGGAACTTGCGGGGATGAAATCTTGCCAAAGCTAAATGTTAGGCGGTCGATATTGGAATTTCTGGCAAGATCCGGTATAAAGCATCCAGGTATCTAGGTATCCAGTATCTAGATGAAGTATTTAGTTTACACGATGGCGGCGGTGTGAAAAGGCGCTGGCGCAATATACTAACTCGGCGGAGTTGTTATTACGAGCGTTTCTGAGGCTGCGTGCTTCGTGAATAACTGAGAATATTCAGGATTGTAGCGGACGATGGCTCCAGTTGCGATTCATCCATTTCTTTGAGTATTGCACACAACTCATTGTAGAGCGCCATCAACTCGCTATCACAGATCAACGCTTTGTCAATCTCCTTCTTCTCCTCCTCCGTAGTCTCGCGGTAGAAATACCTGATCAGGTCCGTTTGCGTAAAAGTTTTTATCATAGGCTCTGTGTTTCATCATCTTCTTACGCAGGTTGATGAGCGCGTACCGCATTCGTCCCAACGCCGTATTAATGCTCACCCCGGTGCGATTGGCGATTTCCTGAAAACTCATGTCGAGATAATGCCGCATGATGAGCACTTGTTTCTGCTCGATCGGCAGTTCTTTAATGAATCCTCTTAGCTTCGTCCGGGTTTCTTTCAACACCTGCTTGGACTCCATAGAATCTTCGGAAAAGTCCATGGAGTTAAACAGCTTACTCCCATCTTCCAGCACTACCTCGGGATAACGTTTATCTTTTCTGAAGTTGTCGATAGCCAGATTATGCGCTATGCGACTTATCCATGGCAGGAATTTTCCTTCTTCATTGTACCGTCCTCCGCGGATGGTATTGACGGCTTTTACGAAAGTTTCCTGCAACAAATCTTCGGCCGTATACCGATCTTTCACGATCAGGTATATGGAGGTGTAAATTTTTGATTTGTGACGGTGTAGGAGCACTTCGAAAGCTTCTTCGTTACCGGTTTGATAGAGCGACACAAGCTGGCTGTCGCTGAATCCTTTGTCAATCATTCTGCTTCACATTTAGGTAACGTAGAGGTTTCTCTCGATATTGTGCGGGTTTGGTTGAACAATCAGTTTGAAAAGATAGAAATATTCCCCAATAGTGCAAAAAATTTTCCAAAAAATTCTTGCCTTCTAAACAATTTCTTTTGCTATTTGTCGCATATTTTTTCGTCTACCTAAATATGGCAATCAGCAAGAAACGCGTTATTAAAAGTTTAGAGAATTTGTCGGAGGAGTTGAAGGACTTATTACGAGAACAATATCCGAATGGATATGAGGGAAGTATTACCCGCATCACCAACGCTAAAAAAGAACCCATTTTTGTTTTTCCGCTGGAAACAGAAGATGCTACCTACCTGGTGAAAGTACCCGCCACCAAAAACAGTGATGGAGAGTATGATGTAGAATCCAAACCCGAACCGGACCTCGATAATGCGGGCGACGGCGACGATGATTACGGATCGTCAGACGACGGCTTTAGCGGTAATGGTGACGACGACTACGATGAAGAGGGCGGTGGCAAGAGCCGGGAAGCCAGTTATGATCCTGATTTCGATAATTGATACCGGAAATATTTTAAAATAATTGAACACCATCTTCGCAGATGGTGTTTTTGTTTCATTCCGCCGCTATAGCAAAGCGAGCGGCCGGTCACTTTTTCAATTCGTGGCAATTCTGCGCTCTAAAACGCTGGATTTAGTCCGTGAAAAGATTATTACTTTGTACTTTACTTTTTGAAACCACTTCCGGTGCAGGCAAGGCTATGAATGACGCTTACTTAGACGACCTCGATCCCAAAAAATACATTGTTATCAAAAGAGCGCGGGTCAACAACCTGAAAAATCTCAGTGTTGCTATTCCCCGCAATAAACTTGTGGTCATCACCGGATTGTCGGGTTCGGGTAAATCGTCATTGGCCTTCGACACCCTTTTTGCGGAAGGCCAGCGCATGTATGTAGAAAGCTTGAGTTCATACGCCCGCCAGTTTCTCGGCCGGATGGAAAAACCTGATGTCGATTATATCAAAGGTGTTTCTCCAGCCATCGCCATCGAACAAAAGGTTAATACGCGAAATCCCCGCTCCACAGTCGGCACCACCACTGAGATCTATGATTACTTGAAACTATTGTTCGCTCGCATCGGCAAAACCACGTCGCCGGTCAGCGGCAAAGAGGTAAAACGCGACACCGTGACCGACGTGGTGAACGTCATCAATAAATTT
>JBMOKS010000240.1:0-23492 GCA_049324355.1 Bacteroidota bacterium
ACTCGACGGCATCAACGACCACATGCTGCACTTCCTGGAAAATCACGACGAACAGCGAATAGCGTCCAAAGCTTTTGCGGGCGATCCGTGGAAAGCTTTACCCGCCATGGTAGTAAGTGCCACGATCGACAATGGACCCGTCATGATCTATTTCGGTCAGGAAGTGGGAGAGCCCGGCAAAGGCGCCGAGGGTTTTCAAACCGAAGACGGACGCACCACGATATTTGATTACTGGGGCGTGCCCGAACATCAGAAGTGGATGAACGGTGGTAAGTTTGATGGCGCCTTGCTGAGCGCCGAACAAAAACAACTTCGGCAATTTTATGCCGACCTGCTAACATTGGCCGGTAATAATCCCGCATTGACGGAAGGCCATTACGTCGACATCACAAGTCACAATATGGGCAACGGAAATATCGACGGAAAAGTAAGTGCATTCCTGCGATTCACAGGCGATGAGCGACTGCTGGTTCTCAACAGCTTCAACGACAAAGAACAAACCATCAAGCTGCAAATTCCACCCGACGCTGCCACAGCTTTGGGTATCGATACCCAGGATGCATTCATTGCCAGAGACCTCTTGTGGCGCGAAGTGGAAGTAGGCTTGGATAATAATCTCACGTTCGAGCTGAAATTAAAACCGTATAGTTCATTCATCTTTAAAATCAAGTGAGGAGCATGCATAGATCTACATTCATCCCCGTTTCTGTTCTTTTTTTATTTTTTTTAATTCTCTTTTCCTGTAAGACCGACGAACAAAAGTCGATAGTTCAATGGCCGCATGGTGTGAAGTATGAGATCTTCGTCATGTCTTTTGCCGATGGCGATGGCAACGGAAAAGGAGATTTTAAAGGACTTATCGCAAAACTGGATTATCTCAAAGACCTTGGCGTGAACGGACTTTGGCTCATGCCGATTATGCCATCGGATACTTACCATAAATATCATGTGATCGACTACAAGAACATTGACCCCGATTATGGCACGCTTGCGGATTTTAAAAAGTTCATCGACGAAGCCCACAAGAGAGACATCAAAGTGATCACTGACTTTGTGATCAACCATACCGGGAATATGCATCCGTGGTTTCTCGAAGCGCAAAAAGGAAAAGACAATCCGTATCGCAACTATTATGTGTGGGCAAAAAAAGATTCCATCAAAGATCAACTCTTCAAAAAAGCGAAAGCGCTTGATTCAGACAACATTCGTAAATGGCACGCCGTAAACGGCGACACATTAAGCGAACATTATTACGGCTACTTCAATGGACTGTGCCCGGACCTTAATCTTGACAATCCCAAAGTGCGGCAAGAGATCGTCGATATAGCCAGATTCTGGTTGACCGATGTCAAGGTAGATGGCTTTCGCATGGATGCCGCCAAACATATTTTTACTGATGATCGGGCAACTGATAATCATGAATTTTGGGTGTGGTTTAGAAAAGAAATGGAAACCATTAAACCTGATGTGTACCTGGTCGGTGAGGTTTGGTCGCAATCAAAAGATGTGGCACCGTATCTGAGAGGGCTTCCGTCACTATTCAACTTTGATTTGGGATATGCGATAACCCACGTAGCCGCGACCGGACTCGATACCATCGGCTTGGTTCGGCAATACAAAGAGATCCGCGACTATTATAAGTCGATCACTACCGAATATCTCGATGCCACGTTCGTAAAAAATCACGACCAGACCCGGTTGTTAACAGAACTCAAAGGCGACGTGCGAAGAGCAAAAATGGCAGCATCCATATTATTGACCATGCCAGGAACACCATACTTGTATTACGGTGAAGAGATCGCCATGGTAGGAGATAAGCTGAGCGCCTACCAGGAGCTTTTCGGTCCCGATGCCTATGTGCGCGAACCTTTTATCTGGGATACCGGAAAAACAGATCCGATGCAAACCGCATGGGAGAAGCCGCAATATAGCACCGACGAGACGGTGGTGCCCCTCAGCCGCCAGCTTGATGATGAACAATCTCTTTATAATTTTTATAGAAATCTGATCCAATACCGGAACAGCAGCGCGGCATTGACCTTCGGCGACATCGACCATTCAGGGTTGGAAACCAACGAAGTGGTGAGCTTTATCCGCAAACACGAAAACGACGAGACGCTCGTGCTGCATAACGTTTCGGACGTTGAGGTGACGATCACGATGAAAGGCGGGACCGCAGATTTTACGAGCGTTGGCTACAATTCTGGCGGCGTAAGTCTTAAGGATGGAACACTGGTACTGCCGGCATTTTCTACTGCCATTTTAAAACGTTAAAAATGCGCCGTTATAAAATTTCAATCTGAATGAGAGGACAATCAAGAGTAATTATTGAGAATGTACAACCTGTGGTGGATGGTGGACAATACGTTGCCAAGCGAACTATCGGTGAAACGGTAACAGCCATGGCCGATGTTTTTTGTGACGGACACGACCATGTGCGTGTGCAACTCTGGTATAAAAAAGAAGGCGCTGCGGCATGGAAAAAAATAGAGATGCATGCCGGGTACAACGACAGTTGGTATGGCACATTCGTCGTGAATGAAAAAGGTTATTATGTCTTTACTATCGTTGCCTGGGTTGACCATTTCGAGACCTGGTACGATGGTTTTAAAAAGAAGGCAGCGGCAAAAGTCGACGTGCACGTAGAACTTATGGAGGGTGCCATCATGCTTCGAAAGCTGGCAGCGAACGATGCCTCTTTGTCAGCTGCAGCTACAAAACTCGAAAACAAAAGTGACTATGCCGATGCCATGGAGTTTGTGTTGAGCGAAGTATTTAAAGACATCGTTCACGGTCATCCGCTGATTGAATTTGAGACGAGGCTCGAGCGGGAGATCAAAATTTATGTAGAGCAGAAAAAGGCGAATTTTAGTTCATGGTATGAACTGTTCCCGCGGTCGGCGTCCCTTAAAGGAAATCACGGGACATTTAAAGATGTTATGAAATTATTGCCGCGTGTAGCTTCCATGGGCTTCGATGTATTATACCTTCCACCCATTCATCCCATCGGCAACATCAACCGAAAAGGAAAGAACAACAACGTCCGATCAGAACACGGAGAACCGGGTTCGCCTTGGGCTATCGGCAGTGATGAAGGTGGGCATAAGGCTATTCATCCGGAGCTAGGCACATTAGATGATTATAAAAACCTGATCGCAGAAGCGAAGAAGTACGATATAGACATTGCCTTGGACCTGGCCTTTCAATGTGCACCCGATCATCCGTATGTGAAGGAACACCCGCAGTGGTTCAGGCAACGACCCGACGGCAGCATTCAGTATGCTGAAAACCCCCCAAAAAAGTACCAGGACATTTATCCTTTCAACTTTGAAACCGACGACTGGAAGAATTTATGGGAAGAGTTAAAATCGGTGATCCTGTTTTGGATCGAACAAGGTGTTAAAATATTCCGGGTAGACAACCCGCATACTAAACCTATTCCATTTTGGCAGTGGGCAATAGCCGAGATAAATAAAGCACATGAAGACGTCATTTTTTTGTCCGAAGCATTTACAAAACCCAAGCTGATGGCGTCACTGGCCAAAGTTGGCTTTACCCAGTCGTACACCTACTTCACCTGGCGTGTTACGAAATGGGAGCTGACTGAGTATATGAATGAGCTGGTGCACGGCCCTTGGCGAAATTACTTTCGCCCAAACTTCTGGCCCAACACGCCCGATATTCTGCCTTACCATCTTCAGCACCAGGGAGAAAATATTTTCATTCTGCGCCTGGCACTTGCGGCTACGCTTTCTTCCAATTACGGTATGTATGGGCCTGTATATGAATTTTATGAGAACACGCCGGTTGCGGGCAAGGAAGAATACTTAAATTCTGAAAAGTACGAGGTGAAGAAATACGATTGGAAACGCACCAATCGTATGACCGACATTATTACGCTCATCAACAAAGCGCGAAAAGAACACGCAGCTTTGCAATCGACATGGAATTTACAGTTCTGTAACGTCGAAAATCCCAACATACTGGCGTATCTCAAAGCTACGCACGACTTGTCGAGCATCATTATGGTGGTGGCCAATCTGGATACACACCACAGCCAGATCGGTTATGTGCAACTGCCCAAAGAAAGGTTGCGCCTGGATGACCGCATCAACATAAAGGTCCATGATCTGATCACCGATGAACATTATACATGGACACAAGAGTGGAATTACGTTGAGTTGAATCCTTATAAACTGCCTTTTCATTTGTTTAAATTAGAAGTACACGAATCTTATATGTAACAATGAGCGCATCACAAAAAAATACCGACCCCTTATGGTTCAAAGATGCGATTATCTATGAATTGCACATCCGCGCTTTTTATGATAGCAATGGCGATGGCATCGGCGATTTTCCCGGATTGATCCAGAAATTGGATTACCTCGAAGACCTGGGCATCAACACAATCTGGTTATTGCCGTTTTATCCGTCGCCGCTGAAGGACGATGGATTCGATGTAACTGACTACTACGATGTGCACCCGGATTATGGAACGCTGAATGATTTTAAACAATTCTTAAAAGAAGCGCATCGCAGGAACATCCGTGTAGTCACTGAACTGATCATGAACCACACCTCTGATCAGCATCCGTGGTTTAAAAAAGCGAAACGCTCCCGGCCAGGCTCACGTTTCCGCGACTATTATGTGTGGAGCGATACGCCGGAGAAATTCAAAGAAGCCCGTGTGATCTTCGCCGACGAAGCCTCCACCAATTGGACCTATGACCCCGAAGCCAAGGCATATTATTGGCATCGTTACTACCGGCATCAGCCCGAGTTAAATTTCGAAAATGCCGAAGTACAGCTCGAAATGATCAAAGTGGTGGATTTCTGGCTGAAGATGGGTGTTGACGGATTCAGGCTTTCATCAGTCACCTTCTTGTTTGAAGAGGAGGGAACAAGCTGCGAAAACCTGCCGCAAACGCACACGTTTTTAAAACGACTCCGCGCCCACGTCGATAAGCACTACAAAGGCAGGATACTGATGGCCGAAGCAAACCTTTGGCCTGAAGATGCGGCTACCTACTTCGGAGAAGGTGAAGAGTGTCATATGAACTTTCACTATCCCCTGATGCCACGGATATTCCTGGCCTTGCGTACGGAAGATAGCTACCCCATTGTAGACATCATCGATCAGACACCCGAAACTCCACCCAACAGTCAATGGGCATTGTTCCTGCGAAATCACGACGAATTGGGATTGGAAATGGTAACCGAAGAAGAAAAGGATTACTTGTTTAAGGCCTATGCCTTCGACCCACATACCAAGTTCAACATTGGCATCCGGCGCAGGTTGGCACCGCTGCTGAACAACGACAGAAGGAAAATTGAACTCTTATACACGATCTTGTTTTCGCTGCCGGGTACACCTGTGTTATATTATGGCGACGAGATCGGCATGGGCGATAATATCTATCTCGGCGACCGGTTTGGTGTGAGAACGCCAATGCAATGGAACATGAATCTCAACGCCGGTTTTTCGTCGGCCAATCCGCAGAGACTTTACCTGCCGGTGATCACAGATCCCGTTTACCGTTACGAGTCCGTCAATGTCTCCACGCAGGAAGAAAATCCCTCGTCGCTATTGTGGTGGATGAAGAATGTGATGGCCATGCGAAAGCGGTTAAACATCTTCGGTCGTGGCGATATGAAGGTCATCGAAACCTCCAATGCAAAAATACTGGCGTTTGCACGCACCTGCGAGAAACAAAGGATTATTGTAGTGGCCAACCTGTCGCAGTTCTCGCAGGCAGCAACGTTAAATCTTTCGGACTACAAAGATTGTGATATCACCGAAGTGTTCAGCCAGAACCGGTTTATGAACGTGGAGGAAGGCGACTACGATATCACGATCGGGCCTTACGGCTATTTTTGGTTCCAGGCAGATACAGCTGATAAAAAGGAGAAGTCGGAGGCGGGCGGAGAGCTGCCGTTGCTGAAGACCGACATCTCGTGGGAACGACTATTCGACAACTACAACGAGGTGCGTATCTTCGAAAGGAAGGTGCTGCCGCCATTCATGAAAAAATGCCGGTGGTTTGGCGGCAAGGCCAAAGTCATCAGCAAGATTGGTATTCACAAAGTGATCCCCTTAAAAGTTGATGGCGACACACACTTTCTCACGATCATTGAAGTACACTATGTACAACGTCTGCCGGAATTATATTTCCTGCCTGTTACCTTCGTGCTTTCAGACAACATTCTCGAACGGGTAGAATATACTTTGCAAAGTGTCGTGTGCCGCGCTGAGATTCAGGGTAAGGCCGGTTTTATTATGGACAGCAGTTATGATAAAGCTTTTCGTGATAATTTATTCGCGAGCATGGAAAAAGGTGCGCGGATAAAAGACGATGAGGGTGGAGTTTTGGAATTCAACGCCAGCGTTTTTGCGAAGCTGAATGCAAAAGATGTTGAATCGAAAATATTAAAGGCCGATCAGAGCAACACGGCAATCATTTACAATGACAAATACTTTTTTAAGTTTTACCGAAAGCTGGAGAAAGAGATCAATCCCGACCTGGAGATCGTCAGATTCCTGACGGAGAATACAACATTCCAGAACTGCCCCAAATACGCGGGCAGCGTAGAATATCGCGACGCCGAAGGCAAAATCATTGTTTTTGGGTTGCTGCAGGAAAAGGTCGATAACCAGGGTGAAGCATGGACCATGTCGGTCGATTCGGTCGGTCGCTTCTACGAAAGGGTGATCACAAAAGCGAAGAATATCAAACTTCCCAAGCTCGTTAATAAGCCGGCGATCAAATTCGAAGAAGCCCCCGAGTTGATCCAGGAATTTATCGGTCGGGGATTTTATGAAAGGGTAGTGCGATTGGGGCAACGCACCGCAGAGATGCACATGGCACTGGCTTCAGACTCATCGAACCTGGCGTTTGCACCGGAAAGTTTTACGGCCAACTATCAGCGTGCATTGTATTCGTCTTTACGCAAGCTTATGCGAGACCGGTTCAATCTCCTGGAGAACTCTATGGGTAAATTGATGCCCGAAGCCCAAGAGCTGGCAAAAAAAGTGCTGGCCCTCGAAGATAAGATACTGGAGTCGTTCGGCGAAGTGTATCAAACCAAGATCAATGCCGTGAAAACGAGAATCCATGGCGACTTTCACCTCGGTCAGGTTTTGTTTACCGGAAAAGATTTTGTGATCATCGACTTCGAGGGAGAGCCCGGTTTTTCTTTCAGCGAAAGAAGATTGAAGAAAAATCCGTTCAAAGACGTTGCCGGCATGATGCGGTCTTTTCACTATGCAGCGTTTGGCAAATTGTTGTTGAATGAAAACTATCGCGATCGTGATCTCGAATTTCTCGAGCAGGCCGCCGAACAATGGCAGCATTACATTGGCCGATTTTACCTAGGCGCATACATGGAACGCATAGGCATGGGCACGAATCTTTCTGTTGAAAATGACATACTGATCCGTACCTTCCTCATCGAGAAAGCGATCTACGAACTGGGATATGAACTCAATGGCCGCCCTGACTGGACGATCATACCTTTGCGTGGAATTTATTACCACGTCAACCGGTATATTCAGGAAAAAGAAGCCAGGGGAAGGACCAGGGAAAGCTGATGATCGAAGTCCCGGTAAAACTATTGGGATGAAACAAGTGTGTTTGGGACTTTAACCCCGCACAAGAGCGAACGACAAATGACCTCCATTTAACCCGTACCTCGGCCAACAGGCCGCGGGAACCGAACCCAAGAATAAAAACCAATGGCAAAGAAACCAGAACCAAAATCAGAGCCGCAAACCATAGAAGGCACCAGCCTGCTCACCGATTTTGATATTCATTTGTTCAGATCGGGTAAACACTTCAAGTTAAACGAAAAGCTGGGTGCGCACCCGGTAACGTTGGGTGGCCGGTACGGCACTTTCTTCGCGGTATGGGCACCGAACGCCAAGTCAATTTCCGTGATTGGAAATTTTAATCATTGGCAGCACCATAAACATAAACTACATCCACGCTGGGATCAATCTGGCATCTGGGAGGGGTTCTTTACCGACATCGTACCTGGAGAAGCCTACAAATATGCCATTCATTCCAACACCGGCGAGGTGCTGGAAAAATCAGACCCATTTGCTTTTTACTGTGAAATGCCACCTAAAACAGCGTCGATTGTTTGGCAACCCAAGTATGAATGGAAGGACGCTGAGTGGTTAGCCAAACGAAAAAGTCAGACCGGAAAGCCAAAACCATTTTCGGTCTACGAAGTACACCTGGGCTCGTGGCGAAAGAAGGAAGGATATAAATGGCTTACCTATCCTGAACTCGCGAACGAACTGGTGGCATATGTGAAAGATATGGGCTTTACGCACGTCGAATTCCTACCTGTGATGGAACATCCGTTCACCGGGTCCTGGGGATACCAGTTAACCAACTACTTCGCGCCGACAAGCCGATACGGCAGCCCTGAAGATTTCATGTATCTCGTGGATTGTTTCCATCGCGCAGACATTGGCGTTATTCTCGATTGGGTTCCATCGCATTTTCCCGGCGACGAGCACGGGCTTTTTAAATTCGACGGAACCCATCTTTATGAGCATGCCGATCCGAGAAAAGGTTTTCACCCCGACTGGAAAAGCTACATCTATAACTACGGACGCAATGAAGTTCGATCGTTCCTCATCAGCAATGCCTTGTATTGGTTGGATAGATTTCATATCGATGGCCTTCGTGTAGACGCCGTGGCCTCGATGCTCTACCTGGATTATTCAAGAAAAGCTGGAGAGTGGATACCCAATGAATATGGCGGTAATGAAAACATTGAAGCGATCAATTTTTTAAAGGAGTTTAACGAAGTGGTCTACGGCGCATTTCCCGACGCCGTTACCATCGCCGAAGAATCTACATCATGGACTGGTGTATCGAAACCAACCTATCTCGGCGGACTCGGGTTCGGGCAAAAGTGGATGATGGGATGGATGCATGATACGTTACATTACTTTAAAGAAGATCCCGTTCATCGCAAATATCATCACAATGCCATTTCGTTTAGTATCATGTATGCTTTTACAGAAAACTTTATGCTACCCTTGTCGCACGATGAGGTGGTGCATGGTAAAGGGTCATTGATAGGGCGCATGCCTGGTGACGAATGGAAACGATTTGCTAACCTGAGGCTTTTGTTTGGCTATATGTTTACGCATCCTGGAACGAAACTATTGTTCATGGGTGGCGAGTTTGGGCAAACCTCCGAATGGAATCATGATAAAAGCCTGGATTGGCATCTGCTTGAATTTGCCTTTCACAAGGGTATACAAAAGTTCGTAAAGGACGTGAATCATTTGTATCGAACGGAGCCCGCATTGTATCGTTTTCAATTTGACCATAAAGGATTTCAATGGATCGACTATGGCGATCGCGAAAGCAGTGTCATAGCATATCAGCGCCAGGGAGACCAAAAAGAGGACCTGCTGGTAGTGGTATGCAATTTTACTCCTGAGCCCAGGTACCACTATCGGATCGGCGTGCCGTATCGCGGGCAATGGAAAGAAGTATTTAATTCAGACAACACCGTTTATAACGGCAGTGGCCTGCTCAACGGAGGACTCATGATGACTTCGCCTGTAAAATATCATGGCAGGGATTATTCGGTTTCGTTAACTTTACCACCTTTGGCAATTTCTGTTCTGAAGCTCGAAAGGGAAGTTAATGAATTCGATTTAGATCCCTCGGCGTAATCGAATGCCAAATTTTACAATTTCGATTTCCACGTTCAGGTTTCTAATGTGAAATTTGAGACCTGAAATTGGAATTAGTTTTTTACTATGGAAAAATTTATTTGTGTTCACGGGCATTTTTATCAACCACCTCGTGAAAATGCATGGTTGGAAGTTATTGAAGTCCAGGATTCTGCGCACCCCTATCACGATTGGAATGAAAGGATCACCGCCGAATGTTACGGCCCTAATACAGCATCGCGGATATTGAATCAAAAAGGTGTCATCACCAATATTATCAACAATTATTCGCGCATCAGCTTCAACTTTGGACCCACGCTGCTTTCGTGGATGGAGACCAACGATCAGGAGACCTACAAAGCAGTGCTCGAGGCGGACAAGGAAAGCATGCAAAAGTTTGGCGGTCACGGCTCGGCGTTAGCGCAGGTTTACAATCACATGATATTGCCGCTGGCCAATACGCGCGATAAGGAAACACAGATCATTTGGGGAATTCGGGATTTTGTTCACCGCTTCAGTCGCTTGCCTGAAGGCATGTGGTTGGCAGAGACCGCCGTAGATACTGAATCCCTGGAGTTTTTGGCCAAACACAATATCAAATTCACAGTTCTCGCGCCACGGCAAGCAAAAGCCTTTAAACGTATCGGATCAAACGATTGGATCACCCTCGACAGCCAGGTGATCGATACACGCCGGCCTTACCGATGCAACCTGCCGTCGGGCCAATCTATCGTTTTATTTTTCTACGATGGCGATGTTTCACAAGGCGTCGCGTTCAATGGTCTGTTAAATGACGGAAAAAAATTTGCAGAACGGCTGTTCGAAGGATTTGATACTTCTGCCGATCCGCAGTTAGTACATATTGCCACCGATGGCGAAACATATGGCCATCATCACCGCCATGGCGAAATGGCGTTGGCCTATTGCCTAGACTACATCGAACGAAATAAAAACGCCAGCCTCACCAACTACGCAGAGTTTTTGTCCAGGTATACGCCGCAATACGAAGCGCAGATCCATGAGAATAGTTCCTGGAGTTGCGTGCATGGTGTGGAACGTTGGCGAAACGATTGCGGCTGCAACACCGGCAGCAGACTTCACTGGAACCAGCGGTGGCGCAAACCCCTTCGGGAGACGATGGACTGGCTGCGTGATGAACTGGCCAAGATATTCGAAAGAGAGGGCGCCGAAATATTGAAAGATTGCTGGGGCGCCCGTGAAGATTACATCAATGTGATACTTCGACGCAGCGATGATAGCATCAGAAAGTTCATGCGCGATCATTGTAGCAAACAGGTGGAACCCAGCCGCGTGCTGCGCATCATGGAGGTGCAACGCAATGCTATGCTGATGTATACCAGTTGCGGGTGGTTCTTCGATGAAGTATCGGGCATTGAGACCACGCAGATATTACAATACGCTTGCCGTGCGATGCAGCTGGTGAGCCAGATCAGCGACTACGATCTCGACAAGGAATTCAGAAGACGCCTGGAAGATATTCCGAGCAACGTTAATGGTCTCGACAACGCAGCTCAGGTTTATGCGAAATTTGTGCTGCCATCGAAAATCAATCTGCAGCGCGTGGGCATGCACTATGCCGTTGCCTCTATTTTTGAGGAAGACCCCGATTCGTTTCCTGTTTTTAACTATACAACTTCCAACGAGGTTTTTATTCGCAAGGAGGCCGGAGAACAACGACTGGTGCTCGGCGTGACGAGAGTACGATCCAATGTCACCCGCTCGGAAAAAAAATTCGCGTTCGCGGTAATATACATGGGCAAACACAATATCATCGGAAATATCTCGCTAGAGATGGAAGAGGAGAAATTTGCCAGTATGCAGGTGCGCATGATCGCCGCTTTTGAAGAAGGACGCCTCGGCGATATCATCGGCCTCATGCAGACCTACTTCGGACCTGAGAAGTACACGATCTGGCAACTCTTTCAGGATGAAAAGCGCAAAGTATTCAACTTCATCACCCACCAGAGCATGGCCGACCTCGAGGAGTCACTTCGTAGAATTTACAACCACGATTACCCCTTGGTGATGGCGCTGGCCAATAATGGCATTCCTATTCCAAACGCATACAAGACTACCTTTGAATACATTCTGAACGCCGATCTCGTGAAATGCTTTCAAACAGACAAAATCAATATCAGGCAGGTAGAGCGGGTGATGTCCGAACTGGTAAAATGGGACCTGCGTATAGAAGATCCGGGAAAAGTTGAAAAATTCGCCGGCGAAAGTATTTTTAAGGAATTGAAGCGAATCGCCGCCGAAGGAGATAGCTTCCGAAGAATAGAGCGACTCAATCGCCTTTTTCCGCTGATGATCAAATTCAATCTCAGTCCCAACCTGTATAAGAGTCAGAATCTTTATTTTGAGATCTCTACAGGCATTCATAAGAATAGTAATGGACACTCGGAAGAATGGCTAAAACAATTCAGGATGTTGGGTGATAACCTTCGCGTAAAAGTGGAATGATACCCTTTATCGCAATATCGTCACCACACCTTTGAACGACGCGCGGGTGTAAGCAACATTGAGATCAATAGTGTAAAAGTACGTGTCGGCAGGCAATAGGTCGCCATTTGACCTTCCGTCCCAGGCCTTGTCTATACCAATGGCTTCGTGCACCATCTTGCCATCTTTATTATAGATCCTGATCAGAGCCTTACCGAACTGCTCGTCGGCACGAAGGGATTTGATGATCCAGGTGTCGTTGGCCTGATCGCCATTCGGCGTAAAACCTGACGGAATATCCAGCGTTACAATGGTTTCTCCGAGCCTGATCATGCGCTGAGAGGGTGTGCTGGAATCTATGCCATCATTTAAACTGATCGACACAACTTTTGTTTCGAGCAACGGATTCACGAGATTATTATAATTGTACTGCAGGGCTCGGATGGCATCTCGGTACTCGGCCAGAGAAGCTTTACCGATCAATGCCATAACCCCCAGCTGAGGGTCAAATACCCCTCTGATGTTGACTGTGTTCTTGAATAATAATTCGTCATTACCAGGCCGGTATCCTTCGGTCTGAAAAGCGATCTGCGCGATAAATATGCTGTCACTATCAACGTCGGTTATGTCAAGTTCTTTAGAGAGTGCCAACGGCCCTTTATTCAATTCAAACAGCAAAGGCGAGGTTTCGAGCTTTGTGATCTGCGGTGGATCGTTGATCGGTGTTACAGACACCATCAGCGGAAAAGTCTTACTGGCATTGCCCTTCGGGTCGACTACCGAAACCGTAACGGGCAACACACCATTAAAATTATCAACCGGCTTTACCGCATTGTTGAAGAATGTATAGTTGGCTCCCGATGACAGCACTAACCGGAAACCCGTAGGATAAGTATCATCAGTATCGGCCACCGTCAGATAAGAGGTCAGAATGGGTATCGTTTCATCTTCCCTGGCCACAACCGGTGTCTGGCCGGTAATGGTGGGAATGTTGTTGTAGGCATTGACGTTGATCTTCAAGTCAAATGGAGCGCTATCGGTGTTGCCGTCGTTTACAGTGATCTTTACCGAGAGCGTGCCGGTGAAATTGTTGGCCGGTGTTACGGTCGTGTTGTTCACGGAATAGTTTTGCCCGTTGTAGGCCGTCAGCGTAAAGCCATTCGGATAAGTGTTATCGGGATCGCTCACTGTAATGTGACTAAACTGGATGATAAAGGGTTGATTTTGCGCTGTGGACAACGAGAGTTGCCCGGTGATAACTGGCGTTTTGTTGCTATTCATCACACTGATCTGAACATTAAATACAGGACTCGTTGCGACGCCATCATTGACGACTACACCTACGCTAAGGGTGCCCTTGAAGTTCGGCGCAGGAGTTACCGTTCTGTCGTTTACGGTGTAGTTAGCGCCAGCAAAAATTGACATCGAAAAACCATTAGGGTAGGTATTGTCCGGATCATTCACCACAAGGTTGGAAAATTGTAAGGCAATGGGTGTATTGGTCTCGGTGGTGAGCGTACCCTGGCCGGTGATAACAGGTGGATCATTGATGCCGTTGACCTCGATCTCCACTTTATAAATTTCGCTGTCATCTTCTCCATCATTCACCACCACCGGAACCGACAACTTCCCGGTAAAATTGATGATTGGTGTAACGGTGTTGCCCGAGAGAATATAGTTCTGGCCCTGAAATACCTTTAGCGTGAAACCCCACGGATAGAAAAAGTCGTCCTTGTCTTCCACATAAAGGTGGGAGAGTTGCAGGGTGATGGCTTCTTCTTCGTTGGTTTTGAGATCGACCTGGCCGATTATTTTAGGCCTCCTGTTTTCATGGTCAAGAATCTGGCCGGTCAGGGGAGTGGCCATTGCAAAACTACAGATCATCAGTATCCAGCGTTTTATCATATAGGGTTATCAAGAAGATTAACGGCAAGCACGGTACAATCCTTACGCCTGTTGAATTCTTCTTCCGCCTGAAATTGGCAGGAATGCCTTTTTATAAAATGAGTATAAAATTCTACATTCGTTAAATACTCTTTTAGAATTCAGTGCAGGCATTTAAAAGAACCATAGCGGCTGTTGGTCTGGCGATCATCATAGCGCACGTTGCGCTCGGCTTGTACACGGCCTTTTTTCATTCAGCTCAGCCCACGACGCTCACCTCCGTTTACAACCGGTGGTTTTTATTGGGACCTTTCTTTTCTGAAAGCAGATTTAAAGCATCACATCATGTAAGTGTCCGGTATTACCATGCAGGCAAATGGTCGGCATTTGATGACTATGGCAAGAAGAACTTTGATTACTACAGAGGTCATCCCTGGCGTTATGATAAACTCAAGCTTTGCAGCTACGAAAGAGCCATCATGAGAAATACGGTACGTAAGCTCAAACCAGTAACAAAAGGGGTGGTTTCATACGACGATAGAATTCAACAGGCCAACCGGTACGTAGCAGATCACATTCCCATTGACTTGCCAGATTCCATTCATCTTGTCTATAAACTCTACTGGTTCACACCACAAGACCAGACTTATCAGATCGATACCGTCTTTAATATTCGATATGCCCCGACCGATGAGCAGCTTTGATAAAATTGTTGATCGCTTCACAGGGGCGTTTCAACACGAGCGCGCCGTACAGATTTTTATTAAAGCTTTGATTTTTTATGTATTGTTGAAGATCATTTTTTTGTGGCCGTTCACGTCGAAGTTGGTGGACTATGAAAGTGTTCCGGTTTATGCCAATGTCATAGGGAAAGTTGTATTTGCGCCGATGCTGATCGCTTCTTACAACGTTAATCTGTTTTATGGAATTGCGCTGGCTTTTGTGATAGCGCTCCTTTTTTTGCCGTCAGGTTACGCGGGGTCGGCCTTGCTACTTTGGTTGGTGCTGAACTTGTACCGGCTCAATCATATCGTTATCAACGGTTCGGATTTGGTCTTGCTATCGCTGGCTACATGGGCGGTGCCGATGTCGGCGCGGTTCCGTTGGCAGGGTGAAAAAATGCGGGTGCTGCAGATCTTCATTTTTAATATGGCGGTGGTGTTCTGCCAGATCCATGTGGCCTTTATCTATTTCATTTCCGGCTTCGATAAATTGCAAAGCCCTGCCTGGACTTCGGGCCAAGCGTTTCAATACATTGCAAACCTCGATACCATGTTCAATCCGGCCTTAGCAGATTTGATGAAGAATTCATCGCTGAACAAGATTTTGTCTTGGAGTACGATCATTTTTGAACTGGCATTTGCAGCACTCATCTGGTTCAAGCCCACGCGCTTGTTCATGATCATTCTAGGCGTCCTTTTTCATCTTGGCATAAGCGCCATGCTTTACTTGCCCGATTTTTCACCTATGATGATCCTGTCGTACCTGATATTTCTGAAACAACAAGACTATGAGCGGCTGGGGTTAAGACTCGTGAAGCAGGAAACCAGTTGGAAATAGCATTTGGAAGAACGAGGAACGAGGAAGAAGGAACAAGGTGGAAGCCGGAGCTCCTTCGTACTTCGTTCCTCTGACTCTGTACTTCGTGAAGCAGGAAAACAGTTGGAAACAGCATTTGGAAAAACGAGGAACGAGGAACAAGGAACAAGGTGGAAGCCGGAGCTCCTTCGTACTTCGTTCCTCTGACTCCGTACTTCGAATCACGCCATAGCTTCCTTCAACTGGGCGGTGCCGATGTAGGCGCGGTGTCGTACCTG
Organism: Bacteroidota bacterium; assembly: GCA_049324355.1. Lineage (GTDB taxonomy): Bacteria > Bacteroidota > Bacteroidia > Cytophagales > Cyclobacteriaceae > Chryseosolibacter. The sequence continues at coordinate 15,865 of JBMOKS010000240.1, forward strand.
AAACAGCATTTGGAAGAACGAGGAACAAGGAACAAGGTGGAAGCCGTACTTCGTTCCTCTGACTCTGTACTTCGTGAAGCAGGAAACCAGTTGGAAACAGCATTTGGAAGAACGAGGAACGAGGAACAAGGCGGAAGCCGGAGCTCATTCGTACTTCGTTCCTCTGACTCCGTACTTCGAATCACGCCATAGCTTCCTTCAACTGCGGATTGTTAAGGTAGTTCCAGACGAGGCTGCTGGCGCCGAGAATAGGAGCCGCTTGATTTTGCAAGCCTGACGGAAGCACCTTGATCTTTCCTCTGAATAATGGCATCAGGTTAGCTTCCATGTGCCGGATGGTGGGTTTGAAGATGAGATCGCCAGCGAGCGATAAGCCACCAAAAAGGAAAATAGCTTCCGGGTCGGTATGCACCACGGTTTCTGCGAGTTTCATTCCAAGAATTCTTCCCGTGTATTCGAAGGCTGCGAGGGCTACAATATCGCCGCGAATGGCGGCTTCGGTGATCATTTTGGTATTGAGGTTATCGAAACTAATGCCGCGGAGTTCGCTGGGCTCGAGATGATCGGCCAGCAATTTATACACGGTCCTTTTGATACCCGTTGCCGAGACATAGGTTTCGAGGCATCCACGCTTGCCGCAGTTGCAATAACGTCCTGCAGGATTAACAGAAGTGTGACCTACCTCGCCGGCGATGCCGTGTTTGCCATTCAACAATTGTCCGTTGGCTACGAAACCGCTCCCCAGGCCTGTACCCAACGTGATGACGATAAAGTCGCGCATACCTTTTGCGGCTCCGTACACCATTTCGCCGACAGCAGCTGCATTGGCGTCGTTGGTAATGATGGCTGGCATGTCAAATTCTTCCTTCAGCATATCGGCCAAAGGAATGATGCCTTTCCATTTTAAGTTGGTTGCCCGTTCAATGGTGCCTTTGTAGTAGTTTCCATTGGCTGCACCAACACCAATACCCAATACTTTGTATTCGCCTTTAATGGTTTGTATTGCGTTGCGTAGCGCCGAAGCAAGACCGTGAAAAAAGTCTTTGAACTCGTCGTACTGCGTAGTGGAGATGCTGCCCTGGAAAACAACATGCCCTTCGCGGTCCACAATGCCATATTTTGTATTCGTCCCACCGATATCGATACCGACCGTCAATTCTTTCATAACGATAGCGCTTTTAAGATTAGATGGATAAAATTTTAGCGATCCGGAGAGCTTCGCCGTCGATTTCATGGCGTTTGTTGGCCATGATCGTGTTGAAGTCGTTGTAAACGATCTTATTGTCTTTCATGCCTACCATGCAGTCCTTCTGCCCATGCAACAAACCTTCTACTGCCGCGATGCCCATTCTACTGGCGAGCACCCGGTCGAAATAAGTAGGCGAGCCGCCGCGCTGAAGGTGCCCGAGGATGGTGACTTTAATGTCGAAATACGACGATCGTTCAGCAACTTTTTTGGCCAGCGTATTGGCGTCGCCGATCTTGGAACCTTCTGCAACAACAATAAGGTTGGATTTTTTGCTCGTCTCCTCGTCAGCGCCGAGGATCTTGTACAGATCATCGAACGACATATTTTCTTCTGGTATGATAATGGCCGTCGCTCCGCCTGCGATACCGCTGTTGATGGCAATATATCCGGAGTTGCGTCCCATAACTTCGACAAAAAATAAACGATTGTGGGAGAGGGCTGTGTCCCTGATCCTGTCGATGGCTTCAACTGCTGTGTTGGTTGCCGTATCGTATCCAATAGTATAATCGGTACCTGGCAGGTCGTTGTCGATGGTTCCCGGCACACATACCGAAGGAATGTTGTACTCTTCGTAGAACTTATGGAGGCCGGTGAAAGTTCCGTCGCCGCCAATGGCCACCAGAGCGTCTATTTTTTCCTTTCTCAGATTGTCGTAAGCAAGTTTCCTGCCTTCTGGTGTTCTGAAAGTTTCACTTCGGGCCGACTTCAATATCGTGCCACCGCGCTGAATAATATTTCCGACAGACCGCGCACCAAGCTTGACGATGTCGCCTTCGATCATTCCTTCATAGCCACGAACAATGCCAAAGCATTCTTTCTTGTAATAGGTGCATGCTCGCACAACAGCCCGGATCGCTGCATTCATTCCCGGAGCGTCTCCACCAGAGGTGAATACTCCAATCTTCCGAATTTTGTTCTCCATTCAGATTATAAATCGATCAAAAATAAGGGATGACTTTAACTTTACAATCAATTATTTAATCAACTGAATTTCAAACGTTTGAAATAGTTGATTAGGCCGTTGGTTGAAGTGTCGTGCGAACTGATTTCCCCCGGTGAGGTGAGTTCAGGCAATATCTTTTTGGCCAGCACCTTTCCCAATTCAACGCCCCATTGATCGAAGCTGAAAATGTTCCAGATGACACCCTGCACAAAAATCTTGTGTTCATACATCGCGATGAGACTTCCCAGCGTGTGTGGTGTTAACTTTTTGAAAAGAATGGTATTGGTAGGTCGATTGCCATCAAACACGCGGAATGGGGCATGGGCTGCAATCTCTTCTTTCGACATGCCGGCTTTTTCCAGGTCGTGAACAACTTCCTCGTAGGTCTTGCCGTTCATTAGCGCTTCGGTCTGTGCAAAGAAGTTAGATAATAATTTATCGTGATGATCGCCAATAGGATTCTGACTGATGGCGGGCGCGATAAAATCACACGGAACGATCTTGGTGCCCTGGTGAATAAGCTGGTAAAAGGCATGCTGGCCGTTTGTACCCGGCTCTCCCCAAATAATGGGACCCGTTTGGTAGGTCACACCGTTGCCTTCGCGATCTACAGCTTTGCCGTTGCTTTCCATGTTTCCCTGCTGAAAGTAAGCCGCGAACCGATGCAGGTATTGATCGTAGGGTAAAATGGCCTCTGAAGCTGCGGCGAAAAAGTTGTTGTACCATATACCGATGAGCGCCAGAAGCACCGGAATGTTTTTTTCGAATGGCTCGTTTTTAAAATGGTTGTCCATAGCGTGCGCGCCGTCGAGCAACTGTATAAAATTATCGAAGCCGATCGTGCTTGCAATAGAAAGCCCGATGGAAGACCACAACGAATATCGCCCGCCGACCCAGTCCCAGAAAACAAACATGTTCTCCGGCGCAATACCGAATTTTGTTACCTCTTTCTGGTTGGTAGACACGGCCACGAAATGTTTCGATACATCACCCTTACCGCCGGTCTTTTCAAGAAACCACGCGCGCGCCGACTCGGCATTGGTCATGGTTTCCTGGGTAGTGAAGGTTTTTGAGGCTATGACGAACAATGTGGTCTCCGGGTCCAGTTTCTTTAATGTTTCCGCGAGATGTGTTCCATCTACGTTAGAAACAAAGTAAGGGGTGATGGTGGTCCAATAGGGGCGGAGAGCCTCCGTTACCATATAGGGCCCGAGGTCTGAACCACCGATGCCAATGTTCACTATGTTTTTGACCGATTTTCCGCTGTATCCCTTCCAATTTCCATTAATGAGCTCGCTGGAAAATTTCTTAATCTGGTCCAGCACTTTGTTAACCTCCGGCATCACGTCTGTTCCGTCAACCACAATGGGTTTGTTCGAGCGATTGCGAAGTGCAACATGCAACACGGGACGGTCTTCGGTCTGGTTTATGCGTTCGCCGCGAAACATGGCGTCGATAGCCTGGGGCAATTCGACTTCGTGCGCAAGCTTAATTAACAGGTTTATAGCTTCTTCGTTGAGGATGTTTTTAGAATAGTCTACCAAAATGTCTTCGAACCTGGCGCTGAACTTCTTAAACCGGCCGGGATCGTCTGCAAACAGTTCTCGCATGTGGGTGGCTTGTAAGGTGAGAAAGAGCATTTCGAGCTTTTGCCACGCCGGTGCTTCCGTAGGATTGTGGGTTGGTAACATCGATTTTTTAAAATTTAGTGCTGCGAAGATAGTTTTTGGAAGTATTTAGCCCAAATGCAAAATTATCTATGCCGTGAGGGCCGTTTTACCAAAAACTTTTTGATCGACAGGTCGCAACAAAGCGTTGAGACAACAATCATTGTAAACATCTGTAAATAATCGATTGCAGAGTACGGATAATTGACCCGTGTTAAAGCTTTATTGTTTACTTTCGTGGCAGTGCTCGTATAAAACCAGATCATTTTTAGTCCTGCTTGAGATGTTTAGACTCTACTCCCTACTCTTCACCCTCATTTTGGTTGGTCATAGTTCGGCTCAAAGTTTTGGCCAGCGTATTTTCTGGAATGAACCCACTAATAATCGCATTCAAGTTGGCGCCCTAAGTGCCGGCGCAATAAGCGGTCCGCAGACCCTGGCGCCGGGCATTGCCAACCTCGAAGATATCGCGATAGCCCCATCGAGCGGCTATATATTTTATATCCAAGCTACTTCGGGACTCGTGAGGGCATCTCTTGTCGACGGCTCTGGGACATTTGTTTTGAGAGATTTTGGTGCGTTCACCGGATTCAATGACATAGCCTACAGCGGCAATGCCAATGGTGTTTTTACACCTTTGATAGAAGAAGAACATGGCGCATCTTTTTTCGATGAGAGCAGCGGTTCAGAAACGCAGCTGACTCTGGGAGGGTTTAATAATGACGACTATGTAGCGGTCACGGTGCATGACGGAAATGAAGAAGTATTTTTTATCAACGACGACCAACAGGGTATTTTTAAGTGTCCCGATTTTTCTTGCAATTCCTTGATCCAGATCATCGGCCAAACAGGTTTGGAGTGCCTTACAGATGATGAATTTAACAACAAAATATATTTTACTGCGACTTCCGGCCCGACCACTATGTTGTATAGCGCAAACCTCGACGGTTCAGCACTTACAGGCTTAGCAGACCTGGGTTCGGCATACATCACAAGCATTCAAGCCTATTCTAAGATCGGCAAGATCTATTATGTAAAATATAACGATGGCATTTACAGTGTAGACATCGATGGTAATAACAGCAACACGCTCGTATTATCACTCGCTGGAACCGGCGTAACAGATATCGCCATCGAGCCTGATCTGACGCCGCCGGTTTTGACGGGAACTTCACCCGAAGATAACGCGGTAAACGTGACCAACAATGAGTCGTTATCATTGAATTTTGATGGGAAGGTTTTCATCTCCAGTACCGCAGGAACAGCCAACGAGCAATCTATACGAATTTACGAAACTGTGGGCAACGTGCTCGTGCAGACCATCGATAGGTCGTCATCGGATATTTCTATTTCTTTGAACCTCGCGTCCGTGTTTAACATCACCACGCCAAAAATCAATACAGAATATTACGTGCTGATCGGAAGCAAAGTCTTCAGGGACAATGCTAATAATGATTACACAGGCATAAGCTCAAATACGACGTGGAACTTCAAAACGACACCCGGTGTTACGGTTTCTGCGCCCTCTGCTACGACCTGCACGGGAACCTACGTGACATTGCCCGACATTGTGATCACCGAAGTGGCAAACTCTGATTTTTCACAGGGGGCGAATCAGACCTTGGTTCTGACCGCCGGCAGCGGTTACACCTTTGAACCAGGCACAGGCACGGTCACTTTCGGATCAGGGGCTGATATTTCTGCGGCGTCAATCGTGGTGACGGCATCCGATGTTACCGTGACCTATTCTGTCGACCTTATCGCCGGCGCCGATGCACTTACGATCTCCGGTCTGAAGTTCACTACCAGCAGTTCGACCAATCCTGGCGCTGATATTACCCGCACGGGCGGGACTGGCGTGATTGCCGGCTTGGCAAACGGCAGAGTGGTAGGCTCTACATACTCGCAAACAGGCTCGTCAGCACCAACGGGAACATATCCTAATGGCACTAACCTTTGCGCGGGCTTCGATCTGTCGCAAACCTTGATCGATATCACTGGCGCAGCGGTGAAATGGTACACCGATGCGGGCCTCACCCTGGAGCAAGTGCCTATGGCGGGTGTCACCAACGCCACGGGAACAGCGCTCGGAATCGACAACAATACACCCGCGACGTACACCTATTATGTAACCCAAACTTCCGGGGGCTGTGAAAGCGCGGCCACGATGTTTTCCTTTACAGTCAATGCTCTCCCTCCGGCATATGACCAAACGGCGACAGTTTGTTCAAGTAGCGCCAATGATGTCGACCTTACCGTGCATCATGCAGCCATTACGGAAGGCGCTCCCAACACCATCGTCGAATGGTTCGATGACGCCGGTCTCACCAATCCGATTGCCGATCCCACCAGTGCTGCAGTTGTGGATACGCAAATGCTTCATGCAAAAGTCACCAACACGTTGTCAGCCTGCACAGCGCAGGCTACTGTGACGTTTACGGTTGATGATGGACCTGTTGTTGCCGACCAGACTTTCCAGGTTTGCGAAGGTGTGGCGGGCTCAGGATCTGCTGTTGTCGATCTCACTACCTATGATGGTACCCTGACAGACGGCGCCGCCAACTTAACGGTAGCATGGCTTGACATTAGCAATAATCCGATCGGTTCGCCTGCAGCCGAAACAGTAACCGACGGTGAAGTTTTTCATGGCCGTGTGACCAATACCACTACCACATGCTCAACCATAGCTAATGGTACCTTTGATATTCTTCAACTTCCCACCACTGCCGATGCCGGTCCGGATCAGACCGTGTGTGGAGGCGCAGCTGTGCTTGCCGCCAACACGCCAACCGTTGGAACTGGCGTATGGTCGATTGTGTCAGGTGGCGCTGGAACTTTTGTAAGTACATCAAATCCAAATACGACTTTCACTCCTTCGGGTGGAACCAATTATACGCTTCGCTGGACGATCACCAACGCTACTTGCACACCCAGCACCAATGATGTAATCATCCAGTTCACAACGCCTCCCACTATGGCAGCCGCAGGGCCTGATCAGCAAGTTTGTGGAACATCGGCAGGGCTGGCTGGAAACACACCAACTGTCGGAACCGGAGCATGGACAATTGTGAGCGGCGTCGGCGGAACGATAACTTCGCCTGCTAATCCAACGTCAGGATTCACCGGCGTGGTAGGAACAACTTATGTTTTGCGTTGGACCATTACCAATGGAAGTTGTACTCCGAGCTTCGACGAAGTTACCATTCAACATCTGGCGTTGCCTTCCGTGGCAGCTGCCGGCCCCGATCAGAATGTATGCGGCACCGGAGCAACACTGGCCGGTAACACGCCCGCTGTTGGCACCGGAGCATGGTCTATCATATCAGGATCGGGCGGTACGATCGCCAATCCGGCAAGCCCCACGTCTGGTTTTACAGGTGCAGCTGGAACAAATTACACCCTTCGCTGGACAATCAGCGCGGCCTGCACTTCCACAGAAGATGATGTGGTGATTCAACTTTCCGCGGCACCCTCGACGGCAGTTGCTGGTAGTGACCAGACGGTGTGCACCACGACTGTGGCCCTGGGAGCCACTACACCCGCGGTAGGATCTGGTTTGTGGTCGATCGTAAGCGGCGCTGGTGGTAACATTGCCACGCCGTCAAGTCCCACATCCGGTTTCACGGGTGTAACAGGAACGACCTATGTGGTTCGGTGGACGGTGAGCAATGGCGGCTGTACACCAAGCACAGACGACGTATCGATCTCCTTGATCACAACACCTACCACTGCGGCCGCAGGGCCGGACCAGAACATCTGCGGGACGAGC
>JBMOKS010000241.1:0-1766 GCA_049324355.1 Bacteroidota bacterium
CAGCTTTTGTTTTACCGGTGGCGATATCTACTTGACTCAGTTCCCCGGAAGCAGATTGCAAAATATAAAGTTTACCGTCGAATATTCGCGGAGAGTGGGGCATATGGAGTCCATCGGCAATGACGCTGTTTCTCGCTACATCGATGACAATGCCACCGGTGGCTTTATTTTCGCGCCAGCCTTCAGCAGTGTCAGTTTTTCCCAACGCTGTAACGAAGCGTGGTCTTCCGTTGTCGAAGGCCACACCATTCAAATGACAATGATCATCGGGAGTCAGCTTTTCAATGAAGAATGGCTTCCACTGTGGTTTGAAACTATATTCATGATCTACGGTCGCCAGGCAGGAGAATCTTGTATTAATGGCCCACAAGGTATCACCTTCCCAATGCAGGTCATGTATATCGACCTCGCCGGTGAAGTAGGTGGCGCGGGGAAGGTAGAGGGCATCGTACGTGTTCGGTTGATTAGGATAATGCGCTGCCATGCGCCGGGCGTTGTTGAAGATCAGCACTTCATTTTGCGTGGCAATGGCCATACGTTGTTGATCGGCAGCAATGCCCATCGGTTTTTTAAAAGTTCTCGGAAGCTGAACCAAACGATTGTTGGATGCGCTGATTAGAATAACTTTGCCAGCCTGGTAAGTGCTGATGGCCAATGTACAATTCAATTGTTGCAGCAGTGCCGGCAGATCGGGTGAGTGAGCGCAAGTGAACGGTGCTAACGAAGCTGGTGAATTCATTCGTTAAAGAAATTCAAAACCGAATCAATCTCCAAGCAAAAGAGTCCGATCAATCGTTAGGGTGTAGTAAGTAAACACAGAATTTTCCCCTGACCGCGTAAAACAAAAGGAACTTAATTCCAGAATGGCGGTTCTATCTTCTAAGCGAAGATAACTTTATTATCCCATGACGGCCTGAATGCAGATGGCAATCAGGGTTAATAACAGGGCCAAAAGTAAACGATATCTGAGGTTCAAGATTAAAAAATGATTAGGTTTAGGACAACTAATATAGAGTATTGAAGTATATATTCAAACGAGAGATATAAATATTTTATTTTCAGACTATTATACCCCGTAAACGAAGATGACTGTTGACCAGATAAAAGACCAGCTTATGGCCTATAAAGCACAGGGAAAGACTATGTTTACGACATCGTCTTTCCAGTCACACAGCTTGGTGTTGCTTCATATTTTGAGTCGAATCGATAATACCATTCCGGTATACTTTATCAATACGGGTTATCATTTCCCGGAAACGGTTCAATTCAGGGATCATATTACCGCACTATTCGGTATAAATATGATAGACTTAAAATCTGATATCCCCAAATTTATGCAGCGCGATTCAGAAGGGCGATTATTATTTACGTCAGACCCCGATCATTGCTGCTACCTTAACAAGACCCAGCCCATGGACGCTATTCTTCTGTCACACGACGTATGGATCAACGGTGTTCGCGCCGATCAAAGCGCGGTGCGCGCAGCCATGAAGGTAGAGCAACCAGCGAAACACGGGTGCACACGTTTTCACCCAATGCTGGACTGGAACGCAAAGATGATCTGGCAATACCAGAAGGAATATAATCTTCCGAAACATCCCCTGGAAGAAAAAGGCTTCGTGAGTATAGGTTGTGAGCCTTGCACACGTAAATTAGACCCCGAAATGCAGGAGCGCGAAGCCCGGTGGTTTGGCCTCAACAAAGTTGAATGCGGGTTGCACACTGATTTAATCAATAAGTAAGAGAAAGATGAAATTACTTGTTAC
>JBMOKS010000241.1:1776-2598 GCA_049324355.1 Bacteroidota bacterium
GGGCGGTGCCGGTTATATCGGCACTGAACTGATTACCTTGTTAATTTCGAACCCTGAGGTCGAAAAAGTTATTGTTTATGATAACCTGAGCAGGCCCAATTACAACATGTTCCTCGGTTTGCGTTTGCAGAAGCACACCAAGATCACATTTGTAAAAGGCGAGTTACTCGACTCCCGGGCACTCAAAAAAATATTGAAGGGAATTGACGTGGTCTATCACCTGGCCGCCAAGGTTACAACACCTTTCGCCAACGCCGACGCTCATGCCTATGAACAGGTAAATCATTGGGGAACCGCCGAGCTGGTGTATGCCGTGGAGGACAGTGAAGTCAAAAGATTTATTTATACCAGCAGCACGGGAGTATACGGCTCGTCTAAAATCCCCGCTCATGAAGATACTCCACCCGACCCTCAAACATTTTATGCGGTGTCAAAGCTGAGAGGCGAAGAGCACGTGCGACGGCTGATCGGCAAGATCGACACCTTCATCATGCGTTGCGGAAACGTGTATGGCTACAACAAAAGTATGCGTTTCGACGCCGTAATCAACAAATTTGTGTTCGAAGCCAACTTTAACAAGCTCGTAACTATTCAAGGCGATGGCAAGCAGTCGCGCACGTTTATCCATATCGAGATGCTGGCGAAGGCCTTGAATAATTTGTTGACTGCCGACCTTCCGAGTGATGTTTACAATGTGGTGGACAAGAACCTCAAAGTGATCGATATTCTCGACGTATTGAAGGAACTTATTCCGCCTCTGGAATTCATCTTTATCAATCAGCATCTCAGGCTCCATGAACTCAATGTAAAGGTGAATCCGCT
>JBMOKS010000242.1:0-2595 GCA_049324355.1 Bacteroidota bacterium
CTCCAGAAACAATTAGAGGAAGTTCAAAAAATAAAAGTCGATGGCGACAGAAAAAGCGAAGAACTGATACGATACATGCAAAATTACCGTAACACCCTCCTCAGCATCCTGGATGAGCTGCCGCACAAAATATTTCTCAAGGACAATGAAGGTAAAATGGTACTCGTCAACACCGCAGTGGCCAAGGCTCACAACATGAGTGTAGACGAACTCATCGGGAAAAGCGATTTTGATTTCGTGGATGCAGAGACCGCACAGCAGTGGCGCAATCAGGAATTGGAGATTATTCGGAAAGGATCGGAAACCTATATTTTTAATGAGGCGCTGAGTGGTGAGACGAAAACGTTGAAAAGTACCAAGATGGCTTTTTATATTCCTCACCTGGATCAGACCGGACTGTTGGGTATTCAAACCGACATCACCGAAATTCAACGGTTGAAGCAACAAGCAGAGCTCTCTAAAAGCTAAACGATCAAAATTACCTCCCGTCATCATGCGAAAAATTCTTGTACTGATGTTTCTCGCGATCACGTCACTCGGTTATGCGCAAACCTTCGATGTCATGACATTCAACCTCCGTTACGACAATCCCGGCGACGGCGTGAATCAATGGAGTGAAAGAAAAGGAAAAGTTTTCAACTTGTTGCGGAAATACGATCCGACATTGATTGGCGTTCAGGAAGCTTTGCATCACCAGCTTCAGGATATTATTCATGACCTTCCAGCCTATGCGTACGTGGGCGTGGGTCGTGACGATGGTAAGGAAAAAGGCGAGTACGCGGCTATTCTATATAAGAAAGATCAGGTTGAAGTTGTTGAACAAAATACCTTCTGGCTTTCTGAAAACCCCGATGTTCCAGGAAGTAAAAGCTGGGATGCAGCCATCACCCGCATAGCAACGTGGGCCATCTTCATGGATAAAAAGACGAAAATGAAATTTCTGGCGATCAATTCACACTTTGATCATATCGGCCAGGAAGCGAGAAAAAAAAGTGCGGAAATGCTTAAGACCAAGGCTGCGGCATTGGCCAAAAACCTTCCTGTGATCATTATGGGTGACTTCAACGCCACTCGCAGTGAGGCGCCATATGCCGTGATGAAAGATGATAAAACAATGCCGTTGATAGATCCTGCGCCTGAAAATCCACCCGGCACATTTTGTTCCTTTGAAGTAAATAGCATCGTCTGCCGTGGAATTGATTATATTTTTTACTCACAAGGCTGGACTGCTGAGAATTACCAGGTGATTCAGGATAACGATGGCAAGTACTATCCATCCGATCATTTGCCTGTGATGGTCAGACTGAACCACGCGAAAAAATAAACTTTTTTGAACGGCGAGCCGTGTAAGAAACATGCTACAGGAAAAATACCTGCCACGATATCATTTCTCTGAAAAGCATAGTGTTGTTATATCAAAAACGCCTGAGCAAATCTTTCCTTTGGTCGATCAATTGGATTTTAGTGACGCGAAAATTGTACGTTTTCTTTGCTGGTTGCGCGGTATGCCATCCGAAATCATGACCAAAAAGGGTTTGCAACAAAGTCACTTTGTAGAGTTGGAGCAGTGCCCAAATCAGGAACTCATTCTTGGACTTGTCGGTCAATTTTGGAAGCTGAGCGGAAATTTGCAAGCCATTGAACCTGCCGAGTTTGTGGCTTTTCGCACGGCCGGCTTCGCAAAAGCTTCATGGAATTTTCTTTTGACACCACAAGCGAATGGCACCACGCTGCTGGAAACGGAAACGCGTATCTTATGCCTGGACGAAAAAACTCGCAGACGATTTTCGCGATATTGGTTCTTCATCAGGCCATTCAGCGGCATCATTCGCCTGCAGATGCTGAGGTTGATTCGAAGGAAAGCCGAAAAAACAATTTAACTTCGGCCAGACTTATTTATTATTAAAAGAACTCCGATGCCATACCGCATTGACCTTTTTGCTGTATTTATTTTTTTGGGAATCATCCAGGCGGTATTCCTCAGCGTTTTCTTTTTTTCCAAAGATAACCGCAAGATCAAGGCAAACTTGTTCCATGGTTTCTTGCTGCTGTCGATGGCGGCGTGCATCCTGGAGATATTTCTCATGTATACAGGCTATATCGTCGATTGCTTATACCTTGTTGATTTCTCTGAACCGATATCGTTGGCGATCGGCCCCTTTTTTTACCTGATGATCATCAGCCTCACACAAGGTTCTGTAAAACGACGCGACTATCTCCATTTTGCTTTGCCTGTGATTTATCTGGTGCTGGTCATGCCTTTTTTCCTGGCGCCCGAGGATGTAAAGTATAACGCCTGGGTTGAATCCTTTAAACTTGATCTGCCTTACCGTAATTATGATTATGATCGCGGAGACCCGAGAACATTCTGGCTCACCGATCATCACACCGAGCTTACACTTGCCAGTCTTACACTTTATGCAATATTGGGATTGATTCAGGTTGGTAAAGCTTTTCGCCGAAAAGGTGAGTCATTCTTGCGTCCGGTGAATCCCGTGTTGCGTAAACTGCGGGCTGGCGCTTTTCAGGTCGGATCAGCCACTGTATTTATTCTGATCATTAAATTGTTTAATCCTAACGACACCGGCGATCACA
>JBMOKS010000243.1:0-23265 GCA_049324355.1 Bacteroidota bacterium
CGGCCAGCATGCAAATGTCGGCACAGTCGCGGTCAAGCTCGATACAGCGTGACATCATCAAGTTGTCTTCCCGCAAACATGCGGCAGCACAGGCCTCGCAGGCGAAAGCACATTCGATCAGCTTTTGCTGTAATTCCTGATCGGCAATGCTGACGGTTCTAAAATACTTTTGTGAGATCATAGTTTCTTTTGAGCATGGTTGAAAGTAAATCCATGCCTTACACCGGAAAGAATATGGCAGAACCAAACCTGCCCGGTAAATATTTGTTTTCCAAAATCTTAAACCGACAAAACAACTCAGCCAGCCTGTTCCAACAGTGTAAAAATCTACACAGACCACAACCTGTGTAAAGAAATCTTTCCATTTTTTAAGACCCCAATCACGGCATAGTGTTTATACTATACGCAAAAAAAAATCAACCATTTATGAAATACATCAAAGCCATTTTTTTACTTTATACCCTATTCAGTTTCCTCACCTTCGAGGTCATGGCCCAGGAGAATGCCGATAAGGCTACGCCAATCAAAAACATAGAGCGGATCGTCGGCCAGTGGAGCACCCAAAAAGTTTACAAAGGCACAAAAGAGATTACACATACCGACACGGTGGGTATGAGCAGAACCTTTGAGTTTGACCGGGAAGGACGGTACATCAGCCGTGAAGGGGATTATAAAATAGATAGCGGTGCTTACCGGCTGAATGAAGTTCAATCGGTTCTTTACCTGGAGAGCGTGTCGGGTGAAAAACCTACCGAATGGAGAATATCCTTCGCCGAGGGCAAAATGGTGTTACAGCCACGCGACATAGCACCTGAGGAGGAGAAATTCAGATACGTATTCGTACGCAAATCGTTTGTGCCGCGAGGCAGACGATAACGAAGCTATCTGACATTACGGCGTCGTTCTTTCACTTCACGCCATGTGGTGAGTATGATCTTTTCCTGCTCAAGGAATTTTTTAAATGCCGGATCCATCATCGCCAGCAGATCACCTTTGCGAATGCGACCGGAATCGGTAATGTGTGGAAATATTTCTGAAGGCGCACTACAATGCATGATCACCATCGTGAGACCGGGCTTGAGTTTTTTTATTGTTTCTATATATTTTGAAGTGGCAAATTTTTGCAATTCTGCGTCGCTCAAGTTCTTATTGGTGGGGTATTCAAAACCGTAGCTCGCATTATGAAGATCGTCGAGCACAGGCAAGCCCGCATTCCAGATCATTTTTCCGGTCTCTTGCATTTGTTGTAACTGATCACCCCGAATACCTTCGCTGATCATGGTGTTATGCCCGCCAGGAAACATCACTGGAATCTTGTTCTCAATGCCTACCTTAATGTAACGATCGATAAACTGAGGCATGAATAACGTACCCATGTGTGAGTCGAGATGGGTTGGCTCAAAGCCCATATCACGGGCGCGCTGGACCTGAGCCCGAATCTCAGCCTCCACTTCGTCGGCAGAAGCGTGTTTTACGACCTCGTCAACAGATCGCCATAAAGCGCCCTCAGGATCTATAAGGCCCGCGCTGGACTTACCTGTCAGCGGTCCCCAGCGGTAATCTTTCCATTCTGCCGTCAGTGTGAGGTGAAGTCCCGCATCAACGTTCGGATGCTCTTTCATGTAATGTACAAAGCCAGGTACCCACGGACAGGGCATCATGATGCTCACTGACGTGGCCACACCTTTTTCGAGCGCCTGGATCGCCCCCTCATTTGAGTCCCACGACATGCCTACATCATCGACGTGGAGGATAAGGACTTTTGAATCTTTCGGAAAACCTAGCTTCTCGGCGTAAGTCCTTTCCTGCGACACACCCTGGTGACAGGCCGCGGTGATGAGCAGAAGTAATAGGAGGCGTGTGTTCATAAGCACAGATTAGACTATGATGTTACGAAAAATACAAAGAGAAGCCAAACGAAGCACGGGCTGAGGCACCTGCGTTGGTGTTCAGTATTCCTGCATGGCGGCCAAATAAGATAATCTATGCAATGTTGACAACTCTCCCCTGGATGCATTACGTGCCGGCAGCAGGGGGTGGGTACCGGCACTATACTTATGGTATGTTTTAAAACAGTTTCGTTCACCTTCGTCGAAGCATAACAACACCCATCCAGATAAACCAGATGATTTGGCTCACACCGAAGACTTCCTTAAGCAATGTTGAAGTATGATAAACCGTAAGGATTCCGGCCATGCCCACAAAGAGACCCAGTAAATTCAAACCTTTAGATAGTTCACCATTTCGGAGCGCGGCGATGCTCAAAAGCAAAACCCAAAGACCACCAACAATCTCGATCCCTCCACCTAAGCCGGAAACAACGACGTCATTTGCCAACCATACAGATCTCACGTGCTCCGGCTCCGAGCTCGATAAGTTTATGATAGATTGCAAACCCAGATTGGCAATCATTCCCGCTGCGATGATAATGCCAACCCATACAAAACCAAATATGGTAGCAGTTCCAACTAAGTTTGACAGCGATCCACCTAATCGGATATGAAGTGATTGAACCAAGATTGCCAAAAAGATGCCGAACAACATAAATCCCACAACATTCATGATAGAGATCGATAATTGATGTTGTTTTAAGTATTCAATTTTCTGGGCAGTATCAGCTCCATCTGGATAGGCGAATATAGCGCCATAAAAAACAAACATGCTTAAATAAATTAAAGCCATTGCAATGGAAGCTACTCCGCCTGATTTCTGTAAGTGATTCATACGTTTCTTTTGTTCAGGCGGAAGACGCGGATGGGCCTTAATTGTTACACTTGAAAAATATAAACGTTGGTGGTGACTGAATCCGATACGAATTTGGGTCATGGCAAGGAAAGTTCAGGTAGAACCTGTCGGCTTCCTTAACCGTTTCGTCAAAGATAAGTTTGATTACTGCAATGTATAACGAATGCTATAGATGTCTCCTTTAGCACAAATAAATGACCATGGCTGATATCAGAATGATCACGACAAAAATGACAAGGTTTTCCCAAAACCGGCTTGCCATTTTATGATTCATAAAGGATGTTAACTTGATCATAGCGCGAATAAATTCTAATGTGAAATTACAGCCGATTATTTTCAACAAAAGGGCAATTCCGCTGAAATCCTTACACGAGAGGTTTAAATTCTGCTGTCTGTAGATTTTAATTATCCCATAGCAGCTGAATGCGCACTAATAAATTTGAATGCCGGATTTTTGGCGTTGAACCGATAAAGTGGGTTAGCAGATCGAACAGCCGCTTCGTGAAAAACATTATACGTTTATTTTTCACGGCGAATACGCCAACAACCGTATCGTTGGTCCTGTACCTCGTCCGCCATTTTGCATGAATAGCGCCGGTACGCTTTTATATCAGTCCAAATGCCGGCCGGCCATGAACTTCGGCAGGCGGTCGCGCAGGGGTTGGTTCGTCGGGCACTTCCGGCCAATACCCAAACCCGGTCCGTGCGCCGTTCTTCGCTTTCCAGACGTTTAGGAGCTTGAAAATTGTAAGGAGAAGAACGAGGATAAAGAAACAACGAACTAAATCCCGCCCCGCTCAGAATTCATCTCGATGATCTTCTTTAGCACAACTGCTTTGGCATTGTTGCTTTGCACTGAATATGCCAGCGCCCTGATATAAATGGCTTCCGATGGTTCTTTGGCGAGGTTTTGATATCGGTTTCTGGCTTCAGGAAAGACACCCAGCCTCGAGATGGTCCATTGCTTTTTGGAATTTCGCTCGGATAAGCCGGCGCTGTCGCGTGTGAAGGTGATAAAGCCTTCAATAATGAACACGTCAGAACGTTTTACCAGCACGTGTTTATCATTTGATGAGATCTGCTGAAATTGATTATTGAGCAGCACAAATTGTTGATCTCCCTTGCTTCTGAAGAAACGGTCTTCGGCGGGTGTACGGCCAAACAACTGGATCGTTACTTCCGTGCTTCCCGGATCGTAGATCGTTGTATATTTTCCCGACGAAGTCCTGGATTCGGAATAACTGTTTGATGCTTCGATCCATTCATCGACGCGATAGTAAGAATCTACTCCGACGTCAGTAGGGATCAAAGAAAGTTCTATCACGGCTTCGTGACCATCTTCCATCATCATCAGGCCTTCGTAAGTCACCCAATGATGGTCGGTGGGCGCTGGTATTTCGGAAAATCGGGCCGCACCCGACTTTTTGGATTGGTCACACGACAAAAGGAATAAAAAGACGATTGGCACCAGGTATCTCATCGCGCACCAAAATCTCAACGTCCGTAAATATCGTTCAATACGCCGGCCAGTCGCACGCCCGCCTGCTCAAGGCGCAACCTTACGGTGGGGAAGTTCACATAAGAATATTCATAACCTAGTTTTCCCTTTCCAATATCGTAAACCTGTTTGTCGTAGCTGCGGCTTTCGGCGGCCCACTCGCGAACCGATGCTTTTTGCCAGGCCTTGATCTGTGCTTCGGTAGGTTTTTCAAGCGATTCGGCCAGTTCCGTATAGCTCAGTTTGCTCTCGTCGATCATGTCGCTGTCCCATACCCGGTGGATATTGGTTTCTTCTCTGAACCACATTACCTTCACGGCATTGCCACCCCTATCGTCGCGTTGGCTCACATGAAGAGGCTGGTGTATATCACCGATCAGGTGAATCAGCATTTTGAGTCGTTCCGCTTCCTCTTTTCCACTGAATTTTTTTGATTTTAATTCGGCAATGATACGTTCGATGGTTTGGATCACATCTCCATTTGGATTTTTTGCGCTTTGCTCGTAGGTCTGCCCGGTCGGGATGGTCACCCAATGCCAATCTTTAGTATGGTCGTAGAGCGAGTCAGAGCGGATGTCGTCCATCCATGTGCTGGCTATTGCCAGGGACTGCCCCTTTAAAATTCGTTCAATGGCCTTTCTGGCTTTCTTATTCAAGAGTTTTTCCGCGATCAACCCTGTAGCCCTGTGCCCCGTTGCGCCCCATCCAAACGAGGTTAGCGTCACCAGAAAGGCTACAGCTGTGGTTACGAATCTTTTCATGCACTTCAAAAATTTGCGGCAATATCCTCAATTTAAGGTAAACCCGGATTGTCTGAGCATGATTTTAACTTTATTATATTTGGTAAAGCACATCTATGGCTGTAACCGTCAGACTTTCTGCCTTTCTCGTAGCCAATCAGCTGGATATAAAAGGCGTTAAGTCATTCCTGGACATTAAGCCCCTGGCTGATTCGTCGTTCGAACTTTTCTATGGCTTCGGCAGCGGGAAGTATCAGCAATATTTCAACTATGGCGTTGTGGTCTTTTCCGGTTACACAGAAGAAGAGATGAAATGGGGAATCAAAGCGGTTTCTGCTTTTCAGAAAAATCCAGTGTCCGGATGGCTGCGCGACGAATTCCAGATCAGGGTAGATGAGGGCCGTGAAACTATATTTGAATTCAATGAGGTGGTGGCCGGCAAAGTCGATGAAAAAATGATCCGCATCGCTATGCTGAACCTGGCGCAATCTGTAGCGCTCGACTACTATCATGACGTGAGCGAGAACTTGCTTACAGAAGTTAAAGGTTTTGCCAACCAGTTGGAACTCACTGGCAAGCTCAAGATCAGTCGCAAAAATATGATGCGATTTCTGGGTAAAGCACTCAACACTCAGAATGATATTGCTGAAAATATTTACATTTTCGATGCGCCCGATCTGGCTTGGGATGACGAGTCGCTTGATAAACTTCACCAGGGTCTTATCAAACACTTTGATCTGCGTGTACGATTTAGCGAGATTGAATATACCCTGCGTATCATCGAAGATAATCTTTCGGTGTTCCGCGAGATCATCAACCAACGCGAAAGCAACCTATTGGAATACATCATCATCACCTTGATTCTGGTGGAAGTGTTCGACTTGCTGATCACCAAGTTTTTGAATTTTTAAATGAGAAAAGAACTTGTCCTCGGCTTTGATATCCAGGCGCAGCCTGACGAAGTTACGTGCGGCCCCACGTGCCTGCAGGCCTTATACAATTATTATGGCGACGATATTTCATTGAAGACCGTGATCAAGGAAGTAAAGCAGTTGAAGTTCGGCGGCACGCTTGCCGTAATGCTCGGCAATCATGCCTTGAAACGCGGATACAGAGCCCATATCTATACCTATAACCTGAATGTGTTTGATCCGTCATGGTTCAAGCATTCCTCCAAGAAGATCGTGCAATTCCTGAAGAATCAAATGAGGTTCAAGTACAAACGCCGCAAACTTCAGGTGGCATCGCGCGCGTATATTAAATTTTTAGAGTGGGGTGGGGAGATCCACTATGCCGAACTGGATGACGATCTCATTAAGGGATATTTGAAAAAGTCTATACCGATACTGACTGGTCTGAGCGCGACTTATTTGTACAGCACACCGCGCGAAATTCCTCAGTTTGATATTTACGATAGTATAAAAGGCGAACCTGCCGGCCACTTTGTGGTGATCTCGGGGTATGACGAAGGTAAGAACTGTGTCTATTTGGCCGATCCCATGGAACCCAATCCCTTGGGCAAAGGTCAAGTCTATAGTGTAAGTTTTGGCCGATTGATCAACAGCATCATGCTGGGCATTGTTACCTATGATGCAAACTTGTTGGTGATCGAGCCCAAAAAATAATTTGGCTAATTGCGCATCGCATGCAGAAATTGATTGTTGTTGAAAATCCAGATAACTGGCAATTTAACCTTGACGACGCCGAGGTTGTTACGCCCGCCAAATACATCTCGGCAGAAGCCTATCAACAGACGAAGGGATTAAAAATCATTAATCTTTGTAAATCCTATCAATACCAAAGCCTGGGATATTATGTGTCGCTGCTGGCGGAAGCCCGGAAACATAAAGTGCTTCCCGGCATTTCAACTATACAGGACCTGCGTTTTCCGTCAATTCTACGTGAAGACTCCCAGGACTTCGATGACCTCATTCAGAATGCGTTTAAGAATGAAAAACAGGATCGAGTAGAGTTTGACATTTATTTCGGCATTACCCAACACGAACACCTAAATAAATTGGCCAGGCAGCTGTTTCAATACGTGCAGGCGCCGTCGCTTAGCGCCACATTCTCGAAAAAGAACAAGTGGGTGCTGCAAAGTATCAAGCCGCTAAGTTTGGGTGAAGTTCCAAAGGAAGACCGCCCTTTGCTGCGTAAGGCGGTTGAACAATACCTGAAGCGTAAGCGCGATGTGCGGCCAGACAAGAAAAAATATGATCTGGCAATATTGATCGATCCGGAAGACCAAAATCCGCCTTCGGACGAAAAAGCGATTCAAAAATTTGTCAAGGCCGGCGATCAGGCGGGGTTCAACGTAGAGTTGATCACCAAGAATGATTTTGGCGAACTGATCCAATACGATGCTCTTTTTATCCGCGAGACAACTTACGTGAATCACCATACGTTCAGGTTCGCCAAGAAAGCACAATCGCTGGGGCTTGCAGTGATCGATGACCCCGATTCCATTTTAAAGTGTACCAATAAAGTGTACCTCAGCGAATTGTTGAACGCCAACAAAGTGCCTACACCCAAATCTTACGTGATCAGTAAAAATACTTATAAGCATCTTCCCGAGAAGTTGAGCTATCCGTTCATACTCAAGCAACCCGACGGTGCTTTCAGCAAAGGTGTGTTCAAGATCAATCACGCCGAAGAATATGACCAGGTTTGCACATCGATGTTTCAGAAGTCAGAACTGGTGATTGCGCAGGAATTTTTACCGACAAAGTTCGATTGGCGTGTTGGCATCATCGACGGGCAGGTGTTATATGTTTGCAAGTATTACATGGCCTCGAAACACTGGCAGATCGTGAATTGGAATTCAGAGAAACACGAACGGGAGGGCGATGTAGAGAGCATTGCTCCGGATCAAGCCCCTTCGGGTTTGTTGAAAACGGCTATTAAAGCCACTTCGCTCATTGGCAAAAGCCTTTATGGGGTCGATATGAAGGAAGTTGACGGTAAGTTCTACGTGATCGAGATCAATGATAATCCGAACATCGATTCCGGGATTGAAGATAAAATCCTGAAAGAAAAATTGTATTCCACCATCATGGATGTATTTTTGAATAAGATCAAATCTGATAAGTGATGCTTCAACCCTCACGCATCCATTTGTTTCAGGGTTTCGGTATCGAGCTGGAGTATATGCTCGTTGACCGGAATACATTGGAAGTAAAACCGATCACAGACGAATTGTTGAAGCACGAGCTGGGCATCTATGCCAGCGACTTTGAAAATGGAATGGTCACCTGGTCAAACGAGCTGGTGCTGCATGTAGTGGAGTTGAAGTCGACTAAGCCCGAGAGTAACTTCAACGGACTGGAACATGCCTTCGCGGAGAACGTAAAACGTGTTAACGCTATTCTGGCCGGGTGGAACACCATGCTGATGCCAACCGCGGCGCATCCGTTTATGAATCCTCTGACGGATACAAAACTCTGGCCACACGAGAACAACGAGGTCTACGACATATATAATAGAATCTTCGACTGCAAAGGTCATGGGTGGTCTAATCTTCAAAGTACCCACTTGAACCTGCCGTTCTACGACGATGAAGAATTTGCCAAGCTGCACGCCGCCATAAGACTGATTCTGCCCCTGCTGCCCGCGATCTGCGCAAGTTCGCCAATACTTGATGGAAAACTGACCGGTTTAATGGATACGCGTTTGAAATTCTATCGCACAAACCAGTCTAAAATTCCTTCTATCACCGGTCGTGTGATTCCTGAAGCAGTGTTCTCCAAACGCAATTATTTGAATACGATTTACGAAAAAATAAAGACCGACATTGCCCAATACGACCCTGAAAACATTTTGAATCCTATCTGGGTAAATTCAAGAGGCGCAATACCTCGGTTTGACCGCGGTTCTATCGAGATACGGATCATGGACATCCAGGAATGCCCCGCGGCTGACATGGCCATTGTAACGCTGGTAATTGAAACAATCAAAGCATTTGTGGCCGGCAAGTTCATAGACTTCGACGGCCAGATGAAGCTTAAGACTGACATGCTCGCACACCTGCTCGATCGCACAACCGAAAAAGCTCAGGAGGCTGTATTCGATAATGCAGAATATCTTAGCGTTTTTGGCGTGAGCGAGAAGTCGCTAAAAGCTTCGGAATTGTGGAAACACATTCTTGAAAAAACAGTACGCTCTGGAAACGGCGCTTTAGAAAAATGGAGACGTGAAATTGACATCATCCTGGCAGAAGGAACACTGGCATCGCGTATTGTTCGCGCCGTGGGCAACGACGCCTCCAAAGAAAACATCATCAGGATCTATAAACAACTTTGCGATTGCCTCGGACAGAACCGCATGTTTCTTACTTAGATCAGGATCTAAAGACATGAAAATAAAAATCCCAGTGTGAGGCGGCACTGGGATTTTTTAGTATATGGGAGGAACAAATTAATTACCTGAAGCAATGTTCCCCGAAGCGTCTTTTACCATCAGTTTGAGTATAGTGCCTTTACTTTTGTTGTTTATTGTACAATTCAACATCAACTGATAAGTGCCGGGTTTAGCGTTTGCCGCCACTGTGATTTTGGCGATACTCCTTTCCATCACACCTTCTGCCGGATCGTAGACTAAAGTTACGTCTTTGGGCAACGAAGATGAAAGCCCCAGCTTCGCTTTCGACTTGTTGTATCCTTTTGACCGGAGAAGATCAACGGTCACGTCTTTGGTTTCACCTGCCTTTATTTCAAGTTCGTGAGTAGAAAGCTCCATGATAAATTCGGTTCGAGGGTTTTCTTTCTTCTGCGCCATGCTTCCAAACGAAGCCAGTATCAGGGTGGATAGTATGAAGGTTTTCATAACGTGGTAGTTTTTGCTGATGAAAACGCAAGGCTAACGACCACGAACGAAAACTTTTTGCTGAAGACGTGAACGGCCAGAGTCTTGTGGTTAGTAAAACTAAAGTGGGGTGAAAAGATAAAGACTGGGGCGAAATGCGGAATGGTGCGATGTGTGTCTGCGCGCAACTAGATTTGTTCATTTTTGAACTCAGCCGCAAATCGTGGGATAAGAGTGGGGCTTCAAGCCATTTGAATATCGAACAAGGAACAAGGAATATCGAATTTCGAAGGAATGATTGAATGATGAATTTTGTCGACGCGGTAAAGCCTTCGACATTCCTTGTTCGGTGTTCCGTGTTCGATATTCAAACCCCCGCCTAAACTCACAAAAACTCAAAGCTTGTAGCTAGCAGCGCTGTCAGGTACAAATGATTTTTAATTTTCTGTGCGTTGGGTTAATACAGCTCCATCATATTCTTCAACTGGCCGATCTTTTCCATCACTTCTTTTCCCTTGGGTCGGGAAACGGGAATGTAGTGCTCGGTTTCTTTGATGCGCAGTTTATAGCCATTGGTATTTCCGGTGATGCTGCTAATAGCGTGGATGTTCACCACGAACGAACGGTGGCAGCGAATGGTAAAGGGGTTGTTGATCTGGCTTTCAACGTTTTTCAGATTAACACGCAGCAGCTTTTTCTGTACCAAGCTGTCGTTGGTCATCCAGTAGATGGTAGAATAATTGTCGTCAGCTTCGATAAAAAGCAGATCGGGTAAATTTAACGATAAAGTTTCGCTGGTGTCTGAATATATGGTGATGTTGCTGTGTCCTGGTTTGGTCAGGTCTTTTTTCAGGGTTCTGATCTTCTCCAACTCCCGGTTGATCAAAATGGCTTGCTGCAGGTTTTCGTGTAACATTTTGTTCTTCAAAAAAAGGGTCATGAATGTGGCCGGAATGATGCCGATCAGGGCTACCTGCGAATACGCATGAATAATGATGTCGCCTAACGGCTTCTCCGGACAGATATAGAGCACATCTACTTCAACACAGACGGCACCAATGGCTACGCAGTTCAACACTTTATGGATCAGATATTTCTGTAAAGTCCATCGCATGGGATCAAACGTCGCTGGGAATATTTTTGGGAGTACGATGATGCCAACAAAAAGCACAATAAAGGTAACTGCGCTGAAAATGCTGATCTTCGGCAAATTAAGCTCCTCGTTCAAATGGCCCACTGGCTTGTATGCCGACATAAATGCAATTACGAACAAGCTGATGCACAGGATCAAGACGACATTTTTCCGGTCGTCGTTCATATAATAGGGGAACGGCGTATTTAAGCGTTCCTTGAGATTCAGGTCAATTCCCAACGGGAGAGAGGATGTCAGATTGGGTTTCATATGGGTTCAAAAATCAACCTTCAGATACAGTACCAATGACGATTTCAACCCACCCCAGGTTGTCGTCTGGGGTGATTAAATGTTTTTTTGGGGCGAAAGGAGAAGCTTAATTTAGTTTGAGTCGCAGTGGTTTCACCGTATAACCGAGTTTTCGCATCAGGTTCACCAGCCCATTGTTGCCTGCCAGATGAAGTGCGCCGACCGCCACAAAAGTAGATTGCGCGTGCATCAGCTCAGGAAGGGTAGAGATCCACTGTTTATTTCGAGTGTCGAGCAATACCTCGCGTTCTTTCTGATCGTATTCCTGGTCCGACATGAGTCCTTCCAGTTCAGTGAGGTTACCCTGCCGGTAGAGTTTGTTCATTTTAACGATGTCGTCAAAAGCCTTGTCTTTTCCTCTGACGAATTTCATCAATAGTTCGGCCTGGCGTTCGTAGGTGAATTGACCATATATGGCATGGATTTGTTCTTCAAAGGTTTCAAGCCCGATTGACTTTTTGTTCGCTTTTTTTGCCATTTGCTGGAAATACAAATCCATGACCAGTGTCGCATTTACCGGATAATATTTCTGTTGCAAAGAGCTTATCAACAATACCTGAATGGTGATGGGGTTAAACCCATTGAACATTTTCAGATCGTAACCCGCAAGTTCTTTTAGCCACGCGGCGGTTTGTTGATAATCTTCAGGCGACAACAATTTGTCCAGGGAAGCATTTTTCATCTGCGCGGCCAGCATCATTTTGATATACATCGAGCTATCCATGAGCATTTCGGTAACTACCGTGTTGCTGTGCTGGAATTTGCTCACCACATTGGTGAGACTGTCTACGAACCGGTTGTCGAGCAGGTGAAAGGTGCCAAACAGATACGAAGGTTCGGCCAGTCCGTTGCCAGAAACTTCCCAGAAGAGTGAATTTTCTACTGCTTTGTTCTGCGCCTGAAGCCCTTGAGAAAAAACGAGGGCAAGGATAAATAAGAAGTGGGCTCTAATCATGTTTGCCGTGATCGTTCAGGTCGAGTAATAATCTGCTGAGTTTTTCGAGATGGTTGCCATATAATTTTTTGAGATACCACTTGGTAAGCCAGGTACTGCAGGCGTAGAAAAGGCCCGCGACTCCTGCCAGGTAGATGATCACCTTAGGCTTGGTCAGGGAGTTGAAAAATTCTTCAGCGCCTTGTTCAATTCCCACAAAAAGTAATCCCAGGCAGAAATACACAGGATAGAGAATGGTATAGCTGCGTTTGTAAAATTTCAGGTAGCTGGAAAGATTGGCAATCAGTTTTTCGAGGCTTACTTTGATATTGTCGTCGGCGCGGCCAAAGCGGATAAGAAGCAAAAGTTTTTTGACATAGTAAAAAGAGTAAACAACAAAAAGAATCAAAATTGAAACCGAAGTCCACTTGAGCGAACCTGTGGGTAAAGTCAGTGCGTAGACGAGCAATGCCAGCCCGGCTACGATCGTGAAGATCAACTCAAACCAAACGCTTTTTTTCAGTTTGGAGATAATCGACCTGCTGCTTCCCTTCAGCATCGAGGCGATCTCCGTTTCACCTTTTCGGGTGAACTCGGCCTGGTTCTTCTTCCATATGTCTTTCAGTTCATCTAGTTCCATGGCTGTTTGCACATGAGTTTTCGTAATCTTTCGCGTATGCGGTTCATGCGTACACGCACATTATTTTGAGTGATACCGATGGTCTCTGCAATTTCTTCATAAGGAACTTCTTCGAGAGCCATCATGATCATGGCGCGTTCGATCTCCGAAAGCTGCCGGATGGCCCATTGAAGTTTTTGAAAATCCTCTTCACGCTCGTCGCCGCCGTAATGTTCAGAAATGTTGAAGTGAACTTCCTGCAGGTCTTCTGTTTTTACATTTCTGCTTTGTCGCCTAAAGCCAGAAATAGCAGTATTCAGCGCGATGCGATACATCCATGTTGTGATCTTTGCTTCGCCACGGAAAGATGAAAATGACTTCCACAGTTGGAGTACAATCTCCTGGAACAGGTCATTACGCTCATCGGGGTCGTTTTCGTACATGATACACACTTTGTGTATCAGACCTTGATGTTCGTTTATCAGGTTAATAAATTTTTCTTCTTCCCCAATCACACCGGGAGGATTCTTTGGTTAGATAGGTCGAAGGTATGGAAAGAAAATTACATCCCGGAAGAGAATGCCGTCATTTTAGGGATATCGGTCCAAGTTTATAAACTTTTCAAATAGGCGTGCAAAGCTTTCAATTCAACATCGGTGTAAGCTTGGGTCATCGTCCACGGCATATTTTTTGGCAACAGTGTCTTTCCTTCCGGGGTAACGCCGGTACGCAGCGTGGTGATAAATTGTTCGTTAGACCACTTGGCAGCATTGCCGGTAGAGCTGATGTCGGCAACAGGGGGGTATCCGGGCGCTACCGGTTCGCCACCTTTCATGCTGGGTTTGTGACATCCCTGGCAGGCAATGGATAAATATTTTCCGTATTCAACAGAAACTTCGACTTTGACATCCGGTTGCAACATACGGGTATGATCGATGTTCGCAGCCGGGAACAGCGGCAGCTGATCAAAGTCGGCCAATATCCTGCCGAGTGGGCCAACTGCAGTTGGCGGCAGCTCGCGGTCTACGTTTGGAAGCCGCATGCAATAAGCGATGAGGGCTTTCATGTCGCCTTCTGATAAAAAAGTATATTCACTTGAGGGCATAAACAACAGCGAGGTGCCGTCGCGACGGACGCCATGTTTGATGGCGCGCACCCAGTCGTTTACGTCATAGTCTTGTGGCAGGCCACCAACGCCTTTCGTCAGATTTTTCGCGATGAATAGTCCGAGCGGGGCATCGTCGATAAAAGCTTTTCCGCCGAGGTCGGTGCCGTGGCATTCAACACAACCCTTCACAATCACCAATCTTGCCCCCAATGCCAGCATGGCCGAGTCCGGAGTAATGTCCAGCGACTGCGCCGTCACCTCGTACTTTTTATTCATCTTCGATTCGGTGCTGAAATATACTTTGGCGTAGAAACCCGCTAATAATAAGATGATGACGGCCAGAATAATGCCGACTATTTTCAGAATTTTCTTCAGCATAAGTATCAAGTTTAAGCTTAACTGTACTTCGTGTTCTTTGATTATATATGTCCAGTCCTCCACTCAGCGGAGGGGGACACAAAGAATCTACGAACCATGTCAATCTTTGGATTTCTCGTAACAGAAAAAAAGCGTCAATTGAACAGCGTCAGTGACAGAAGAGATTTATTTACGAGGTTTCTCCGATTGCTTTTCCAGGTTGAAAAGTTCGTGCAGAATTTCAGATAACGATTCTGCATCGCCGCGCTTGCAGGCGGCTTTGAGTTGAAGTACCGGATACTTCAGAATTTTTTGCATGAGCGATTTGCTCATCTCCTCCAGTTTCTCAGCTTCTTCAGGTTTGGCGTTTTTCAGGAATCGCGCCAACTCCTCCTTCCGGATCTGCTCCAGGGATCTTTTTAACTTCTGTATCGTAGGCGATACGATCATTTCCCGTGACCAGTCTTCGAATTCGACGATTGCCTCGCGAATGATGGATTGTACCTGAGGTACCGATGCTTTGCGTTTTTCTACCGCCTCGTTGGTCTTCTCTTGAATGTTGTCGAGGTTATAGACGATGGCTCCGGGAATCTCTTCAATAGAAGGTTCAACACTTCTTGGGATGGAGAGGTCGATAAAAAATTTATGAGAAACGATCTTAATATCTTTGATGAGTTCGCGGTTGATCAAAGGTTCGTTGCCAGATACGGAGCTGATGATCACGTCTGCTTTGGCGATCTCGTGACGAAGCTGATCGATGCCGCCAAACTTAAACCCGCAACGGACAGCCAGTTTTTCTGCTTTTTCAGGCGTTCTGTTAACGATGGTAACGTCAGTGATCTTCGAGTTTACGAGATTCAGGCAAACGTCCTGACCGATCTCGCCAACACCTACCACCAATACCTTCGGCCGACGAATACCTGCAGTCATGTCTTCTGCCATTTCTTTCGCCGCATAGGAGATAGAAGCTGCGCCATCTCGAAAAGAAGTTTCCTGTACAACGCGCTTGTTGGCAAAAAAGATGGTATGCATGAGCCGGTGCAGAAACGGACCAGCCATATTTTCGTCAGCACTCCACTGGTAGGCATTTTTTACCTGGCCTGAGATCTGCAGGTCGCCAATCACCTGGGCATCGAGCCCGATGGCCACTTCAAAAAGGTGGAGAATAGCCTCGACGCCTTCAAATTTTGTAAAATGTTGCTCAAAACCCTTTTCCAGATTCTTGATCAGGGCGAGGCCTTTAAAAATGTCGTCGGTTAAATCTTTTTCGGCGGAATAATAGATCTCTGTGCGGTTACAGGTAGAAACTATCAATACTTCGCTGGCACCCGTGAATTCGCGTAAAAAATTCATGAGTTGCTTCGAAGCTGTTTCATGAAGCGAAACCTGCTCCCGGATGGCCAACGGCGCAGTCTTGTAGGATAGTGCTAAAGATTTAAAGTTTTGAGTCATCTTGAACTACAAAAGTAAAATCTGGACCAAAAACCCTCATGACAATTATCATGAAAAGTATAATTTAGAATCAGTATAAATAAGGTCTTTACGGGTTTGAGATACACCCATTTCAATACGATTCGGGCGGCTTTAAGTTCCCATCTCCGCACAAATATCAGATTTCGTTTAACCAATCGTTGTCGGAGGGTCATTTTCTCTTTTTCAGAAAAAATGGGGCCGATTCTCCAATGAATGGGGCTGACTGCTCAAACTCTCGCTGCAATGTCATGTAGTTATTAAATCTTATTTTTCAAGGGCCTTATCTCCTCGTTATTCTTGACTCCGCTCGTTGCTTGTTTCCTCGTCCTCCTCAGTGGTTGGTTTGATTGGATCTTTAATTAATAGGGAAGATGATGCGCATAAAAAAATGGGTCGGTGATCTGTTTGGATTCTCACAAAAAGAAGTCAATGGTTTCGTCATCTTGCTACCGCTGATGGTCCTGGTTATCGTGTCGGAGCCGCTTTACCGGAAATGGGTAAGCCTGCGCGAAGATGACTTCACGGCCGACGAGCGCCGACTTGATAGCCTGGTGGCGTTGTGGCATAATGTGGAGCCCATCGATTCCGGCAGGTTTAGAGCAAAGCACAGTGACCGTCTGCATCAAAAATTTTTCCATTTTAACCCCAATACGATAGATGAATCTGCCCTGTCCAAGTTGGGTTTCCCTAAAAGTCTGTCGACACGTATTGCGAGTTATCGCCAAAAAGGTGGCGTGTTTCGGGTGAAGTCCGACCTGCTCAAAATTTATGGGCTTGATTCAACGTTCTATAAGCAGCTTTATACTTACATCCAGCTGCCGCAGAGAATTGAGGTTCGGCCATCCGGACCTAAGCCCGGTAAAGTTGCTTTGTGGTTTGACCTTAATACAGCCGATACTGCGCAACTCAAAATGGTGAACGGCATCGGTCAGGTGCTGGCCATGCGCATCCTGAAGTTCCGCGACCGCCTTGGCGGCTTCGTCGGGGCCGGGCAACTTGTCGAAGTTTATGGAATGGACTCGGTGGTTGTCAATCGATTGCGGCGGGTGTCATTTGTCGATGAAAACTTCATACCCCGGAAAATCGATGTAAATACGGCCAGCGAATCGGAGTTTTCGGCACACCCGTATATTGGGAGAAAACTCGCCCGTGCCATTGTCGCTTACCGATTTCAGCACGGCAATTTTGAAAAAGTTGAGGATATTAGAAATATCAAGCTTGTTGAAGCAGCAGAAGCCGATAAAATAATTCCTTATTTAAAGGTTCATGATTAATTTATGGTGACGCTTAAAATTGACGAGGTAAAGAACACGCACGTGACCGATCCCATAAAGAATATTCTTCGCAATTATTTGCGCAGACTTACGAATCTTACCGGCAACAACCGCTCTCTGCTTTTGCTAAGGCTGTATGCCGAACAATTGATGGATCTTCACGAAGTGAACGGTCTGAATGGTTATCCATCGTTCGAGATCATCAACGCCCTGATCGCCGGAAAAGAGGTAAAACTATGCCAGGTACTTGATAGCCGGGCGGAAGCCAACAACGAAGCCAGCAAAAAACTTAAGAAACTTCAGCGTGTCGACAACTTTATCTTTGAAGAACGCGGTTCAAACGATTTGCATGTGGGCTGGCCTTTTCTTCGTGGAAAATTTGCGGATGGCACACTTGTGCAATGTCCGCTGTTGTTCTTCCCTGTTTCCATCATCCAGGAGAACAACTACTGGTGCCTGATGCCACGCAACCAGGCTGGCATTACTATGAACAAATCGTTTCTGCTGGCGTACGCCTTTTATAATAAAATAAAGTTGGACGAAGAATTGCTCGAAGCCAATTTCGAAGACTTCGATGCCGATAGTACTGTGTTTCGTACAGAATTGTATCAGTTGATCAAAGACAAAGTCGAGATCAATTTTAATCCCGATAATTTTCGTGATGAACTTACGGCATTCACCGAATTTAAGAAAAGCGATTTTGAAAATAAACACCGCAATGGAGAAATAAAACTTTTCCCTGAGGCGGTGTTGGGGATTTTTCCGCAAGCTGGTTCGCAGCTCGTTCCTGATTATTTACACTTATTGGAAAGTGAGACGATCAGCGATCTCGAGGATTTCTTCGCCCATAAGAATGGGGCTCCGGAAGCGACGCAGGAAACCGAGAGCAGTTTGATTGAAAAACCGATTAAAGAAGAAAAGATCTATACGCCATTCACGCTCGATGCGTTCCAGGAAAATGCGATCAAAGCCGTGAAGAACGGTCGCTCTGTTGTTGTGCAGGGGCCTCCGGGCACGGGTAAGTCGCAATTGATCTGTAACCTCATGGCCGATGCGGTGGCATCTGGTAAACGTGCGCTGTTGGTCTGTCAGAAACGTGCTGCACTGGATGTTGTCTATGAACGTTTAAAATCGAAGGACCTCGCAGATTTTATCGGACTGGTCCATGATTTTCGAAATGAACGCAAAACAATCTTCGCAAAGATCGCCCGCCAGATCGAAAGCATCGATGACTTTAAGGCCTTCAATCGCAGCATCGATGCCATCCAGATGGAGCGAAGATTTTTTCAGGTGTGTCGTGCCATCGACCGGATTACGGAAGAACTCGACAATTTCAAACGCATATTGTTCGACGATACGGAATGTGGACTTAGTGTGAAGGAATTATATCTCACCTCTAATCCGCACGGAGACACCATCAACATCAGGCAGGAGTATCAGCATTTTGATTTTGGATATCTGCCCGAATTTCTGCGGAAGCTCAAACAATACACCCAATATGCTGCGCGGTTCGAGCAAGACGAATATCCCTGGAAAGAAAGAAAATCATTTTCAGGACTGAAACTTTCGGACCTGAAAGTGATCGAAAATATCGTGAGCGACATCCCTTCTTATCAAAAGAAGTTGGCGGAAGAAACCCAAAAAACAATTTCACAACCGCTGGATATAGACGATTGTTTGTCGTTTCGCGCGCGCGAAGACGATGTGCTGGCGATCATAGCGCTGCTGCAAGATGAAGTGGTATACCGCTATTTCCAGAACATGATACCTGAAACTGACGATGAAACCAGCACGCTCTGGTTCTTGAACATAGAGCGCGTCGTTGCAAACTGCTTTATAGACATTGGACCGGAGGTTTCCATTCCGTCTGAGCATTTAGGAAAATTTCAGGAGGTGTTGCAAAGCAGGATGAAAGCCCAGGGGAACCTGATCCGCCGCATTCGCTGGGGATTGACTTCGAAAGATAAATTTTGGCTGAAGCGCGTGCTGGTGGCCAATGGTTTTGCCTATAACAGGGAAGGCCTCATGGCCATGGAAACCCGTATCGACAATCGATTGAACCTCGAGCACCATTTTACGGCGTTAAAAAAGAAAGCGTGGTTGATAGATCTGCCAGGGAACTACCGACTAGACAGCATCAAGACCTGGTTTGACAAACAGAAGTTGGCCATGCGCGCCAAACTCATTTTCTCTTCGTTGCGCGAGATCCAAAAGGTAGTCAATCCGCAACAGCTTACACGCGAAGAGTTCATTGCTATGCTGTATAAACTCACCAAGGTTGTGAGCGATGTGCCGCAACGTAAGGAGTCGTGGCTTAGATATCTGTCGCCTTATCAGGTTCGTCACCTGGTGCAGGAGCCGTTGTTGGAAAAAGAGTATATCAAAACCCTTCGCCGTGACTACGATAGCTTATGTGATTTCGACAAACTGAAAGAAACTCTTGTATCTGCGGAGAAAGATGTTATCTCCCGCCTTAATGATGCCACAGGAAACTGGGAGTTCGAAGCGCATGAGCTCCTATTGCAAAATAGTTTGAGGCTGGTGTGGATCGATCATATCGAAGCCAAGTACCCGATTTTACGTTCGGTGTCTTCATTACGAATGGAAGAGTTGCGTGAAGAGTTGATTCGTATGGTGGAGGAAAAACAAAAACTCAGCCAGGACATTCTCATCCTACGCGCACGAGAGCGGGCTTACGAGGGCATGGAATACAATCGCCTGAACAACAGGGTAACATACCGCGACCTTCTTCATCAGGTGACCAAAAAGAAAAAAATATGGCCCTTGAGAAAAGTGATCACTGATTTTCAGGACGAACTATTTCGCGTGATCCCCTGCTGGATGGCCTCGCCCGAATCGGTGTCGGCTATTTTCCCGATGACCGAAATGTTTGACCTCGTGATCTTTGACGAAGCGTCTCAATGTTTTTCGGAAAGAGGTATCCCTGCAATGTACAGAGGTAAACAACTGCTCATAGCAGGTGACGATATGCAGCTGAAGCCTAATGAACTTTACCAGGTCCGGTGGGAGGAAGAAGCCGACCACCCTGATCTGGAGGTAGATTCGTTGCTGGATCTGGCCGAGCGTTACTTGCCAACAACGCATTTACAGGGGCATTACCGCAGCCAGTCGCTTGACCTTATCGATTTTTCTAACCGTCATTTCTACGAGGGAAGATTGCAATTGCTGCCAGACCGCCACGTGATGAACCGTCATATTCCAGGCATCGAGTATGTGAAGGTGGAAGGTGTTTGGGAGAATCAGACTAACCTGGCCGAGGCGCAGCGCGTAACAGAACGCGTGTTTAATATGGTGAAGGAAGACCCCCGCAAAGAAATCGGAGTAGTAACTTTCAATGCGCCACAACAAATGCTGATCCTCGATCTGCTCGAAGAAAAATTTGCTCAGGAAGGGATTAACCTGCCACCATCACTTTTTGTGAAGAATATCGAGAACGTTCAGGGCGATGAAAAGGATGTTATTATCTTCTCCATCGGTTATGCGCCGGATAAAAAGAAAAAGATGAACATGCAATTTGGCAGTCTGAATATGGTAGGTGGCGAAAACCGGCTGAATGTGGCTGTGACACGTGCCCGCGAGCGCATCATACTGGTGTGCAGCATCTGGCCCGAAGAATTAAAAACAGACGATATCAAGAATGATGGTCCGAAGCTGTTGCGAAAATATTTAGAATTTGCGCGCGAAGTAGATCAGCGCCGGTTCAAACCGCAGGTACACTATTCAGTAAAACAACAGTCCACCTGGTATTTGAATACACAACTTAAGCAATGGGCAGAGCGGAAATTTCAAAAGCTACAGTTTGAAGCCGATACGCTGCCACTCGCAGATCTGCACTTCAAAATGGATGGCAATCACCTCGGCATTATTCTGACGGATGACGTACGGTATTTCACCAGCTTGTCAGTAAAAGACTCTTTTGCGTACGTGCCGTCACTGATCAGCCAAAAGAATTGGGAGTATCACATTGTGTTCAGTCGCAATTACTGGCAAGATCACGAGAGGGTTGAAGATGATTTGCTTCGCTTTATCGGTTCGAAAATAGACGGCTGAGTTTAGTAGGGATAAACAACTTTAGGCGAGCGCACGCTGACTTGGGGGTGCTCTTTACCGTTTTTGCCATTCATATTGCCGTTTCGATAGTAGCAATTGAGAATAGAATCCATCTTGGTCTCGCCCCGGGCAATGTCTTTGGCTTTTTTCTGTATGCCTTTGTCCAGCAGGTGTAATAAGGGCTGATCTACTTCAAGCAGTTTAGGAAATGCACTCAAAAGTTTCTCGTCCCAGATCGGATAGTATCGCAGCAGATCGTCCGGATAAACGACATTGCGGCTTGTGCCGGGCTCGGGCAGCACTTCAAAAGGCTCGTCAAGATTGAGGTAGCCGTAGTCATCGGTAAGTTCTTCGCCGGGTTGGATGTCGCGGATGGCAATTTCAAACTCATAGGCGGTGGTAATGCAGTTGGCATTAGCGCTATGGTTGATGAATCGGGCATTGTCCCAGCAGAACACGTAATTCCCCTCGGGATTTCTGTAGGTGTACTTGTCCATCACCTCCTGGTAGGTCTTGTCCATGTTTTTGATCTCTTGCGGCGTAAAGGTTCTGTCGAGTTTATCGAGCACCCATGTAATGGTGCCTTTGGAGATGAACTTCGTGGCGACTACGCCATAACCGATTTTATCGTTGATGAACCTGAGCTCGGTGTCGGGGTGAATCATAGTGATCAGACAAGTTGAATCAAATTTATTTATTAGAAAGTTAATATGAACATTATCATCATAAAACTTATGGTTAAAAAAAAGAAGCCAGGCGTTTCCACCTGACTTCCACTAAACAACCAGACGCCAAAGTCTTATCGTCCGTTCGCCGCTACGGCGGCGTATGAGGGTACGGTTTTTACTGTTTTGACGATCCTCGCAGCCACTTTATATGGATCGGCTGCCGAGTTAGGTCTGCGGTCTTCCAGCCATCCGTTCCAGCCTCGTTCAACCGTAGCAATCGGAATACGGATAGACGCTCCACGGTCAGACACCCCGTAGGAGAACTTATCGATGGATTGTGTTTCGTGTTTGCCCGTGAGACGCAGGTGGTTATCGGCACCGTACACAGCGATGTGTTCTTTTACCACAGGAGCAAATGCTTTACATACTGTATCAAAAACTTCTTTGGAGCCTGCTTCCCTCAACAATGAGTTTGAGAAGTTGGCATGCATACCAGAACCATTCCAGTCGGTGTTACCGAGCGGTTTGCAGTGCCAGTTAATGGACACACCGTATTTTTCAGCTGTTCTTTCCAGCAGGTAACGGGCCACCCAGGTCTGATCTCCTGCAGCTTTGGCTCCTTTGGCAAACACCTGGAATTCCCACTGACCGGTTGCTACTTCGGCGTTGATGCCTTCAACGTTGATGCCGGCTTCAAGACAGAGGTCGAGATGTTCTTCCACGATATGACGGCCAAACGCATTCTTGGCGCCTACTGAACAGTAGTAGGGACCTTGAGGTGCGGGAAAGCCGTCCTTGGGAAATCCAAGGGGCTTATCGAACTCGGGGTTCCAGAGGAAATATTCCTGTTCGAAGCCAAACCAGAAATCATTGTC
Source organism: Bacteroidota bacterium (assembly GCA_049324355.1). GTDB lineage: Bacteria > Bacteroidota > Bacteroidia > Cytophagales > Cyclobacteriaceae > Chryseosolibacter. Next base: position 22,604 of record JBMOKS010000243.1, read on the forward strand.
ATCATCGTCGATAGTTGCGCGTGCGTTGGAAGGGTGGGGTGTACCATCGGGGCTCAGCACTTCACACATTACAAGGAAAGCATTTTTCCGGGCGGGATCTTTGAAAATAGCTACAGGTTTCAGTAAACAATCTGAAGAGCCGCCGGGAGCTTGTTCGGTAGAGCTTCCATCGAAACACCACACCGGACAATCCTCGAGGGTGCCATCGAAATCTCTTACAACTTTGGTTTTACTTCTCAAGCTTTGTGTAGGTTTGTAACCATCGAGCCAGATGTATTCCAGTTTAGTTTTTGACATAGTCGTCTAGTTTTTAATTGTTTATTATTTAGTTTTTAAAATTTGTAAACAGTGGCGAGGTTGAATGATAACATTTGTTTAGATGGGTTGACTTCGCCTTTTTTTACATAAGAATCCTCGGAGGTCATGTCGCTTCTGAGTTCGGGGATGATCGTGAGTCCACCCACCTTGTAGTTGGCAGATAATGTAAATGCCGTGACGCTGCCGGTTCCTTCGGTGTCGCGCGCAAAAGCGAAGGGTACAGGGTCGCCGTTTTCATCTGATACTATCAGGTATCCTTTTTTGATCTGGAAATATTCGGCGCGAAGTCCAAGCGCAAAACTTTCAGACAATGTTACTTTAGGATAGAGCGCCACACCCATAAA
>JBMOKS010000244.1:0-2565 GCA_049324355.1 Bacteroidota bacterium
GGTCGCGATAGGTATACGTAATGCCCTTAAATTTAACAGCCGGATGGTCGGGCGTTTTTGCAACCTGCTCCTCAAACAAATCGACTATTGTTTTGTCGGCAGGGAAATGTGTTTCGGTATTGTTTACTGCGTCTTTGAGCTTTAATTGCTCGGCTTCATCCATCACGACGATCTTCGACACCCTTTGTTCTGTTGATTTGAGGATCTGTGTCAAAACCACCAGATAATGCTTCAACAGCTGACCCATCATAGACGGGTCATAATGGTCTAGCTGATAACGTATGCTTACGCAGAATTTTCCGTCGATATTTTCAACTTCAAATAAAGTAGCAATTTCGTTGCGCATAGGTGACTCCTCGTTGAAGCGATTATATACCAACCCAAATTGTTTGGCAAAATCGAGGTCACCCTCTCCGCTAATATTCAACCGGCGTTTTAACTCACTAAAGGCGTAGTGCCGATGGCCATGGGCGGCGTTGAGTTGCGCCAGGCTTTCTTTCAACAAAGTTTTGATGGTTGCATTTTCGGTTAAGGATAGTCTAAAAAACAGCAGTGTATCTTCGGCCTTCGAGCTTTTCAGGTGAAGGTGGGTGGTGGCTGTGATAATATCATTACTTTGGGTGTACTTGCTCAACAACACGTTTAGCGCAACACTCAACAGCAAAAATGCGCTAGTTTCATTTTTATCACCGATCTCTTTCAGCTTCTGTGATAATTCCTTCGGCATATTGGCCTGTACACGACCGATGCCGCCTGTCCTGTTGCGATAGCTATCTTTGTTAAAGGCGGTTGACCTTACCGGATTGGATAACTTTTCAAACCAGTAGTCTTCGCTAAGGCTAAGCTTGAGTTTAGAGATCTCCATTGTCTTTTTTAGTTACCATTCTCCAACAGTGAAATCGTATTGGTTATTTTCCTAAAAGTCAAAATCAGCAAAGATCTCTTCATCGATATTCATCTGCTCGATCTTAGCTTCCATTTTGTACTCCGTCAATGTTTTGTCAGGGTTATCAACCACTTCTGCAATCAAGGTTTTTAATCTTTCTTTCATGATTAGCATGCGCTCATGCTTGAAGAGAGATTGGTTATATAGTATGTTCAAGTACATGCTATCGCCTACCTCTGAAAATCTGAATCGCAGGTCATATTTGCACACCTCCAGACTGCGGTCCTCGGTCAGCGGCATCAGTTTATGCGAACCAAAAGTTTTTGCATCTGATCTTTCCTCGGCAAATGTATCCGCTGTGACCACCACATCGAACAGCGGATTCCGGCTCCTGTCTCTGGGTATCTTCAGATCGTTCACGAGCTTGTCGTAAGGATAAACCTGGTGATCGAATGCTTCCAGCACATTTCCCCTGATCTGTTGCAACAAAGCCCGGAATGTTTTTCCGATGTCGATCTTGTTCCTGAGCGGCAGCATGTTGACGAAAAAACCGATCTGATCAACCAGCTTATGATCTTCACGACCAGCCACCGGCGTTCCCACGGTAATGTCATCTTCTTTTGTGTATTTATTGATCAGCATACAAACCAAAGCCAGCGAGGTCATGAACAACGTAGTCTGATTTTCTTTACTTATGTTGCGTATGCCCGCGGCTAGGTTCTTTTCCAACTCAAAGTGAACAAACCTCCCCTTGTTGTTAAAGACCTCTGGACGTTCAAAGTCCGCTGGGAAATTGAGCGTATTCACACCTTCTTTGAACTGATCGACCCAGAAATTCTGGTGCATTTTTAAATTCTCCTTTGCCAACTGCTGATTTTGCCAGGCTGAAAAATCCTTGTATTGGATACTCAGCGGTCTAAAATCACCGCGAGCCGATTTGCCAAGGGAAGTATTGTAATAATACATGAGTTCTGCCATCATGTTTTGCATAGACACAGCGTCTACTACAATATGGTGAACAGTAAAGAACAACACCGAGCGAGTATCCGCAAGGTGAATGAGTGTCACTCTCAACAGCGGTCCCGCGGCAAGGTCAAAAGGTGTGACGGCCTCTTCATGGGCCAATATCACTGCCTGATCTATTCCATGCGAAACTGTGGACCAGTCGAGGTATCTAACTTTAAAATCAACTTGAGGTTTAATTTTTTGTTTCGGTTCGTTTCCTACCATCACGAATACCGTGCGCAGGCTTTCATGTCTTTCATAAAGTTTTTGTAAACTTTCATTCAGGTAAGCCAAATTTATCTTTTCTTCTATCAGGCTTGCAGTGGGAATATTATAGGCGACTTGTTTCTCTTCCAGTGAATTCAGGATCCACAATCTCTTTTGAGCATGTGACACATTGTAATAATCTTGCTCTTCGATTGGTACCAGCTTGTCTTTGTGCAACTTTTCTTTGTTCGCGATATGCGCGGCGAGTTCAGTGATCGTAGTATAAATGAAAGCATCTTTGTGCTGAACGTCAACGCCGAATTTTGCGTTGATCGCCGATATCATCTGCACAGCTTTGAGCGAGTGCCCGCCGGCTTCGAAGAAGTTTGCTTTTACACTGATCTGCTCCTGCCCCAGCACTTCCTGCCAGATCGCCAGCAGCGACGCCTCCATCTCGTTGCGCGGCA
>JBMOKS010000245.1:0-786 GCA_049324355.1 Bacteroidota bacterium
CACTGTAGTCGGTGGGCTCGGGCATTCCTTCATAATAGGGTTCAACCTTCAGGTGCACTTCACCAAACTGTCCGGCACCACCGGATTGTTTTTTATGACGATAGCTCGAGATGGCCGGCTTGCGAATCGTTTCGCGATAAGAGATGCGCGGACTCTCAAATTCAATGTGCAGTTTATAAACATTTTCGAGATACCATTTACATACAGCGAGGTGTAACTCTCCTTGTCCGGAGATAATAAGTTGTTTTAATTCCTTGGAGTATTCAACCTGCAGGGTAGGATCTTCCTGATGGATCTTGCTCAGCACTTCGCCTATCTTTTCATCGTCGCCTTTTGTCTTGGCGATCACGGCAGTGCGGATGCGCGGCTCCGGGAACTCAATCGGTTGAATGGTAATATCGTATCCTTTTGCGTGAAGGGTTTGGTTCGAGTTTGTGTCTTTCAATTTGAGCGTGGCACCGATGTCGCCTGTTACCAGCTTATCTACAGGGTTGCGCGTTTTTCCGTCCATGATGAAAAGCTGGTGGATTCTTTCTACAGCGCCTGTCTGGCTGTTGGTCAATTCGGAAGCTGTGGTTACTTCGCCGGAAATAACTTTAAAAAAAGACAACTTTCCGAGGTTGGGTTCGAGATGCGATTTAAAAACAAAAAGCACAGTTGGTTTCGAGGGGTCGAGCTTCAACTCTTTGCCGTCAACGGTGGTTTCGGGTTTGGCTTCAAGGGGTGTGGGTGCTACGTTGTCGATAAAGCCCATCATGCGCCCGCTACCCATATTCTTTTTGGCCG
>JBMOKS010000245.1:796-2558 GCA_049324355.1 Bacteroidota bacterium
GATGTATCATGCCGAGTTTCAGACCTTCGCGCATTTCGTCTTCGTCGAGTGTGCCCTTTTCGAAATATTTCTCCATGAGCTTCTCATCGTTCTCGGCAGCTTTTTCAACCAGTTCGTTGTGAAGTTTATCCGCTTTTTCCCGTTCGCTTTCGGGTATTTCCAATTTCTTTGGTTTTCCTCCTTCTGTTGGAAATTTATACATCACCATTTTCAGCAAATCGATAATGGCATTGAATCCTTCTCCGGGATTTAGAGGGTATTGCACTTGTGTGACCGCTTTACCGAATCTTTGTTTTAAGTAAGCAAGTGTCTCATCGAAGTCGGCTTTCGGGTGATCCACCTGATTGATGGCAAATATCGTGGGTTTGCTAAAGCGATCGATGTAGTTCCAGATGAGTTCGGTGCCCACTTCAACCCCATGCTGGGCGTTGACCACCATCACGCAAGTGTCGGCCACGCGCACCGACGAAACGATCTCGCCGATGAAGTCGTCGAAACCGGGTGTGTCGATGATGTTGATCTTGTAATCACGCCATTCGGTGTGCATGGAGGTGGCAAAAACAGAATTACCACGCTCTTGTTCGATGTCGTGGTAATCTGAAACGGTATTTTTGCCTTCAATAGTACCTCTCCGGTGTACGATACCGGCTTCGAAAATCATGTCTTCGGCCAGCAACGTTTTGCCGGCCTTGGGCGCACCCAGCAGAACCACGTTCTTGATGTGCTTTTCGTCATAAACTTTCATGCGGATAATATTTTAAGGTTAAGCTGCCACCGGCCTGCTTGTCGGCAAACGGAAAATGACCCGGGAGAGTGAATGCTTCCTTGTGCGATGATTCCCGATGGACACTTCATAGGCGAGCGATTAAAAGTGAAACAAAAGGAAGGAAAAGGGAAATGAATATAATCCAAAAAAGCCAAAAACGACAGAGCATGCTCATAAAAATAAACTGAATAGTGGATGAATAGTCAATAGTCACTGGTCAATGGCAAAGCCAGAGCAGAGATGCGCTATTTTGAGGCTATCCTGTTGTTCAAACTTATGGTTGGATTTTTTGCGCTGGAAAGAATTATAGATGTGGTGGTGTCGCCGTGTTCGCCCAGGCGTTCGATAAGGTTTTCGAGATGTTTGGTGGTGGGCACCGCAACATTCAACAAAAGACAGTTGTCGCCAGTGATCGTGTGCCACTCCAATACCTCGGGCAGCGTCTGTACCATCTTCACCATGGCGGCGTGTTTGATACTTTTGCTGCGAAAGTTGATGAACACACGAACCGACAGATCGAGCTTATCGTAATCCAGGATCGTGTGGTATCCTTTGATGATGCCTTCTTCTTCCATCTTTTGGATACGTTCGGCAACAGCTGGCCCGGTTAATCCGATTCTGCGCCCGATCTCTGCGTTGGCAACACGGGCGTTCTTTTGAAGCTCGCTGAGAATTTTGATGTCGAGGTTGTCAAGCTTTTTCATATTCGTCCATAAATTCAATCGAAACTAAAGAAAACGTTACGGTTTTCAATCGAATCGAAAGCAATTTCATGGAGCCGATCATTGAAATTTGATCCCAAAGTTTTGCAGCCACACAAAGAATACAACTATGGTGTCTCATTTAAAAAAACTAATATTAAGGACAACTGTTTTGTTTTTTCTTCTTCCCCTAACCCTCTCACTCCCTATGGCACAAACTACGTCCGGTGCAACCAGCGGCTTTAACGCCGGAGAACTCGATATCATTGCGTCAAAGACTTCGTCGAAAAACGAT
>JBMOKS010000246.1:0-2542 GCA_049324355.1 Bacteroidota bacterium
GATTAGATTGGTCTTTGTGGGTATTACAGGATTCGAACCTGTGACCCCTACCCTGTCAAGGTAGTGCTCTAAACCAGCTGAGCTAAATACCCATTTTTTATTTCGTTTGAATGCTCTAAGCGCGCTGATCCCAAACTTCTATTTCGAATAGGAAACAAATGTAAGGATTTGGATTTCTCAGTCGGCATGTCTTTATTAAAAAATGGAAACAAAAATTCGAACCGCCGACTATTGGATTCAAACTCTCGGCATGCAGGCGCATCCGGAGGGAGGGTTTTACAAAGAAACGTATAGAAGTGCTGAAGAAATTCAGGCGCAGGCTTTGCCTGGCAGATTCAACGCCAGCCGGAGTTTTTCAACTGCCATTTATTTTTTACTCCGATCCGAAGATCGTTCCGTTTTTCACCGGATCAAGTCGGATGAGTTATGGCATTTTTATGAAGGAAGCTCATTGACCATTTATATACTCGACGAACGTGGCGTCACTTCGCTGAAACTTGGCAGGAATCCAGACAAGGGCGAATCACTGCAAATTGTGGTACCGGCCAACCGTTGGTTCGGCGCACTGGTCGACAATCGCGACAGTTATAATTTAAGTGGCTGCACCGTGGCGCCGGGCTTTGATTATCATGATTTTGAACTGGCGGAGCGATCAGCGTTACTCCGCCAGTTTCCCGATGCGGCATCAATCATTAACAAGCTTACTACCTGAGTCATCCGCGGGCAGACACCATGGGTTGATATTGCTTCCTGTGGTGGACAGCGAGCAGCAAATTCCCAACGAGCAGCAGAATTGGAATCACCAGGCTGTCGGGCGCCAAAAAAACATGAAACATCACAATATTGAGTGTAATGGGAAAGATGATCACGGTGGCTAGCGGAACAAACCTTCCGCTTAACAATGCCACGGCGCACAACAGTTCTACCACTTTCACCACCGGGAGCAGATAGCCAGAGGCGCCCATACCTGTCATAAATGTAGCGGCATTGCCCTGCAGTTCGGGCTGCGGCATAAACTGAAAAAAGAATCCAAGCGATGAAACCAGAAACAACAGGCCCATCACGATTCGTGTTACAATAACGGCTATTTTCATAGGTAAATTTTGATTTTGCTTCGCTGGTAAAATTGTAGTTTATTGGTATATAAAAGTTATTAGTATACTGAAGTATACCGGTTACATGAAAGATACTAGAAGGCTTCCGCAATCATCGGAACACGAAAAGGCAGTTTGTAAGCAGCGTTACCTGCCGGTTCGTGACACGCTCGACCTGGTAGGCGGCAAATGGAAACTTCCAATCACGCATGCATTAGCTTATGGACCTTTGCGTTTTAAAGAGCTGCAGCGCGAGGTTGAAGGCATCACCGCACGCATGCTCTCTAAAGAATTGAAAGAGCTTGAATTAAATGAATTAGTGAAGCGGGAAGTGTATGCTACTTCACCTGTTACTGTAGAATACAGTCTTACAGAATATGGTCGTACACTGAAACCGGTTGTTCAGGCGTTATACAACTGGGGTATTAAACACCGGGAACGTATCCTGAAATAATTTCCTCTGAAACTTCGCATGAAATACATTTCTCCCGGTTCCGTTGTTCGCCTTGCCTTCTTCTTTTTGTTATGTTACTTGGCGTTTGAAGCACGCGGTCAACAGGTTGTTAGAGGTATTGTGGTTGACTCAGCCGCATTTAGTCCCCTTCCTTATGTAAACGTGGTAGTGAAACATCGTCTTCACGGAACCTCCACTGATGAGAAGGGCAACTTTAGTGTAATGGCGAATCCCCACGATACGCTCATTCTTTCACTTGTCGGCTACGAGCGGCTTGAACTACCACTCATCGATTATGAGCCCAGTGTGATACGCATGGCAGAGCGTCGCACGTTGTTAAAGCCCGTTATCATTAACGATTCGAGGTTATCAGAAAATCTCTATGACGGCATGTTCGATGAGCAAAACGCACAGCTCCGTAAACGTATTCCGTTTTATTATTCCAAAGCCAAAAAGGAAAAAATAAAGGTTGGCCGATGGAAAGATGAAAGTCTACGCGTGAAGACCTACGTCGACGTGGTGATCAATAATCCAGAAACAAAATCAATGTTGATGAAAGCATACGGACTTCGTGACGATGAATATTATAAAATCCTGGAAGCATTTAATGAAAAACACTACCTGGTAATGTATTACCTTACGGCCGCCGAGTTAACCTCTCTCCTGAATCGATTTTTCGAGGCTCATACTGTCAAAAAATAATCGTAGGAATGATTCCTAAATTCTATACAAAAATCCATATTGGGAATATTGTAATGTATTGATCTCATTTGGGAATCGTTCTCAAATGCTAATCCTTCAAATTTCTATCAAAAAACTGGTTTTTGGGCTCAGGCACTGGTTATGCCATATGAAATGTAAAACAGCATTATGAGAAAAATTACACTTATCATCGGATTCCTTCTCGCCTTCGGACTGTCATACGGCCAGTACAATGAGCACAAGTTCGTATCAGTCTTATCGACGAAGTCAGATATCTTCTATTTCAAATTGG
>JBMOKS010000247.1:0-2536 GCA_049324355.1 Bacteroidota bacterium
CAAATATATACCAATAACAATCATCATGGTTATGATCAAACCCCAGGAAATGTATACGAAAATCATATTCTGGTTTTTTTTGTGTATATGATCCACTTCAAAAAAACTGATGCCAACACACCGATGATCAAGAAATTGTCTTGCAGTACGATAGAACGGCTAACATCTGTCGACTCAAATTGCAGAAAAATTTTGCTATAAGCAAGCATACAAAATAGGCAGATCAGCACGCCGGTGATCAAGATAAACGAATTGACATAAACGTTGGTTTTCACTTTTGCATCAATAAAGTATTCGATGAGGACGCCCGAGATAATGGCAACGGTAAAAAATAAGAAGAATCCTTGTTCGTAAAAATCTATGATCCTGAAGCTTTTATTTACCGAAAGTTGTGAAAAGAAATAGATTACGAGTATTTGGAGCACGCCAAACAACGACGCAAGAAAAGTAGAATACAATGCTCTGAGAAAATTCAATGCGGCCAGCATGGTCTTGGTTTTGCAACCAAATTAATCACACGCACTGACACCTGATGTCACGAATGTATTCGCTTAGATGGCAATTGTTGAAAAAGACAAAAGCCCACTTTCGTGAGCTTTTAAATTCTGCGGTCCGGACGGGACTCGAACCATCATCCTTCACCATACCTAATCTTGCTTCAGTTGCCAGAAACGCGGTTTTTAACTATCCTAGTTGCATGTTTAGAGCAGGTAAAACTCAAGGAAATCAGAATTTTGTGACACTGCTTGTGACACTGCTAAGAAACAGTCGGCTTTAACTTACCGTTTAAAAGAGTTATGTATAATATCCATTTCAGTCTTAGAAGCCAAGGAAAATCCAACCCGGTTATTACACTTCAGATTTCAAATTCCAGATTTCAAGGAAGGAGATTTCGATATAGTACGGGAGAGGTAATTGACGAAGATCTCTGGTTGAAAAAGAAAGAACGCGCGAAAATAATTCCATCTCGAGAGAAGGAACTAAATACCCTCAATGACTATCTCGATAAAATAACCCAATGCGTGATCGACTTCCTGTCATCGAAAATAGCCAGCAAGACAGTTATCAGTAGTGAATTGAAAGAAAGGCTGGACGCGCTTAAATTGGATGAGCAAAAACAGTTGGAAGTCAAGCAAAAAGAGGAACTGGAAATTGAAAAACAAAAGCTGGAAAAGGAAAATGATTTCTTCCATACCTGGGAGAGAATAATAAATTCAACCAAGACAAAAGAAGGGTTGCCGATTACCGATGGAACAAAACGATCAAAGAAGCAAACTCTTGAGTTAGTGAAAGAACATTGCGCGAAACACCAGATCAGGTTAACATTCGAAACATTGGATAAAATGTATTATCACGATTTGGATAATTACATGATCACAAAAAATCTCAGTCCTAATAGTCGCGGGAAACACTTCAAAGAAATTAAAGCTCTCCTCCGAGAAGCTGAAGACAGGGATATCAAAGTTAATCCTGCGTTCCATAAGAAATCTTTCAAGGTCATAAGGATTGCTTCCGATTCCATTTACCTAAATGAAATTGACATTAAAAAGCTCCTGAGTGCGGAGCTTACACCTGCAAAGGCCCAACTGAGAGACATTTTTATCATGGGCTGTTATACCGGCCAACGCCACTCCGACTGGCATCAAATCAGAAAGGAGAACATAATAAAAGAAAATGGAAGAGAAATCCTGAAGGTGTCACAACAGAAGGGGAAAAAGATAATACATGTTCCCGTCCATCCAATAGTTAAAGCCATTCTAAATAAATATGGCGATAACCCGCCAGTGGTTATCACCAATCAGAAATTCAATGAAGCTTTGAAAGACATTGGAGAAGCCGCAAAACTGGGACGGATCTCCATAGCAGGAAAGTTGGTTGAAAAAAGTTCTGAGCTTTCAACTCATACGGCACGCCGATCGTTTGCCACAAATGCCTATTTGTCAAGATCAATGCAGGTTTATGAGATAATGAACTGCACCGGGCATAAATCAGAATCCAGTTTTTTGAAATATCTGAAGCTAAACGGTATGGACTATGCAAAATTGGCTGCCGAGAGTAAGTTCTTTAATGACCAGGAACTCTTAAAATTGAAGGTGGCTTAGGTAGCCCGTTTGACTTCTAAGATAAACTTTGCGGATATTTTACATTCCGTTTGGTAGCCCGGAGGAGACGTTACCGAACCTTTTCCTCGAAAATTTTCTCAAATTTAGAGTTTTGGTGGTTCAATAATTTCCGGTCAGTTTAGCGCCTACGATGCTCAAGAAACAAGAAAATTGAAATCTTTGCACCATTCATGGTCGTTTCTAGGTCCTGTAATCAGAGCTATTTTTTTTGGCATAGGTTAAATATTCTAACATTGATGGGGGCCTCGATCGCCGTTTTGCTTGCTAATTGATTATCTTAGAGGACATTAAATCATTCTATTATGTTGTTAAATTTTGCGGGCAGTCTCGGCCCATCCAAACTCAACAAACGTGTAAATGGAGAGTGGTCAAAAATCCCATGTGAGAGGGGGATTCTGTTGGATTTAGCTTAT
>JBMOKS010000248.1:0-2530 GCA_049324355.1 Bacteroidota bacterium
CAAGCCGACCGATCTTGTTTATGTGATCTACACTTCTGGCACTACGGGTTTTCCGAAGGGAGTGATGATCGAGTCTTCTTCGTTAGAAAATTACACAACCTATATCAAACGCAAGTTCGATCTGTCGGTCGCAGATAAAACAGTGTTGCTTTCGTCCATGGCCTTTGACCTCGGTTACACAGGACTATTTGGTAGCCTGGTCTCTGGCGGAACCCTTCATATCGTCGCCGACGACTTTGGTAAATCACCGGAGAAAACGCTGCAATACATTATAGAAGCAGGAATCACTTTTATCAAAACCACACCATCAATGTTTTTTATCCTGACACAAGTGCCGGGATTCGAAAAGTATGCTTCCGATTTGTCGTTACGGCTCGTAGTACTGGGAGGCGAACCCATTAACTGCGATGACATAGAGCGCTATTGGCGGTTTAAGCCGGAAACCCGGTTTGCCAATCACTATGGGCCCACCGAAACAACAATAGGTACGGTAGTTTGCCCAATTGACGCCGGTACTTTTGACCAGTTCAAAAAGCAACCGGTGATTGGCAAAGCCGTGCATCACAATAAAGTGCTGACCCTGGACAAAAATTATCAGCTGACGCCAGTGGGTATTCCTGGCGAGATTTGTATCGGCGGGAAAGGCGTCGCCAGGGGATATCTTAATAACCCGGAACTTACCCATGATAAATTTTTCGAAGCAGCGTGGCTCAATAAAATGCGACTTTACAGAACCGGCGACTTCGGCAAATGGTTGTCCAACGGAAACCTCGCCTTCATTGGCAGAAAAGATAACCAAATCAAGATCAGAGGTTACCGCGTTGAAATCGACGAGATTGTAAGAACCATTCAGTCACAGGGCAACATTGTCGATGCAAGGGTGATCGTAAAAAAAGATCGCGAGGGTCGCCCTTATCTGGTTGCCTACGTCATTCCGAAAAATAATGACATGACGCTGGACATTAAACCGCAGTTGTCGGACGCGCTGCCGGATTATATGATGCCAACTCATTTTGTGAATCTCACGTCGTTTCCCATAACCGCCAACGGAAAGCTCGACGAAAAAGCATTACCTGATCCTGCCGAATCAGCCATCGCAGCGGAACTCAAAAAACCTGAAAGCGAATTGGAGGTCATGCTGGCCAGGATATGGCAAGAAGTTCTAAATAAAACTAATATTGGTATCAACCAAAGTTTTTTTGAGATAGGGGGAGACAGCATCAAAGCCATTCAGGTCGCCTCTAAAACTTATGAACTTCAATATAAGTTGGAGGTCAAGGATATTTTTCAATTTCCCACTATTCAGCAGCTTGCCCGCGAGATCAAGCCACTTCATTTGGTGGCCGATCAAACATTGGTTACCGGCAACTTTCCGCTGACGCCCATTCAGAAACGATTTTTTACTGGTCGTATCAATAACAAAAACCATTACAACCAGTCGGTGATGCTTTTTTCGGAACAGGGTTTTGATGAGATGGCGACACGCGCTGTATTTCAAAAACTGATAGAACATCACGATCTGCTCAGGGCAACCTTCACAACGAATGAAAATGGCGATGTCGAAGGGACGATCGCAGCTGAAAATCATTTCGATATCGAGACCATTGACCTCAGGAAGATGCCGGTGCCGCCGAAGGCATTGCTTGAACATGTCGAGAGAAAGCAGGCGCAGCTCAACGTGTTTGAAGGCCCCTTGTTTAAACTTACCATTTTTAAACTCGATGACGGTGACCGACTACACATGGCCATGCACCACCTGATAGTCGATGGCGTTTCATGGCGTATCTTGTTTGAAGACATTGGCCGCTTGTACCAGGCATATAACGATCACAAGCTATTGGAACTTCCGGCCAAAACGCATGCTTACAAAGAATGGGCGGAAAAACTTTCCGCCTATGCAACATCTGAAGCACTCAGTCGGGAATTTGGATTCTGGGAGAATATCAGAAAAGCCAAAACATCTGCTATTCCTTACGACAAACCTGCCGGATCACCGGGTACCATTCAAAACAACAGAAAACTGGCATTTACACTTTCAACAGAGTCTACCCAACGTCTGTTGAACGACGTGAACAGGTTATATCGGACTTCCATCAAAGATATTTTACTGGCGGCGCTTGGGCTTGCCGTGAAACGGTCTTTTAATGTTCAACAGGTCTTGATCGAACAGGAAGGCCACGGCCGCGAAGAAATTCTGGATGGAATAGACGTCAGTCGTACGGTAGGATGGTTTACCAGCAAATATCCTGTTGTATTAGATATCACGAATGCCGATGACCTTCGTCGTGCTATTGTAGAGGTAAAAGAATATTTGCGCAAAGTTCCTTACAATGGCATCGGCTTTGGCATCTTACGATACCTTACCCGCAACGCCGACGCGTGGTGTATAGATCCCCAAATCAGCTTTAACTACCTCGGACAGTTTGACGGCGACATAGCCAAAAGTTCATTCCGCATTGCCGATGAGCCGTGTGGAAATCAGGCTGCTATTGATGAAGAACGTCCCTATGCGCTGGATATCAGCGGCATC
>JBMOKS010000249.1:0-2520 GCA_049324355.1 Bacteroidota bacterium
AGAAATTTATCAGAAGATTATACCCGCGGATACAGTTTCTTGCCTTAAGACTTCCCGGCTTGTAATACAGGCCCGAGTGAATAACACCGCTGTTATTTCCGGTCTGATGCTGTGCCAGTTCCGATTCCTTTTCGAGCACAATGATTTTGAGGGTTGGGTCGGACTTTTTCAACTGTAGCGCCGTAGCCAGGCCTACAATGCCGCCACCGATAACGACGATGTCTTGCTGCACGTGTAAAAATTTGGTGCGAAACTAATGGTTAATGCGAACCCGGCAAAATGTTAAGCCCTGATTGGTCTTACACGAACATTCAACGATTGTTCTACAATGACGAAGTGGTTGGGAGGGATCATGGTCCAGTCCTTGTCGTCGGTGAGTTTTTCGGAGACGATCAAAACTGCTTCGTCGTCATCTTTGGGAGCCACCAGCCTGGTCACGCCATCTTCAACAACAAACCGGCTGCCTTCGGAATGATATAGTGTGAGTGGCTCTTCCTTCGGATCGGTGACATAGCGCGTGGCCACAATGAACAGACCGTTGGTAAATGCCATGTTGAGATAGGCTGCCTCATGGATCTCATGGGTAACCATAAGTTTTTTTAGAAAGGTGAAGGTGTGTTCAAAGGCGTCGAGCACCGCTTCCGGGGTGATGGTAGTATTGTTCTTCAGCAAATAATCCAGGAGATAAGCGAAGAGGTGCTCAGAGTCCGTCTGGCCTTTTATCCAGTTGTATAATTCATCGTTTAGCGGTGCCCGAAGTTGACGCTTGATCCGTCCAAAATTCTCCACGCCGCCATTGTGGGCCATCAGGATATTTTTGTACTGGAACGGGTGGCAATTCGATTCGGAAACATCGCCAACGCTAGCTGCCCGCACGTGGGCGATCATACATTCTGTTTTTATTTTCGGTGCGAGATTACGCAAGTTGCGATTGCTCCAGGCCGGGTTTACCGACACAAATGTTACTGGCTCAAAGTTCACTTCCGGAACATACCAGCCAATACCAAAACCGTCTCCATTGAGGGGTTCCTCCAACTCCTTGGCGCTGATACTTTGATTGATCAATGAGTTTTTAGGCTGGTACAGCAGTTTGTCAATGACAATGGGCGAACCCATGTACGCTAAGAGTCGGCACATAAGTGAGGTTTAAACTAACAAAAGATAACGGCTTTCCGTGAAATAAAAAACCCGCAAAAAAGCGGGTATTGGAAGGTTAGTCTTTTTTCTTTTCGAACACCAGCGAAGCTGAGTTCAGACAGTAACGTAAGCCTGTGGGCTTGGGGCCGTCAGGGAAAACATGGCCTAAATGTCCACCGCAACGGCTGCAAACTACTTCATCTCTCACCATGCCGTAGCTCTTGTCAGTCCCTACGCTCACTACGCTGTCGGCAACCGGTTTGTAAAAGCTTGGCCATCCTGTGCCGGACTCAAATTTTGTATCAGAACTGAATAGCTCCTGGTGGCAGGCGGCGCAGTAGTAACGGCCTTTTTCGTGGTTATCCCAATATTTTCCGGTGAAGGCTCTTTCCGTTCCTTTCTCGCGCAGAATATGATAGGCTTCAGGTGAAAGTTCTTTTTTCCATTCGGCGTTTGTTTTGTTTTTAAAGTCCTGATTCATAGTGGTAATTTTCTCCTTATTAGTGGTTTTATTTTGTGAACAGGCGGGCATGATCACAGTGAGTCCCAAGATGATCAATAGCGTTATTTTGTGCATAATTTTTTCTTTGAGATACGAGTTTATAACCTCAAAAAGATCTCTAAAGTTTGATAGAATCGGTCGCCAGTCCGACAAAATTGGCTAACTTATTGTATGACAACCGCAAACTTGAAAAATCACGCAATTTTACGTCGGTGAAGGCCCTTTAATTTTGTTTGCTTTTTAAAGAAACCGTATAATTACCAAACCATGAGAAAGCTCGCTTTACTCGTACTTTTTAGCCTGTGTCTAAGCTTTGGTTATGCACAGAATTATAAGCTGCATACCGTTTTTATCTACAGCTTCACCCGATATGTCATTTGGCCGGAGTCTTATAACGAGGGCGATTTTGTCATCACCGTAATGGGTGACTCGCCAATTGTTGAAGAACTCAAGACGATGGCCCAGGCCAAAAAAGTGGGAGACCGGACGATCAAAATTGTAAGAATTAACAGTCCTGCCGAGATCAGAAAGTGCCATATGCTTTTTGTGGCGGCAAGCAAGTCATCTGAGTTGGCGGAGGTAGTCAACAAAGTAAATACTCAATCCATTCTTGTTATCACGGAGGAACCCGGTTTAGGGGCGAAGGGCAGTGACATTAATTTTATCGTGAAAGATGGTAAATTGGCTTTTGAATTGAACCAGGCGGCGATCAATAAACAAAACCTAAAAGTAGCAAACGAATTGTCCCGGCTGGCCATTATGATCTAAACCTCACCTATGGAAGAAAAAGCAAACAAGAAGTTCCGATTCCGGCTTACCATCGGAAACAAAATCATCGGTAGCTTCATCATTCTCATCGCCCTTTTCATTATTGTCGTATC
>JBMOKS010000250.1:0-2518 GCA_049324355.1 Bacteroidota bacterium
GTGCCTGTTTCGAATACTTATTCTGCGTGTCAGTACAAGTTCCGGTGGCGTGTTCCTGATCTTGCGGAACAATGCGAGGTAATAGACATAAGCTACATATACACCAAAACGCGAGGAACGCGGAAGTTGTTTTATTCCCTGAAAGCCATGCGCAAAATCTTTCGCAATATTGCTCTCAATGAGTTTTTTGTTGTCATCGTTGAATTCTCCGATCTCCAGATCAGGAAAATAAACTCTGCCAAGTCCATGATAGTCTGCATTCAGATCCCGAAGGAAATTGATCTTCTGAAATGCTGAACCCAGGCTCATGGCATGTGGCTTTAAGTGTTCATATAATTGTTTATCACCTTTGCAAAAGACACGAAGGCACATCAACCCCACAACTTCGGCCGAGCCCAGAACATATTCTTCAAAACCCTGGCGATCAAATCTTTTTCGTGAAAGATCCATTTCCATACTCCAGAGAAATTGTTCGATCAAACTTTTTTCAATTTCAAACCGACGGACGGTATCCTGAAAACTGTTGAGAATGGGATTAAGGCTGATCCTGTCGCTGATGGCCGTGTATGTTTCTTCTTTGAATTTTGCAAGTAAACTTTCCTTATCGTAGTCATGAAAGCTGTCTACGATCTCGTCGGCAAATCGTACGAAACCATAAATAGCGTAGATAGGGTCGCGCAATTCTTTTTTCAGGCACATGATACCAAGAGAAAAGGAAGTGCTGTAGGCCTTGGTGGTAAGCCGGCTGCACCGGATGGAAACTTTATCAAAAAGTTGTTTCATACGTTTTCCAATTTACAAAATTCCCGATGTCTTTTAATCAGTTCCGTCGCAGCTACCTGACCCGATATTAAAGAAGGTGGTACGCCCGGACCGGGAACTGTGAGTTGCCCCGTATAAAACAGGTTTTTGATCTTTTTGTTGACCATGCTCGGCTTGAGATTCGCCGTTTGCCATAAAGTATTGGCAAGGCCATAAGCATTTCCCTTAAAGGCATTGTAGTCGGCGATAAAGTCATTGTGTGCATAGGTTCGTTTGTAGACAATATGCTGGCGCACGCTTTCTCCCGTCAGTTTTTCGAGGCGGTCGATTACTAGGT
The DNA here is from genome assembly GCA_049324355.1 of Bacteroidota bacterium. GTDB lineage: Bacteria > Bacteroidota > Bacteroidia > Cytophagales > Cyclobacteriaceae > Chryseosolibacter. The sequence continues at coordinate 1,100 of JBMOKS010000250.1, forward strand.
TGAAATACTTTTCGCGAATGGTCTCTTCATCTGTCAATCCGGGTGCAACAGGAATGAGGATCAATAAATTTTCATGCCCGGGTGGGGCCACCGTGTTGTCGGTTTTAGACGGGCAAGAAATATAAAACTGCGGCGACGTGGGCCATTTTGGGTCTTCATAGATCTCGCGGGCATGCAATGAAAAGTCCTGATCGAAAAACATTGTATGGTGCAACAAGCCGTTTATCTTTTTATCGACGCCGAGATAAAACAAAAGACTTGAAGGTGCCAAAGTTCGCTTATCCCAATAGTGTTCACTATATTTTCTGAAGGGCGCCGGTATAAGATGTTGCTCTACATGATGATAGTCTGCGCTCGCTACGGTGTAGTCAAAAGGTTTCAGCACCTCGTTTACCCAAAGTCCTTTTGTTCGTTTGCCATTCATTTCAAATCGCTGAACGGGACTATTGAATATAAACTTTACGCCTTGCGATTCCGCCAGATTGACCAAACCCTCTACAACCTTAAACATGCCTCCCTGCGGATACCACGTTCCGAGCGCCATATCGGCATAGTTCATCAGACTATACAGCGCCGGTGTTTTTTCGGGTGTTGCCCCAAGGAACAATACTGGAAATTCAAGGAGCTTAATGATGCGAGGTTCCTTGAAAAATTTCCTGATATACCGGGAGATCGATTGAAAGACGTGAAGTTTTAAGATACTTTTTAACAGCTCAACCTTTGCAAACTCTGAAATAGATAATCCTGGCTTATACACCAGTTCCTGAATACCGATTTGATATTTGAACTTTGCTTCGACGAGGAATTTTAAGAGTTGTTTACCACTGCCGGGTTCCAGGCCTTCGAAGAGCTTGCAAAGTTTTTCTACGCCGGAGGGGATGTCCAAAAAATCACGGTGGCCAAAATAGATGCGATAGGAGGGATCCAGCCGTGTGAGTTGGTAATAATCACATGTACTTTTATGGAAGAGGGTGAAGAATTTTTCAAAAACATCTGGCATCCAATACCAGCTTGGCCCCATATCGAACGTAAATCCTTCAGCTTCGAATTTACGCGCTCTTCCTCCGGGCAAGCTGTTCTTCTCAAAAACGGTAACATCAAATCCTTCCTTAGCCAGGCAGGCCGCGGAGGCTAACCCGGAAAACCCCGAACCGATCACAGCAATTTTGGTCATTGAAGAGTTTCCAAATTTTAAATTCTGAAACAACGGCCTTGACATAATGTACGAGTATTCAGCGAAAGTTGGATTGTCGTAATCGCAAATAATTAATTCCGTAAAACTATCAGGCCGAGCGTCAAATGAAAAATGCATTGCTTTCTCCCCTTTGCCTTCCCCCTTTGGCTTTCTGCTTTTTGCTTTCTGCCTTTTGCTTTCTGCCTTTTGCCTTCTCCCTTTGGCTTTCTGCTTTTTGCTTTCTC
>JBMOKS010000251.1:0-22595 GCA_049324355.1 Bacteroidota bacterium
ACCAACCAAGCCCGGAGGGGCTGACATTACTCATAGAACGGAAATACAACGGCATTAGAACCCCGGAGGGGTGTTATAGAATTTCGAAAGCGCTTCGTCAAATTTCAAACACATTCCGAAAGAAACCAGTCGTCCCACCAACCAAGCCCGAAGGGCTGGCATTATTATAAAATGCAATACAATAACATCATCGGAACCCCAAAGGGGTGACATAGGATTTCGAAAGCGCTTCTTCAAATTTCAAACACATTCCGAAAGAAACCAGTCGTCCAACCAACCAAGCCCGAAGGGCTGGCATTATTATAAAATGCAATACAATAACATCATCGGAACCCCAAAGGGGTGACATAGAATTTCGAAAGCGCTTCTTCAAATTTCAAACACATTCCGAAAGAAACCAATCGTCCAACCAACCAAGCCCGAAGGGCTGGCATTATTATATCTCGGTTCGACTATAACTGAGATCATATTTCGGAGGCTTTGCGTAACGTCGTATCAAAAACCAATCATCCCATGCCTGATACCTTTTCTCAGATTTATATCCAGGTTGTCTTTACAGTCAAGGGGCGCGAAAACCTCATCCATCCTTCCTGGTCAAAAGAACTTCACCGATATATTGCCGGCATCATTAGTGGAAAGCAACAAAAATCGATTATTGTCAACGGCATGCCAGATCATATTCATGCTTTCATAGGACTTAAGCCCGACCAAGGTATCTCCAGCCTTGTCAGAGATATCAAGAACAACTCGACTAATTTTATCAACGGCAAAAAATTTCTTCGCGGAAGATTCAGCTGGCAGGAGGGATTTGGCGCCTTTTCTTATGCCCATTCACAAGTCAAATCCGTTTACAACTACATCTTAACCCAGGAAGAACAGCACCAAAAGACAACGTTCAAAGAAGAATATCTGGGCCTCCTACAAGAATTTGACGTTTCTTTCGAAGAAAAATATTTATTTGACTTTCTGGATTAAAGGCGTTCCGGATTTCAGAACGTCTTTGGAAAACCTTTAATTGTATAATAAATTTTGGCTTGAAGAGTTGATCCAGTGTAGCCGCTACTTATGCAAAGAATAATTTTTGAATCTGCGCCCGAATACGTCATACTGTGCCTCGCGGTGGGCTTGGTTTATGCCACCATTCAATATTGGCGAACAAAACACCCATGGGGCAACACGCTGAACTGGGTGCTCTTCGGACTTCGCGGTGCGCTGGCGTTCTTTCTGGCGTTGCTGCTCATGGGGCCTATTGTAAAACAAGTGAGCAATTTATTCGAAAGGCCCCTTTTCGTCATCCTTCACGATAATTCCGGATCTGTCAAAGAAGCATCCGATTCCGTTTCCCTGCAAACGCTCGAGCAAAGCCTAATGGCTCTTAAGGAATCCCTTCAACAAAGAGGCTACGAAGCCATGATGCATGACCTCACCGGAAATGATATCCGCGATTTTCAATATAATAGCACTACGTCTGATCTACACGGTGCGCTTCGGCGCATCACCACACGATATGAAGGACGAAATATTGGCGGCGTGATTCTTGCCTCCGACGGTATCTATAACTCCGGACTTTCACCCTTATATGCCAGCTACAATTTTCCCATTTATACACTAGGCATAGGCGACACCACTCAGCGGCCTGATGTAGCATTGAAGAATGTGGCTTATAACAAGATCGCCTACCAGGGCAACAAATTCCCGCTGAGGGCCGAGGTTCAAGTAAAAAACCTGAGTGCCAAAGATATCACGGTGTCATTGTTCAAGCGTGGGAAATTGATTGAAAAGCAAACCAAGGCCACTTCGCGTGACCAACTTCTTTCGTTCGACTTTCAACCTTCTGCCGAAGAGCAAGGCATTCAAAAGATCGATGTGGAGGTTGAAGTTAAGGCCGGTGAATACAACAAGCGCAACAATCGTTCTTCCGTTTTTGTCGAGGTGGTTGAAGGCAAGAAAAAGATCCTGCTGGTTGCCCCGGCGCCCCATCCCGACATCAAGGCGTTGCGTGAAGTTGTTGATAAGAACTCGAACTACGAGTTCCTCTTGCACATTCCGGGTATCCAGGAGCAGCAAGCTGCCGATATGAGGCCCGATCAGGTCGACCTGGCCATTTTTCATCAGTCGCCGGATACTCGCGGAAAAACAAGCGTATTGTTCCAAAGTTTTCTGAATACCAAAACTTCTTTGCTGATTATCGTGGGCCAACAATCGGACCTGGCCTATTTGTCGAGACAAAATATTGCCATCAGATTTGAGGGTCTGCCTCGCGATTATGATGAGGTGACACCTTTAATCAATCCCGCATTTTCAAGTTTTATTCTTTCTACAGAGACAAATTCTATTGCTGCCGACTATCCACCTGTCACTGTTCCGTTCGGTAAGCTTCAGGTGCCTTTGAGTGCCACACCCCTGCTGTTCCAACGCGTGGGCAGTGTTTCGACGGAGAAACCATTGTTGTCAGTAGACACCAGAGACCTGCGGAAGATCGGCGTAATGTTGGGAGAAGGGCTCTGGCGCTGGCGGCTAAACGAATTCGATCGCACAGAAAATACTGTTGCATTCGACGAGGTGTTTGGCAAACTCATCCAGTTTCTAAGCACTACAGACGACAAACGAAAATTCAGAAGTTACCCTGTTCAGCAAGAGTTTTCAGATTCCGACCCGGTTATTTTTGAAAGCCAGGTGTACAACGAGATCTTCGAACCCGTATATGGAAACACCGTGGAGATCGACGTCACCAACGAAAACGGAAAAAAAAATCAGTATGATTATGTGATCAGTCCTGGCAACACTACCTACCAGATTGGTGGTTTGAGCGAAGGCGTTTACCGCTACAAGGCGAGAACGGTCGTTAACCAAAAAACGGAAGAAGTACGCGGCGAATTTGCCGTTGTTGAACGCAAGACCGAGCTACAAAATCTGACCGCTGACTTCGATCTCCTGAGGAAAATTTCGTCCAATACGGGTGGAAGATTTTTTACTGCATCATCTATCGAAGGCCTGAATGCCGAACTTCAGCGAACAGATGCAAAAAGTATTATCCACTCCGAAGAAACGTACGATTCTCTGATCAATTTAAAATGGGTTTTCTGGCTATTGCTACTGTGGATAAGCGCCGAATGGTTCCTGAGAAAGTTCCACGGCTCTTACTAAGTTATTTCTTTAGAAGCTGTCGTATCGCGGTTTCCAAGTCAGTATATTGGAACTGATAACCTGAGGCCACAATCCTATCGGCCGACACCCTGCTGCCTCTTAGTACGAGATTGGCCATTTCTCCCAATAAAAGTTTCAGCACAAATTCAGGCACCGGAGGCAGAATGATCGGCCTCTCCAAAACGTCAGCGATGGTTTCGGTCATTTCACGATTGGTGACCGGGTAAGGCGTGACGGCGTTATAAGGTCCATTCATGGCTTCATCTTCAATGGCTTTTATATACATTCGACAAAGGTCGTCGATATGTACCCAACTTATATACTGATCGCCAGAACCGAGCAGTGCGCCGACGTACCATTTTACTGTTTTCGCAATCTCCTTTAACACGCCGCCATTCTCGCTCAATACAATGCCCGTTCTCATCTTGACAACACGAACATCCAATGTGCTGATCTTGTCGGTTTCTGCCTCCCACTGGCGTGTGACATGGGCTAAGAAATCGTTACCTGGTTTATCCGATTCAACAAAAGCGGCTTCCGGATCTTCGAATCCGTAATAGCCAATGGCCGAGGCCCCGATAAAATTTTTCACGGCATGGTGCCCTTTATGCAAGGTCTCGAATAACAGTTGGGTGGATTTTGTACGGCTCTCCAGAATTTCATGCTTGCGCGCCTTTGTCCAGGGCCTGTCTGCGATACCTGCGCCGGCGAGATGAACGATAGAATCCACCTGTTGAAGCGCTTCCGGATCGATCTGGTGATGGTTGATATCCCAGATAAAGGATTGTACACCCGAATTGCTCTTGCTGCGCCCGAGGTGCGAAACTTCATGCCCCTCTGCCTGCAGTAAGGTGGTGAGTCGTGTACCGATCAACCCTGTGGCTCCCGTGATCAATATTTTTTTTGGATTCTTCGTAGGCATGCTTCGGATAATTTTTCAGAGTTTTGTGCAACACCTCAATCAGAGAAACGCAATGTTCATAAAAAAGATTTTTTTGCCTGCCAGTATTGTACTGCTCTCGCTGGCGGCCGGTGCACAGACCGTTAAGGTACAAAAAGAGACAGCCCGCGTAAAAGGAGAAAATGCTGACGGTTATGAAGTTGAACTGGAAGGAGCGAAGGACGAGGTAGAGGCATCGCTCACGAAATATTTAAAACAGGCCGGCAAAGGAAAACAAAACGACGACATAATTGTAATCAGTATGCCGGTGATCGGCGGAAGGAGCTACACATCACCTCTTTATGCCACCACCAAAGACAAAGGCAAGACATCTATCGCCTGGATCGGCATCAAAGCCAGCGAATGGACTTCGGCCGACGAAGTGAAAAAGGACATCGAAAAAATGGTGCGCGATTTTGGCGTAAACTTTTGCCGCGACAGAATACAAGGTCAAATCGATGAGTCGAACCGCGCGCTGCAGGCCGTAGAAAAACAACAGCAGCGGCTACTAAACCAGAACAAAGACCTTACCTTTAAACTGGACGATAACAGGAGAGAAAAAGTACAACTCGAAAAATCGCTCGAAAACAACAAACTTGAGCTGGAGGCTTTAACCAAAAAGCTGGAGAAAAATAAAAAAGATCAAGACTCTGTGGCGCTCGCCGGCGAGCAAATTAAAAAAGTTGTTGAGATGCACAAAGAGCGTCAGCGGAAGGTGAACTAATGCGGATCCACCTTCAAGCTATCAAGAAGTTTGTCGCGCCATTTCCTGGCATTCTTATCAAAATAAAAGCGGCCGTCGGGAAATTCGATATACTTGTCACCTGCATTTTTGGTATAGTAGGGCTCTAGTGTTTCGCCCTCAACCATGGCCTCAAACAATTCGGGAAATCGCTCGTTGAGTTGGGCATCCGGCATTTTCCACGTGCGGAACACTTCCTCGTATTCGATCAGCTTCGAATCAGCCACCTTCAGTTTCACACCTATGCCTTCGCGCATCGGCGTAATACTTCTGGCGGGCTTCGTAAGAAAAAAATATAGTGTAGAATCGTCGGATGTGTAATAAGCCCGGATATCAAAATCTGCTGCTACAGTCTGGTAGTATGCATCATACTCGGCGTTAAATTTCGTTTCGTGTGTGGCCTGAGGAGGCAGCTTCGCCGCATAACGAATGATACGATAGATAACGCTATCCTGGGCCTTTTCAGAAAAATGCGCGCTGACCTCATACTTCTTCTCGGCGCATCCAATAAGTGAAATAATGAAACCTGCGGCCAATAAATGATTGCGGAACATCATACATTAAAATAACAAAAGGCCCGATAAAGATCAGGCCTTTTGAAAAATTATAAAATGGAATATCAGATTAATAATCGGCGTTGTTAGGATCGAAACTTGTCCAGCCACTTAACCAGTTGTTGGTTGCATCGAATGCGCCCACATAAGCGGTCTGTGTGATGCCGCCGGGCACAGTAGCTGCGCCGCTCAGCAGCGATGAACTGTTGGCCAACAGCGCAGAAGGAGCATTGATGTTCATGGCGCCGCTCATGCCCGCAAACTTAGCCGATAGATCTACGGTGAGTCCGTTGGCTTCAATTACGTTTTCTGTTGCAAAGTTAGCATCATTGTAGCTGTTACCTGCTGTGACCTTTTTCACGGTGCCAGGCGTACCGGCATTGACGCCATAGCGACCGATATAATTTCCTTTGAACACCGCTGCCGATCCGGTTTTATCGAAGTGAATTGCTTCCAGCTGGCTTCCGACAAAGACCGAGTTGAAGACCTGAATGTCGGAATTTCGCCTCAGGTGTCCGGCAAACTGGAAGTTTGCGCTCACACCAGCTTTATCCAATGCATTGGATTTTAAAGCAGAAAAAGCGTGCGGACCGAACCACGTAACGTTAGCGAAGACCGGAGCAGTCTTAGGAGTCTTGGTTGACCCTGATCCGTCGTTGTCAGATTCGAAACCGTTGGAACCTGATTTATCGGCAATGTTTGGATCACGGAAAGAAGCCGCGTATTGAACTTTGCCGCGGAAGCCGAAGTCTGTATCGAAATCATCGTCCCAGCCTCTGTAAGCAACAAGATACTGTGCGTTTACGGTGCCGCCAAACCACTCGAAAGAGTCGTCGCCGGAGTAAGAAACCTGGATGTGGTCAACTTGTGTGCCGCTCCCCACGCTGCCGAAGGTAAGGCCGTTCAGTTCGTTGTCGGTAGAAAGTGCTATGCCACCGAATTCAATTCTTACATATTTCAACTCGCCAGAGTTATCGTCATCGGCAGCTCCACCGTATTGGCCGGCAGTTCCTGCCGTGATACCTTCAATGCTCTGATTCTCGCTTTGGTTGTTGATAGCCTTACCAAGGACAACCACGCCACCCCAGTCGCCATAGTTTCGGAATCCTTTGGGTGCAGAAGAAGTGAAAACAATAGGCTTCTCTGCTGTACCTGTAGCATGAATTTTGGCGCCACGCTCAATGATCAAAGAACCTTTGGTAAGCTTGTCGCCAAATATCACCGTACCGGGTTGAATGGTGATCTCTGTTCCGGCCAGAACAAATACGTTTCCTTTCAACAGATATTTTTTTGAAGCTTCCAGTGTCATGTTGGAAGTGATATTTCCAGTAAGCTCAGTCAACTCAGACTCGGGAATGGGTTCGTTTCCTCCTAATTCGTCATCGCATGAGGTAAAGGCTGTTGCTGCAAGGGCCAGCGCAGCTATGGAACTGATCAATCTCAGGTTTAATTTTTTCATGTTACAGGTATTAATTTTCGTCACAAAACTACTTCAGCACTATTAAATGAATGTTACCTGTCGGTTAGTGTTGATTTAAGTAAAAAGGGCCGCTGGCAGTCCACATTTAACATTTTATCAATATACACTACAGCTTGCAGGTGAGGCCCAGGGAAACATACTGACCTGGCTTGAAGGATTGAATCGGGTCTTTTATTCCCTTCAGCGCGATGTCTCCGTCGGTATCCTGCTTCAACCTCACAGACTGGTTAAGAATATCCTGAATTCCGAATTTCACTTCCCACCGCTCTCTGAACTGCTTTGAAACAGTCAGGTCGAGCTGATGACGAGGCAATTCAAACTGCGTTGCATTTAAGTCGTCGCCCACGGCGTATATGCGGGGTCCGTAAATGTTGTGAGAAACGTTCACCTGCCAGCCTGTCTCGTAGTTGTTGTAGTACAATCCGGTATTCAAAATATAGGGAGATTGTCCCTGCATGGCACGTTTCCGGGCTTGGTTATCTACGCTGCCTAAATCGATCTCGCTGTTGATCCATGCCGCATTGAACAGCACAGAGATGTTATTCAAAAGATTGTTTGACGTTAAACCTTTCAACGACTTGCGAAGTTCTATCTCTGCTCCGAAAGTTCTGGCAGACTCGGCGTTCTTGAATGTATACAAGAGATTCGATCCACCGGTCAAGATCATTTCGATCGGGTTGTTGAAATACTTGTAGAAGGTTCCGATCATGATGCTTTCGCTTTCTGAGGGATACGACTCCCAGCGCAGGTCAACGTTATGTATATTGGCGATCTTCAGGTCAGGGTTACCATAGAGATTGGCATTCCTGTCGAAGTCATAGAAATTGAACGGTGCAAGTTCGCGCAATACGGGGCGGTTCACAGTCTTACCATAGGCCAGGCGAACGAGCGATTTTTCATTCAGGTTGTAAGAAAGGTTTCCGGAAGGAAGAATGCTTGTTACCGGATTATCCACGTTCACATCTGTGCCATCGGTCTGGAATGAATTCAACTGCTGACGGTTGTACTCCGTGCGAACACCGGTCGACAATCTGAAATCGCCGAAAGGAATGGTTGCATTCACGTAACCCGCCGCGAGCATGTTCTTACCCTGATAACGATCGGAGAAATTGGTTCCTTCTTCGAGAATGAAGTACGGAGGCCTTGCATCTCCATCGTAAGCACCAACATTCTGCGGAACGAAGATGTCTTCAAAGGCAGCGTTCAGGATGCTCTGGGGGCGGTTTGTCAAAGAGTTCCATTTGTACGAAAACCATCTTGCATTGAAGCTTCTGTCGGTATAGGATACATAGTAGCCAGCCATCAGCTTACTCTGTTCCTTTTCTTCCTGGGCGTCGTTCAGCTTATATTGGGCATTCAAAGCATGTGTATAAACGTTTTCTACGAGTTTGGAGTAGAATCTGCCGGCATCCAGCGTGCTGGCATTCGGCGGTATCTGGATGGTGAACTCGTCTGTGCTGCCAGCGGGACGCTGTGAGCGAATTCTTCTATAATCGGGCTGATCGGCATAAGTCATAGAATAGCCCATGATCCAGTTCAAGTTCAGTTTTTCGTTTAGGTCGTGCTTACCTGACAGCTGACCAGAGTAGATAGAACGGCTCTGGTAATTCAAAGCGCGATTGTTTACATCCACACCTTGTGCATCTTCAATACCGGTACGAAGGGTGGTCTGCGAAGATCCTTGTTGGCTGAACAAATTTCTGAACTCGATGCGATTAGCGTGATTGAGTTCGAGAATAAAATTGCTGATCAAGCCAAAACGAACGTTCTCGATATCACGGATGTCGTTGTACTTGTATCTTCTATAGTTTGCTGACGCCAGGTAAGCGTCGTAGTAGTAGTTTTCCTGGTCGATGCGCTGACGGGTATTTGAATAGTTCAGCGAAGTGATGTTGGAGAATCTCTTTTGTCCAAGATAACTCGTGCGTGAAAAGTTCACAGTCATTCTATAGTCAGGTGCAGCGGTTTTGCTTTCGATGCCCCAGATGTTAGGTAAGCTGCGGCTGATGGCTGTGGCATTCTCGGTTGAGGTAATCGATCTCAGGTTGGCGGCAGGAAAATATCCGGGCAGCTGACGCATGCCGTTGTCGTATCCAAGCCAATCGGTATTGCTGCCTTTGTAGGTATTAAAATCTTTAAACGTTGTGCCTAAGCGTATACCAGTCGTGACGTTCACAGAAATGCTGTTCTCGTCGGTAGCGCCTTTTGACTCGATGTTGATTGCGGCGCCGGCAAATTCTCCAGGAAGTTCTGAAGAACCAGACTTGAATACCATCATCCTGTCGATCATGTTGCTGGGGATAAGATCAAAAGCAAATGCCTTTGAGTCTACTTCAGAGCTTGGCGCGATTACGCCATTCAGCATCACCGTGCTGTAGCGCTCGTTCAAACCCCGAACGTTTACGAAACGGTTATTTAAAATGGTAACACCGGGAATTCTCTTGATCACCTGGGCGGCGTCGCGATCTTGCGACAACGAGATCTGCTGTGCAGAAATACCTACGGCCACCAGGTCGTTCTTTCGAATTTCGCTGATGATGGAAATATCGTTGTCATTCAACTTTAAGCCTGTGACGATAACTTCATTCAATTCTTTGGTTTCTTCTGCCAGGACTGCATTGATAACTGTGGCCTGATTAGCTTCAACCACCACGTTTTTCACGGTGTCGGTCTTATATGAAATTAAAGAAACGATCAACGTATAAGTGCCGGGTTTAACCTTGGGAATTTCGAAATTGCCATCGATGTCGGCAGCGGCGCCATTAGCAGTTCCGGCCACCAGAACGTTAGCACCAATAACCGATTCACCGGTTTTGGCATCTTTAACATTACCTTTTATAGTGCCGGTTTGAGCCCATGTTGTAACGGAAAATCCCAACGCGGCACACAAGAGTATAATTCGCATCATTACCATTAATATTTGATGCAAAGGTCACCCCTTAATATTACCTGATGGGGACGTATGTGTTACGAAATTGTTAAGTGGATCGCAGCGGCCAAACACCTGTTAGAATGGCAATGTGAACGTCATCGGTATTTTACGATGATTATCAATACTTTTCACAGATTTCGCCTTAACAATTATTACAAGATTTTTTAAAGTGCGTAATGTATGGATAACAGAAATAGCTTTGGGTTGACTGCGAGTAAACGAAATTCTGTTTTGTGGAAACAATTGAATATCGAACACCGAACAAGCCAGTATGAATGACGGGGCATGTTGTTAATTCAAACAAACCGACTTTATCGGTTCTGAGTGGTTGATTTTTAAAGATATTAAACCAATGACCTCATTGGAGTCCAGAACCGTTGTTAATTCAACGGAATGGCCTTACCGTTTCTGAGAAGAATAGATAGAAGCTCAGAAACATGGAACTTTGAACCAGGAACCAGTAAACTAGGAACTAGGAACTTATTTGTTGATAGGCACCTTCGCTAAAATCGCCTTAATAATATCGGCTGTTTTCACGTTATCAGCTTCGGCTTCATAATTAAGGATAATCCGGTGATTCATAATATCCAGGGCCACTTCTTTGATGTCTTCGGGTAGTACATAATCACGTCCTTCCATATAAGCCAGGGCCTTAGAAGCAAGATTCATGTTGATGCTGGCACGCGGTGACGCTCCGAACTGAATATACTGGGCTTGTTCGTTCAATTTATATTCTAACGGGCTGCGGGTGGCGTAAACAAGTTCGATGATGTAACGCTCCAGCGATTCTGAGATCTTTACTTTGTTGACCTGCTCGCGGATATCGAAGATGTCTTCTTTGGTCAGCATGGTGTTTACGGTGAAATCGAATTTCATATTTGAAATTCTGCGCATGACCTCCATCTCCTGGTCTTTGGTTGGATAGTTCACAAACACTTTCATCATAAAGCGGTCTACCTGCGCTTCAGGCAAGGGGTAAGTCCCTTCCTGATCAACCGGGTTTTGTGTGGCCATGACAAGGAAAGGCCGGTCGAGTTTGAAAGTTGTTTCGCCGATCGTAACTGTTTTTTCCTGCATAGCTTCGAGCAACGCCGATTGCACCTTTGCAGGAGAGCGGTTGATCTCGTCGGCCAGAATGATGTTGGCGAAAATGGGACCTTTCTTTACTTCAAATTTCCCTTCTCTCTGATTGTAGATCATGGTACCGATCAAATCGGCCGGCAGCAAGTCGGGTGTGAATTGTATACGTTGAAAATCCAGGTGAAGAACTTGCGCCAGCGTGCTTACGGTAAGTGTTTTGGCTAGACCCGGCACACCTTCCAATAAAATATGCCCATTGGTAAAAAGGCCGATCAGCAGCCGGTGCACCATGTACTCCTGACCCACCACCACTTTGCCTACTTCGTGAATGACCTGCTTGATCTTTTCCTTATGTTCCTGATGTTTTTCAACTGCAACAGCTTCCATGCTTTGAATAACGATTAAACGGCCAAAAATAGCGTAATTATCGAGATTTACGTTCATAAAATTTGACAGAAACGTTATAGCAGAATACCAAAGGCATAATGAACAGAACATTCGTTTTAGGCGATATTCATGGTGCCCACAAGGCGCTTCTGCAGTGTTTTGACCGTTGTGCGTTTGATCTGGAAAAAGATCACCTGATCTGTTTGGGGGATGTCACAGATGGTTGGCCTGAAACCCGGGCCTGCATCGACGAGTTGCTTAAAGTAAAAAACCTGGTCTATCTATTAGGCAACCACGACTTCTGGGCCATGGCATGGATGACGACAGGATACGCCGAAGACATCTGGCTACAGCAAGGGGGCGAAGCGACAGTAAAAAGCTACCAAGAAGGGGTACCCAGGTCACACGTGCTGTTTTTAGAATCGGCCAAACCCTATTATGTGCTTAACAACCGGCTCTTTGTTCATGCCGGAATAGATCCTCAGCTAAAAATAGAACAACAGGACCTTCATACCTTCATCTGGGATAGAAATCTCGCCCGCGCAGCTCTTGATCTTTATGTAAAGGATATCCAGGGAAAGATCACCAGCTATGAAGAAGTTTATGTGGGCCATACACCTATTCCATTCGGCAAACCAATTCAGTCATGCGAGATCTGGCTGATGGATACCGGCGCGGGATGGTCAGGCACACTTTCTATGATGGATATTCATTCCAAAGAAGTATTTATGAGTGACCCCGTTCCTTCTCTGTATCCGGATGTTGAAGGGAGGAAGAGAAAATAGTTCCTCGTTCCTCGCTCCTCGTTCGAGGTTTCGCGCTGTATCAAATATCATATTTGGGTCCTGATTATTTTCGGTCATCACGCGGGATCCCCAATCCCAGGGATTTTATGGTTTAAAAAAAAATGGACAAAGAACTTGAAATCAACTAATTATTAACTAATTAAAGAGCACTACCTCAGTGCCGCGCGGATTGGTGAGATAAGAATTGATGAGATTTTGAACAGTTGGTGTCTCTACACTTTTACGTACATAGTTGCGGGCGGATTCGAAATCACCGATAGCGGCTTCACGATCAAAGAAACCAAAACCGAAATAATTCCCCTTTTCTACCAGCACCAGCGATTGTTCCTCGGCGTTTCTTCCCTTACCAATGATGGCTGCTGAATTGCCTTGCGATGAAAAGGATTCAATAGCACGATAGGCGCGCTTGTTGTATTTCCTAACCGCTTCTACGCCCATGCAAGCACCGTGGCATGTGCCGGTCTGATAATCGAAACATAAACCTTTGGCCAACTGTAATCCGCTCAGTTTAGGACACAGGTCAAATTCCCTTACTTTAGCCCACAGAAAATTCCAGGCATCTCCCTTGGATGAAAAACGGATGAGTGGTCTTGAACCGCGGGTCACCAGGTTCACAGAGAACCGTCTGTAGCCGTTGCGATCTTCGTAATCGTATATGCCCCACTCTTCTACTCTGTATTTTTGCGCCTGATTGTACTTAGGCCACAATCGTCTGATCTCCTGCGATTCGAGGATCAACGCGATAAGTTCGTTTCCGGTAAGTTCATAGCTGATGCGATGAATTTCATTTCTGATCTTCGACCGGCTCCACTCGCGGGCATCGCCTGTGAAATGTCCGGCGATACGTTTTTTGATGTTTATCGCTTTGCCAACATAGATCACGTGGCCACGCGCGTCGTGGAAATAATATACGCCGGGTTTTGCAGGCAGGCGATCGAAGTCTTCCTTTGGAAGGTTAGGCGGCAGAATGGTCTCGCCTGAATTTTTCTTCAGTGCCTTGAGAATGTAACTCTCGCGATCACGTTGCAACAGCTGATCGAATATTTTTACAGTCGCCGCCGCATCACCTCCCGCGCGGTGACGATTAAGAATTTGTATGCCCAGGCTTTCCGCCAAACTTCCCAGGCTATACGAGCGCAGACCAGGAAGAATTTTGCGACTAAGCCTGACGGTACAAAGTTTTTTCGATTGCCAGTTGATGCCTACTTGCTCAAACTCCTTTTTCAAAAAAGCATAATCAAAGTGCGCATTGTGTGCGACGAAAACTTTTCCTTCCAGCTTTTGAAAAACTTCTTGTGCGATGGCTTCAAAAGTGGGAGCGCCCAGCACCATCTCCGTCGTGATGCCTGTAAGGCCTGAGATGTAGTAAGGAATATTTCTTCCCGGGTTGATCAGCGTATGATAAGTCTCTGTGATCTGAAGGCCATCATGATGATAAATGGCAATTTCTGTAATGCGATGATTGGCTGCATAACCTCCGGTCGTCTCGATATCAACAATCGCGTACATCTATTTCTTCTTGGTCACAATTTTCCGAAGTTTTTCGACATCTACAAGATCCTGACTTCGCCCGGAGGCTAATTTGTTCTTAATCAAGTATTCTAATCCAATAAACGGCACCGAAAGTCCTTGTAAATCAATCATTTTTCTCTGTGGATAGGCCTCCATAAAAGTTCGTAGCCAATTTGAACAAAATAATTCTTGGCCAGAAAATCTTCGGAAGTCAATTCCAATGAACCAAAACCGAAATCATTGAGCGTCTTCAAAACATTTTCGGCATTTTCTCTCTCTTGGTCTATCCAGATATCAAGATCTCCTGTAAAACGCGGAGCATGATGTGCGGCTAATGCATAGCCTCCGACAACCATAAACCTAACACGATTCTTAACGAGCAATTGCAAAAAATCGAGAAAGTCTTTTTCAACGATCATATGGAACTCGTACAATTACTTTTTTTAAACGCTGACCGTTATGATAACTCAAACGCAATCGTGTAAGGGCTTCGATTTTTTCTTGTGCACTTTTGCTCGCCCAATGTCGTGCGTCTAGTTCCTCCGCCTCCTCAAAACTTACTTTTCTGATCACTTTTTCCATTAATCAAAAATAGTCAATTTCGCCCTGACTATGAACTGGATTATCCGCCTCCTGCTCAACGGCTTAGCCATTTTTTTAACCGACTACCTGCTTTCCGGGGTGTGGGTTGAGAACTACGGCAAGGCCCTGATCGTTGCCCTGGTGATCTCGATCGCCAACGTGATCGTAAAACCGATTCTGATCGTGCTCACTATACCGATCACCGTGCTCACCCTGGGATTGTTCTTGCTGGTCATCAACGCCATCATCATCCTGCTTGCCGATTCATTGGTCGACGGCTTTCGTGTAAACGGTTTCTGGTGGGCGCTGTTGTTTAGCCTCATTCTCTCAGTCTTCAACAGCATATTCGACGACATCACTGCTGAGAAAAAAGATAATCGATAGATACCATACATGAGCCAATGATCATTGGTCAGAAAATCCCGTATCAAAATTCTAAACCAAGCATCGCGAACCAGGAACCCGAACCAGACCCGATTCAATCGTTGTAGATTCTTTTATTCTGCCAATAGTCAAATTACCAACTCTTAAACTTGTCTGTTATTCCATTGTCGCATTAACTTGCGTAACAATGAAGAAATATTTTCTAAAACTTTATCAGTACAACATCTGGGCGACGCGCCGGGTGCTAGGCACCATTCAACGGCAGCAGGTGAACGAAGAAAAGATACTCACCCTGATGGGGCACGTTTTGGCGGCTCAATACCTGTGGCTTCATCGCATCAAAGGGTTGCCGGCACCCGATGTCAAATTGTGGGGAGCGTATACAATAGAGCAACTTATCAACATGGCAGAAGACGCAGGGAAAAAATGGCTCGACTTTATTGACAGTGCCGATAATTTTGACCGGCAGCTTACTTACAAAAATTATGTTGGCGAGGCGTATACCAACAATGTTGAGAATATTATGATCCACCTCGTCAATCACTCCTCCTATCATCGCGCGCAGGTGGCCATGTTGCTGCGGCAAAAAGGTTTCGAGCCGATCAACACCGATTTTATCACGTATGATCGTGTAATCACTGGACAATTAGCGGAATAAAAGCAAAATTGTATTAGTTTGTGTTTGACCCTTAAAACCAACCTAATATGAAAAAACTTGTTGCACTGTTCGCGCTGCTGCTGGCAGCTTCTTTTGGTTATTCTCAAAGTGATGGCATCACCGTCTGCCACACGACCTCCACGGAAAAATTCGCCATGTTTGCTTCCAACAAGAACTTCAACCGTGAGCATCCTGCGCCACGCGCCTATATTCATGTGAGCGAAGAAGGCGGCAAGATGATCAAACTCAATTGTCCCGACGGCACCGAAGCTAACGCCTACCTCATCGAAGCCAAAAAGAAAACGAACAACTGGATCTTTGTTTTCCAGGAATGGTGGGGACTGAACGACAACATTAAAAGACAATCGGAAGACCTCTACAAAGATCTTGGCAACGTGAATGTCATCGCGCTGGACATGTACGATGGCAAACTGGCTACTGACGCCGATGCGGCGGGCCGCTACATGCAGGAGTTCAAACAAGAGCGCGGCGATATGATCGTGAAAGGTGCACTTGCTTTTGCCGGAAAAGATGCTAAAGTAGGTACGGTAGGATGGTGCTTCGGTGGCGGCCAATCGTTATTGGCGACTTTAACTGCGGGTAAACAAGCTGCGGCCTGTGTGATCTATTATGGCATGCCCGTAACTGATATTGAAAAATTAAAAACGTTGAACACCGATGTACTGGGAATTTTTGCCAAACAGGATCAGTGGATCAACCCGGAGCTCGTCACAAAATTCGAAGAGAGCATGAAAGCTGCGGGCAAAACGTTGACGGTGAAAATGTATGATGCCAAACATGGATTTGCCAATCCGAGCAACCCGATGGGCAACTACGACGAAGCTGCTTATAAGGACGCGTATAAAAATACAGTACAGTTTTATAAAGCGAAATTCAAATAAGCTTGTAATTCCTTCATGTCTTTGTGCCTTGTCGTCAAAAGGCCTCTGAGTTTAAGGAGAAGGGACGATTTCCTGGACGATATTCTTAAATCCAAAATCGTTGATCTTTAATCTTAAATGCAGGGCACAGAGACACTAAATTATTCCCAAACCACCGCGTCATCCTGATCGTACCATTTCGAATATCGGGCCATGTGGATTTTTTCGATCTCGTTCCGTTTCACTTTCATCGACGGTGTCATCAATCCGTTTTCGATGGTCCAGTCTTCGCGCATAATGACTGCCGTTTTGATGCGCTCGTAAGTTTCCAGCTGTGGATTGATGTCATTCATGGTCTGCGAAATGTTTTCATCGATCTGCTCGCGAGTTTTATTTTTCGCCGCTGCTGATAAGACAATCAATGCAATGGGTTGAGGAATGCCCATGCCCACCACGCACACTTGCTCGATTTGCGGATTGGTTGAAAAGCGGAGTTCGATCGGGGCCGGGTCGATGAATTTCGCCTTGTCGGTTTTAAACTGGTCTTTGAGCCTTCCCGTGATCGTTAGAAATCCTTCGCTGTCTACTTCTCCTTTGTCGCCGGTTCTTAAAAATCCATCCGGCGTGAAGGTCTCCATGGTGAGTTGATGTTCTTTGTAGTACCCCTTCATCAGACCGCCGTGTTTCATTTGTAGTTCTCCCTCATCCGAAATTCTTGCTTCCACGTCGGGCCAGGCCTGACCTACGGTTCCGAATTTTATCCGATCGAGATTGATGTGAGAATAGGCCAGGTTTTCGGTCATGCCCAGCACCTCATGAATGATGATATCCAGTTTAGCGAACCATTCCAATAGTTCTTTCGAGATTGGGGCCGCACCGGTGAATATCCAATTGGCTTTTGAAACACCAAGTTTTTTTCTGATCGCTTTTTTGATGACTCCACGGACAACCGGAATTTTCAACAGCAGGTCCAGCTTTGGCATTTTTTCCAATATCTTTTCCTGGAACTTCGACCAGATGCGAGGCACGGCCAGGAAGATCGTAGGCTGAGTGTCCATCAGGTTCTGCGGAAATTTCTCCAGCGATTCTGAAAAAGAAATCGCAGCACCCGAATACAATGCTCCCATTTCAATGAGCATGCGTTCGGCAATATGACTCAGCGGCAGATACGAGAAGAAGTGCTGGCCTTCGGCAGGAATTCTAAATCCTTTCAACGCCTGCGTGGTAATTAAATGGAGGGCGTGAAAGGTGATCATCACACCTTTTGGTTTGCCGGTAGTGCCCGACGTATATTTTATGGTGGCAAGTTCTTCCGGATCGCGTAATACTTTTTCCTTTACAGGTTGATGTTGCTGGATCAGCCCTTCCCAACTATCGCCTATCTCCTGGCCATAAGTAGTAAAGCTGATACACTTAACCGACGCAGGAATACCTGACTTCTGCTGATCGAAATTGTCGAGCTTGCCCACAAACAAAACTTTGGTTTCGCTGTGCTCCAATATCTGTTGAATAGACGCGGCCGACAGCGTAGGGTAGATAGGAACTGAAACGTGCCCCGCCATCCAAATGGCCAGGTCTGCCATGATCCAGTGCGCACAGTTTTTGGAAAGTATGGCTACGTTGCTTTGGGGCTGCAGGCCATAAGACTTTAAAGCTGCTGCTATTCTCCGGATCTCATCTCCAGCTTTTTTATAGGACCAGGTTTTCCAGACGCCTTGAAGGGGCTGACGCAGAAAAAGGCGATCAGGAGTGTTTTGCTCCCAATACAAAAAAATATCAAGAGGGGTTTTGACGAGGTTTAGGTTATTCAAAAGACAAATGATTTGCCGAGCAAAATAGAATTTATTTTGCCGGAATCCTCGCCGATGAGCTGATAAGTTTTATTTTTTAAGGTGTATCCAATGGCAGCGCGCGTGTCTGGGTCGATGATCCAATATTCTTTTACGCCGAACTTCTCGTAGAGATTTTTTTTTATGACTTTATCGTGTTTTTTATTTCCCGGCGATAAAATTTCTATGATCAAATCCGGAACGCCGTGAACGTGCCCATCATCGTTAACTATACCAGCATTTTTTCTTGAGACAAAGAATAAGTCCGGTTGAACAGCATTTTCTGTCTCGTCGAGAAATACATCATATGGTGCGTAAAATATTTCACCCAGGTCTTCCGATGTTACAAATTGGTCCAATTGGGTAGATAGCTTTCTGGAAAGCCGCTGATGCTTTCCGGTGGGTGTGGGTGACATATACAGGGCGTTTTCAATTACTTCCGCAAGTGTACCTTCCGGAAGCATCTTAAAGACCTCCATAACAGTTCTGGGGGGGAGTGTCACCGTTTCTTGCATGTTTAAATTTAATGATTTTTATGATCTGTTGTGAAAACATAATTTTCAATTCCTAAGTTGCAGGTCTTATGGATAAACCTTCGAAAAAACTTTTTTTACTCGACGCTTACGCACTCATTTACCGTGCACATTTTGCCTTTACCAAAAGTCCACGGATCAACTCGCGGGGAATCAACACTTCAGTGCCGTTTGGGTTCACCAACACGCTGATGGAAGTTATTCAGAAGCAGAAACCCACGCACATTGGTGTAGCTTTTGACACTGCGGCCAAAACATTCCGCGATCAGATATTCGATCAGTATAAAGCCACACGCCAGGAAACACCCGAAGATATTCGCTACGGTATACCCAAAGTGAAAGAGATCATCCAGGGATTTAATATCCCAATCCTCGAACTGGATGGCTATGAAGCTGACGATATTATCGGAACGCTTTCGTACGAGGCTTGTCAAAAAGGCTTTGAAGTATACATGATGACGCCCGACAAAGATTTCGGTCAGCTGGTCAATGAGTGTGTGTTTCTTTATAAGCCAGCATACATGGGCAATGCCGTGGATGTACTGGGTGTCAAGGAAGTTTGCGAAAAATGGGATATCGAAAATGTATCGCAGGTAAAAGACATCCTCGGGTTGCAAGGCGATACTTCCGACAACATTCCCGGCATTCCGGGTATTGGTCCGAAAACTGCAGCGGCGCTCATCAAACAATATGGCTCCGTTGAAAATGCCGTCGCGCACGCAAGCGACCTGAAAGGAAAACAAAAAGAGTTGATGCTGCAGTATGGTGAGCAAGCCATACTTTCTAAAAAACTCGCCACCATCATCACCGATGTGCCGATTGCTTTTGATGAAGAAGCGTTGTTGTACAAAGGTCCGAACGTCGACAAACTCAAACCGATCTTCGACGACCTGGAATTTAAAGGCATCGCCGGTCGCGCGTTTGGTGAAACAGCCGGCGCAACAACAGTGTCACGCCCCAAGCAAAACGCCCAGCTTTCTATGTTCGGGAAACCTGCCGTAGCCACGGAAACTGCCGTGACCGAAAGGAAAAGTGCCGCAACAGAATCTACACAATATTCGTTGGTGGACCTTCCGGAATTGCGGAAGGCGCTGATCGAAAAGCTGGCAAAGGAAAAAACACTGGCCATCGAGATCATCACCGACGATGAAGTTAATTTCGACTACCAATGGCGAGGCATTGCTTTTTCATATGTAGAAAATGAAGCGCATTTCATTCCAATTCTAAACGCCGAAGAGGCAGATCAAATAGCCAAAGAGCTGAAGCCGATTCTTGAAAATGAGAGCATAGAAAAGATCGGACACAATCTTAAAGCGCCGATCCTGACCTTAAAAAAGTATGGCGTTGAAATCAAAGGCCCGCTTTTCGATCCGATGCTGGCCCATTACCTTATTGAGCCCGAAGCAGCACACACCTTGCAAGTGTTGTGCTCGCAATACCTCAACTACGACCTACTGGCCGATCCGGATTCAAAACAAAAAAATCAAGTCTGTGAACGTGTCGACAAAATTCTTCAACTCAAAGCGCCTGTTTTAAAAGATCTTGAGGCACGCGGCCATGGCAAACTGATGAGCGATATTGAAATGCCACTCGCCAAAGTGCTGGGGGCAATGGAGTTTGAAGGCGTAAAAGTAGACGTGAAGGCGCTGAACAAAATGTCAGATGACCTGAAAGGAGAGATCGAAAAAGTACAGAGAGAGATCTACAAGATCGCCGAAATAGAATTCAACATCGGTTCTCCAAAACAGCTAGGAGAAGTTTTATTCGAGAGAATGAAACTGCTCGAAAAACCAAAGAAAACGAAGTCCGGACAATATGCAACCGGTGAAGATGTACTGTTGGGTTTAGCGGCCGATCACGAAATTGCCCGAAAGATCCTCGACTATCGCGAATATGACAAGCTACGCTCGACCTATGTTGATGCTTTGCCGCGAATGATCAGTCAGTTTGACGGGCGGATTCATACCGACTACCGCCAGGCGTGGGCCGTTACAGGTCGCTTGAGCTCCAACAACCCGAACCTTCAAAATATACCCATACGAACAGAAAAAGGCAGGCAGATCAGGAAAGCATTTGTCGCCCGCAACAGCGACTATTTGTTTATGTCTGCCGACTACTCTCAGATCGAATTGAGGATCGCCGCGTCGTTCGCCAAAGATGAAACGATGATCGAGGCCTTCCGCTCGAAACGTGATATTCACACCACTACAGCGGCGAAAGTTTTTAAGGTAGAACTTGACAAAGTTACTCCCGACATGCGCCGAAAAGCCAAAGAAGTGAACTTTGGAATTTTATATGGAAGCACAGCCTTTGGTCTGGCACAAAATCTTGGCATCGCTCGTTCCGAAGCTAGTGAGATCATTAAATCGTATTTCCAGGAATTCTCCGCCATCAAACGCTACATGGATGAATCTATCAACAAGGCACGCGAGCAGGAGTTTGTGGAGACCATTTTCGGAAGGCGGCGTTATCTTCGCGACATCAACTCCCGAAATATGGCCACCAGAGGTTTCGCCGAGCGCAACGCCATCAACGCACCCATACAGGGAAGCGCGGCTGACATCATCAAGATCGCCATGGTGAACATTCACGACTGGCTTACGAGGGAGAAATTACGAACGCGTATGACCATGCAGGTACACGATGAACTGGTATTTGACCTCCACAAAGACGAAGCGGACCTTGTAAAAGAAAATGTGCGAAAGCTCATGTGCGGTGCCGTGCAGCTTGAAGTTCCCATGGAAGTTGAAGTGGGTGTGGGCGAAAATTGGCTCGACGCACATTAATTTTTTTGCGAACTGGCACGATCAAAATAATCAAAACTGAGACTGTTTTTGATCCGTTTTAATAGGAAAATTGAAAAACCTAATGCCTCGAAATGATAACAGGTAAAGATACGACAAGCCCCGCCCGGGAAGTGATCACGAAAGACACCATCAGCGCTGCTCATGAGCGGATCAAACCGTACATTCACCGCACACCGGTGTTGACATCTGAAAGTATCGATTCGATAGCAGGTTGCAAACTGTTTTTCAAATGCGAGAATTTACAATACATCGGGGCCTTTAAGGCGCGCGGCGCGATGAACGCCGCACTATCGCTTTCCGAGGCAGATCGTGCTAAAGGCATCGCCACCCATTCCAGTGGAAATCACGCCCAGGCTGTGGCGCGTGCCGCCAAATTGGTAGGCACTAAAGCTTATATCGTCATGCCTCATAGTGCTCCGGAAATCAAAAAGAAAGGAGTGAGAGAATACGGAGGCCAAATTTTCGAATGTGAGCCAACCGCACAATCCAGAGAATCGATGCTGGTCGAAGTCCGTAAGAAAACCGGCGCTTGCGAAATTCATCCGTTCAACAATTACGATGTGATCGCCGGTCAGGCCACAGCCGCAAAAGAGTTGTATGAAGAAATTACTAACCTCGATTTTGTAGTCGCCCCGGTTGGTGGTGGCGGCTTACTCAGCGGTACCGCACTGGCAACAAAATTTTTCTCACCCAAAACAACGGTTATCGCCGGTGAACCTTCCGGTGCCGACGATGCTTACCGTTCTATGCAAAGCGGAAAAATTGAAGTTTCACAGTCCAATAGCATTGCCGACGGCTTGTTGACTTCCCTTGGCGAAAAAACTTTTGCCATCATCAAAGAGCATGTGAAAGAGATCATCACGGTTACCGATCCGGAGATCATCGCGGCCATGCGTTTGGTTTGGGAACGGCTGAAACTTGTGGTTGAACCTTCTGCCGCCGTGCCACTCGCCGCTGTATTAAAAGCTAAAGAAAAATTCTCAGGGAAGAGAGTGGGCATTATTTTCTCGGGCGGCAATGTTGATCTGGAGAAAGCGGGTCAATTGTTTGATCGGATCACTTCCCTTTAGTCTACGTTGTCATGGTATGTCGCTTAAGGGTTGAAAAATCACGGAACTTAAATTAACTGTGTTATTCATTGTGCATCTAAATAATCTTGTTCGGTGAATGTAAACCTGAATTGCTCTTCAACGTATCGCTTATTGTTCACCGGTACATCTTTTTGCCAATTAGCAGGATTGAAAAGATTTCTATCGCTCTCAAAGACCAAGCCCTTCGGATTTGGCCCCTGTTTGTTTTGCATATAGTGTGTTGCTATCACGTCCTGATCAAAATGAACGC